>MEKR01000068.1 GCA_001767035.1 Acidobacteria bacterium RIFCSPLOWO2_02_FULL_61_28
GAGGCTGCCAGAACCGGAGCAGGGTCACCAGCGAGAGGATCGAGACCATGGCGGCGATGATGTCCACCAGCGTCGGGCCGTAGAAGTTGCTCACCAGGAACTGCGGGATGGCGAAGGTCACGCCCGCCACCAGGCACGCCGGCCAGACTTCCTTCATGCCGCGCCAGCCCGCCATGGCCCAAATCAGCCAAAAGGGCACGAGCACCGAAAAGAACGGGAGCTGGCGTCCGACCATGGCGCTCAAGTCCTGGAGCGGCAGCCCAGTCACCCCGGCGAGCGCCAGAATCGGCGTGCCGAGCGCGCCGTAGGCGACCGGGGCCGTATTGCCGATCAAGGCCAGCCCTGCCGCCGCCAGCGGCTGGAATCCCAGGCCGATCAGCATGGCCGCACAGATGGCCACCGGAGTGCCGAATCCGGCCGCCCCTTCGATAAAGGCTCCGAAGCTGAAGGCGATCAGCAGGGTCTGGATGCGGCGGTCGTTCGCCAGATGGGCAATCGTCCGCCGGACAACTGTAAACTTCCCGGTCTCGACGGTGATGTCATAGACAAAGATGGCTGCCAGGACGATCCAGCCGATGGGAAACAACCCGTAGGCTGCGCCGTAGCCGGCTGCGGCCAAGGCCAACGGCAGGGGCATTTGATAGACGAACAAGGCAATCGCCAGCGCCGCGGCCAGCCCGGCCAGCGCCGCCCAGTGCGCCCGCGCGCGCAGGAACCCCAGCAATCCCAGCAGCACGATCACCGGCAACGCCGCCACCAGGGCCGAAAGCCACAGCGGGCCGAGCGGCGTGTAAATTTGCGGCCAGGGCATAGCCGACTGCTACTCCAACCTGCAATTTTTACAAGGCGGAAGTCTATGCGATTTAGGAGAAGAGCGCAATGGCGTCGTTTCGGTCTATAATACCGAGAATCCTTTTGACGGGAGCGAAAACAACATGAAACATTTTGGAAAGAAAGTGTTCGGTCTGTTGGCGATTGCCGGTCTCTCTGCCGTCGCCACGTTTGCCCAGTCCAATCTGGCGGTGGGACTCTGGAAGAGCGAGGAGCCGGACAAAACCACGCTGATCCGGACCTATGAGGAAAATGGCAAGCTCATGGGCAAGGTGGAAAAGCTTGTGAAGAAGGGCGTCGAGGACACCACCGCGACCTGCACCAAGTGCACCGGGGAGAGCAAGGACAAACCCATCGCCGGCTTGCCCCTCATCTGGGACATGAAAAAGGACGGCGCGAAGTGGACCAACGGCAAGATTCTGGAGCCGGATACCGGCAAGGTGTACGCCTGCAAGATTGAACCTTCGCCCGACGGCAAGAAACTGAATGTCCGCGGCTCGATCCTTTTCCTCGGCAAGACCCAGGTTTGGGCGAGAGTCGAGTAGCCGGGAAGAGCGCCCTTCGGGTTCGACCGTGAAACCATTGTGCCTGGGGTTTGGTACGATCGTTCTCGCTTTGGGGGCAATTATGCCTTTTGAGGAAAACCCCGCGCAACGGCCGGCGCCTCCCCCGGCGACACCGTCGCGGCAAACGGGATTGCTCGACGATGATGTGTATCTGCGCCACCTGGCGGGCAACACCGGCCACCCCGAGCGGCCCGAGCGCCTGACAGCCATCCGCAACGGTTTGGAGAAGGCGGGAGTGCTCCAAAGCCTGATTCGAATTGCTCCCCGTCGCGCAACGGACCAGGAATTGGCGCTGGTCCATAGTCCTTCCTACGTGGCTGTGGTTCGCCGGGAATTGTCGAACCTCGATGGGCTGCGGGACCTCAGCACGGGCGATACGCTGGTCTCTCCGGGCTCGCTCGAAGCAGCCTACTCTGCGGCGGGCGGAGTTCTGAACGCGGTGGACGCCGTAATGGCAGGCAAGGTGAAAAACGCCTTCTGCGCCGTGCGGCCTCCAGGCCATCATGCCACCCCGAACCGCGGCATGGGTTTCTGCATCTTCAACAACGTCGCCGTGGCTGCCCGCTATCTCCAGAAGACCCACGGCCTTCAGCGCGTCTTGATTGTGGACTGGGACTACCATCACGGGAACGGCACCCAGGACACCTTCTACGAAGACGGTTCGGTCTTCTACTTCAGCACCCACCATTACGGCGCGTACCCGGGGAGCGGCAATCCGTCGGAGACAGGCGCGGGGAAGGGACTTGGAAAAATTCTCAATGTGCCGCTGCCGACGGGCGCGAGCGATGCCCAGATTCTGCAAGCCTTCGAAAGCCGGCTGGTCCCCGCGGCGCGAAATTTCAAGCCGGACTTTATTCTGATCAGCGCGGGCTTTGACGGGATGCGCCAGGACCTGCTGGGGCGCTTTGACGTTACGCCCGCAGGCTTTGCCGCCATCACCCGCGTGGTCACGCGGCTTGCCGACGAGCTCTGCCAGGGACGGATTGTTTCCGTGCTGGAAGGCGGGTACCGGCTCGACGGACTGGCCGAGAGCGTGGCGGCGCACGTGAAAGCCCTGCAAGGTAATTAACCAGGCCATTATCCGAATTGTCCCTCCCTGCCCTGCGAAAATCCCCCCGGCGGGATTGCGAGCCCGCGCCACGCCAAATTGAACCACTACCGCGCCTCGAATTGACTTGACACTAGGCGGACGGGGAGGGTAATTTGTATACGCAAGGCATTTGAAAGCAAGCACAAGGCGGAGATTCAGATGGGTAGTCAGGGGCAAATGCTCGGAGGCCGCCGCCTCCCGGCCAGCGGATGGATTCTGTTCGCCATGGCGATGTTCGGAATCTTTGCGGGTTCTTCGCTCCCGGCACAAGACGCCTATCGAAAAGGGTCCTTGACCGACGCGGAATTTAATGGCAAGAAAATGTTCCAGCAGCGGTGTGCGGTCTGCCATATGCCTCTGGTCATTGACGACAGTCGGACCTGGGGGCCGGCGTTGAGCGCGGAAACCGTGACCGGCAAGGAACCCGTCGTCCGCGAGTTCATCCGCAGAGGCACGGTGCGCATGCCTGGGTTCCAGTACGGCCTCGAACCGCAGGAAATTGACGACATCATCACCTATCTCAAGACAGTGAAGAAAACCGAACCCAAGAAAGCACCCGAATAATTCCCAAGGAGGGAAGCCACCATGAAACTCCGGGCTACGATCTATGTTTTGCTGTTGGCGGCAGGCAGCCTTCTGGCAGTGCGGGAAGTTTCGGCGCAGGCCATCCCAGGGCCGGCGGGCATCCCCGGCGGCGCGATCCTGACCGGCACCATTCGCACCGCCACTGGCCAACCGATGGAGGGCGTCACCGTATCGGTGCGTGCGGAAGGAACCTCGTACACCACCAGCGTCTTTACCGATGAGGAGGGCGTGTACGTGTTCCCGCCGCTGTCGAGCGGAACATACCGCGCGTGGGCGCAGGCCGTGGGATTCGCCACTTCGCGCGCACAGGCCGCGCTGGCCGGCCCCGCGGTTTCGCGGCAGGATTTCACGCTCGGGCCCGCCAAGGACATCGCCCGCCAGATGACCGGAGCCGATTGGTTTGCCTCCTTGCCGGAGGCCACCCTCCAGGACCGTCGCATCAAACATGTTTTCAAGACCAGTTGCACCGGCTGCCACCAGCCGAGCTATGTCCTGCAAAATCGCTTCGACCGGACAGGCTGGGTGGCCATCCTCGACTTCATGAAGGTCATCAACCTCGCCGGGGCCTTGCCCGGCGCGGACCGCGCCCCCTTGCCCATCATCGAATACCATCGGGAGAACCTGGCCGATTATCTCACCAAGGTGCGTGGGCCGAATGCCGGCGCCTTGAAGCCGGTGATCGTATCCCGGCCGAAGGGGGAAGCCACGCTGGCCGTCATCACGGAATACGATATCGAACCCGCGTCCACGCCCGGCGAATTTCCGGCGCAGGACGGCAGCGACTGGTCGGAAGGCACTCCCACGAGTCTGGCGTTCACCCGCGGCACCCACGATGTCGAGATTGATCACTCCGGCAACATCTGGGTGGTGGATTCCTTCGGCAACCCTCGGCGCACCTACGCCAAGATTGACGCCAAGACCGGCGAGGTGACGACCTACAAGTCCGTGGATGCCCGCGGCAATGTCCGCAACAGCCACGGCATTCGACGGGACCAGAAAGGAAATCTCTGGTTCAACCTTTCGGCGGGCGGCGACGGGGCGGAAGGCGGTCAGGGCAGTCTGGCGCGCCTGGACCCCGCCACAGAGAAACTCGAGGTCTACACTCCCCCTGCGGGAGTGAGCGGCGTCGGTGGCGCGATTGATGTGGACGGCAAGGGAAAAATCTGGGCCTCGACGCGCATGGGCGCCATCCAGTTTGATCCCGACACCGGGAAATTCACCGACTTCAAATCCCTCGTGTTTACCAATGCTGACGGCGTCGGCACTACCTACGGCGTGGCGGCCGACTCCCAGGGCAACGGCTATTGGGCCGAGATGTCGCTCGATATCGTCGGCCGGGCCGACTTCGCCAGCGGCAAGGTCTCGGAAATCAAGATGCCGCCGCGCAAGGAGCGCATGGAGATCGTTACGGAGGAGGAGCGCAGGCTCTATTCCATGACCGGCTCGGAATGGAATTCGGCGATGCCTTGGGCGCAGGGACCCCGCCGCATGGGCGGCGACCGCACCGGCAACGCCGTCTGGGTAGGAAACTGGTGGGGCGAGAACCTCGCCAAGATTGACACCCGCACCAGCAAAGTAACCATGTACCCGGTGCCCAGCAAGGACTCCGGCCCCTATGCCGCCGTGGTGGACAAGAACCACGTGGTTTGGGTCAACATGATGAATAACGACAGCGTGGGAAGGTTTGACCCCGCCACTGAAAAGTGGACCGAATATATGCTGCCAACCCATGGGGCCGAAACGCGCCACATCGCGGTTCTCGACCGCAGCTATCCGCCGACCGTCGTCGTTCCTTATTGGCGGTCGAGCAAGGTGGCGCGCTTGCAGTTCCGGACGAAGCAGGAGCTGCAAGAGTTAAAGAATCAATTGCGCTCCCAGCGCCTTCAGGCGCAGGCCCGCTAGCGGGCGAGGGGACCATACACAACCCGGGAGGTACGTCATCGTCCTCGACGCTGTTGCAGCGTCTGCCGGAGCAGAAGGGGTTGATCGCGTATGAACGAAGAAATCGCCGGTTCGATCCATCGCTATCGCCATGGTCTCATTGACCGGCGGGAGCTGTTGCGGTCCGTCATCGCCGCGACCGGCAGCTACACGGCGGCGCACTTGTTCCTGGAGTCGAGCGGGCTGGCCGCAACGCTGATCTCGCAGGTCGAGACGCAAGCGGCCAACGTGGATGCGGAAACCGTTCGTTACCCGTCGGGTTCCGTCCAGGTCGAGGCGTACCTGGCTAAGCCCAAAGGCGGCGGCAAACATCCCGGCATCATCGTGATCCACGAGAATCGCGGCTTGAACGAGCACACCCGCGATGTTGCGCGCCGCTTTGCCGCCGAGGGTTTCGTAGCCCTGGCTCCGGACCTTCTTTCCCGCGTGGGCGGCACCGCCAGCATGAGCTCCCCCGAGGCTGCCATCCGGGCGATTGGCCAGTTGCCGGCTTTTGACAGCGTGACGGACTTGAAAGCCGGCTTTGCATTCCTGGGCGCCCGTCCGGAAGTGGACGCCGCCAGAATTGCCTCCATTGGTTTTTGTTGGGGCGGCTGGCGCAGCTTTATGCTGGCGACCGAGGAGCCGAAACTCAGCCGCGCAGTTGTCTTCTACGGCTCGACGCCAGCGGCGGGACTCGACAAAATCCAGGCTCCGGTCCTGGCGCACTACGGCCAGCTCGACCATCGCCTCACCGGCAACGCCATCTTCACCGAGAAGACCATGAAGCAGTCGGGCAAGAAATTCACCTACCACGTCTATCCCAACGCCTATCACGCGTTCTTCAACGATACCGGTCCCCGGCACGACCCGGAAGCGTCGAAACTCGCGTGGGCGCGGACCTTGGAATTTCTCCGCTCCTAAGCCAATTTCAGCGTTGGTGTAGAGGATTTGGAACGTAAGGGCACGACTTCAGTCGTGCCGTAAATGGCGCGCCAAATCCACTCCACTTCCTTGCGGCTTCAGCCGCTGAGGGACCTACCTCAGTGGCTGAAGCCCATCGGGAATGAGGCTTCTTTTCGGCATGGCTGAACCTGGATTATTCATGAAGGACGGTCCTTTTTCTCTAGCCCAGCGCTTCAGCGCTGGGTAGGCAGTGTCAAGAAGTGATCCCCAGCCCGCTTCAGCGGGCTTCCCAAGGCCGGCTTTAGCCAGAGGGTTTAACGAGGGCTAAAGCCGAAAACCGGAAGGCTGCTAAAGCAGCCTGTAAAATAAATTGCTCCGCTTACCCCGGCCTGAAGGCCGGGGCTAGAGAAAAGGGGAACGGCCACAGAAGCTGCTTGACAACGCTTGGACCAGCGCGTTTTGCGAAAACCCTTATGAATAATCCAGGTTCAGCCATGCCCTTACGCGGTTGCCTCGCTATGCAGCAGCTTGGGGGCCGGCTACTTGGCCGGAATGACGGGCAGAAGCACGGAGGGGTGGCGGCCCGGGCCGGCGTGAAGTGTGGTCGTTCCTCCAAAGATGGCCGGCGGCCGGTCGCGCGGGTCGTCGTGCAGGAAAGGCCCGCAACCTCTCATCTCATTCTTGAAGTGCGAGAGCCTGCCGCCGCCGACCACGTATTCGTAGTCCTTGCCGCGAACAGTCAAACCAACCCGGTAGCCTGCCGGAACGACGATGCTGGTGGGCCAGATCTCGATGTCGAGTTCCGCGACCTCCGCGGGCCGCAGCGCCTGACGCTCGTTATGCGTGTGGTAGGGACAGTAGGGAGTGGACAGCGCCGCATCGAGCTTGCGATGCGAAGCGCGCAGCCAGCCTTGGCCGACGGGGGTGTGCGGATCAATCGCTCCCTGGAAGACCACCTCTTTGAGGTCCGGAGTAAACACCCGCAAGACCACAAAGAGATCGGCGTCTTCGGTGGACGAGGAGACGAAGAGCTTCACCGCCGACGGACCCGTGATCTCCGTTGGCGTTTCAAACGGCGGCGTCAGAAACGTGAGTCCGTCTTCCGCTGCGTCGAAGGACCGGCTGGCGGTTTGCGTCGGCGGACTGGAGACCAAGCTGCCGTGCGCGAAATCCAGATACAGCCTCGTCCACTGCGTGCGCGCCAGCGGCCACTCCTGCTCGACGCGCTCCTCGAAATGGTCCAGGTGGCGGACCTGGAGCCGGACGCGCGGCTCCCGTTCCCAGCCGTTGTTCTCTCCCTTGAGGAAGTAATCGAAGAAGCGTTTTTGCAGCAGGCGGCCGTAATCAGTGTAGAAATGGGTCCAGTGCTCGATCCCGTGCACCTCCAGCCATTTCTGCGTGGAAGCTGCGCGGACAAACCCCTCGGTGTTGCCGCGGAGATGCAATCCATGCCCGCCCCAGTTCCCTGCGGAAAGAAAGGGCACCGTAATCTTCGACCAATCCGCCGAGCGGGCGTGGTGGTACTCGTCGTCCAACGGGTGGGCGAGAATCGCGTTTCCGAAGTCGCTCCGGTTCGCAGCCAGTTGCGCCTCCGACAGCGTGTCCGGGCCGCAGGCCAGATCGCCCGTCGCGCGGCTGCGTGGGCCGCGATCGCCAAGCCCGTACTGCACTGTCTTCACCTGCATGTCATACCAGTTGGCCCAGAAGGTGCAAAGGATTCCGCCGTGGTGCGTCATGTCGCGGTACCAGTCGGCCGCCCCCTCCCAGATGCACAGGGCCGCGAGATGCGGCGGCTGAAGCGATGCCACGTGCCATTGGTTGATGCCGTAATAGGAGATGCCGTTCAGCCCCACCTTGCCGTTGCTCCAGGGCTGCACCCCGGACCACTCGATCGAGGAATAGAAATCCCGCGTCTCGCGCGGGGAGAAGTGGTCAATATAGCCCGGAGAGCGCCCGCACCCGCGGCTGTCCACCCGCACGCAGACATAGCCGTGCGGCACCCATTTTTCAGGGTCCACCACTTCCCAGCTCTGGTGGATGTTGCTCGATCCCGCCGCGACATCCGGGTGCTGCTCGACCATGCGCTCCCAGGCGTTGGGATAGCCGTCCTGGAAGGCCAGGCCCTTGGCGTAGGGGCCGTAGCTCAGCAGGACCGGGTAGCGGCCTTCGGCAACGGGACGGAAGACATCGGCGCGCAAGACAACGCCGTCGTCCATCGGGATGGGGACGTCCCAGTCAATTCGCATCCCTTCGCGGATCACGCTTCGGATGCCTGCCGCGGATTCGGTCGTCATGCCGTCTCCCATCTCGCTACTGAGGCCGCTCGCTTCCGGTCCCTTCGACTACGCTCAGGGCAGGCGCGGCTCGGATTTGTTTACGCCGGCAACGGCTTGCCCTTGGTTTCCTCGCCGAAGGGCAGGAGCAGAAGCCCGACGAGGAACACGATCGCCGTCAGAGCCACGGGAATCCCAAGCGTCTCAAAATGGCGGATTCCCGCGCCCACCAGGAACGTGATCCCCGCTCCGAGAAAGCGTGGCACGTTGCAGCAAAAGGCGAGCGCGCTGGCCCGGCATTCCGTGCCGTACTGTTCCGGCATCCAAAAGGAATAGATCGTGAAATTCGCCCCACCGAAGCCAAGAAAGAACAAGCAGGCCATGAACCAGAAGAGCGCGCCCGTCTGCAAGTAGAAGATGTGACCGAAGGCCAGCCATACAAAGACGGCCATCAGCGCGAAGAAGATGGCTTGGTTCGCCCGGCGACCGATCCGGTCGGCCAGCGCCCCAACGCTCAAGGCCCCGAGAATCGTTCCGATGGAGAGCAGCGCCGTCCCGTACGACGCCAGGCGCGCCCCCTCCGCCACCGTGTGGCCCGCCTGCGCAGAGAGGTAGGTCACGGCCGCCGGCACATAGACGGAGCCGCCCCACAAGCCGACAATCGAGGCAGTAAAGTAGATGGAGTTGAGGATGGTTCGGCGGCGGTACTTCGGTGAAAAAATCTCAAAGAAGGCGCGCCGCATGGTCCATTTTCCGGCAAGGTCGCTCTGTTTTTTCACCCAGCGTTCCGGCTCGTGGATGCGGTTGTAACTGAACGCCACCAACAACGCCGGCAGCCCTCCCACGATGAACATGTACCTCCAGCCATAACGGCTGCCGACCAGGAAGTTGGCTAAGGAAGCCAGGAAAAATCCGAAGTAGTAGCCGGTGTGCATGTAAGCCGCGCCCATCTTGCGACGCTCCTCGGGCCAGGCTTCCGAGACCAGCGTGGCCCCCATGGACCATTCGCCGCCGATCCCGATCCCGGCCAGCAACCGCAGGACCGCCAGCGTCCAGATGTTGGTGGCGAAGGCGCTCAGCAGCGTGAAGAGCGAAAACCAGAGGATCGTCGCCATGAGGGTCGGCACACGCCCGAAGCGGTCGGCAACGGGCCCCCAGACCATAGCGATCCCCCATCCAATCAAAAACAGCGCGAACAGAAGCGAGCCGTAATAACCGATATTGGCGGTCGTGGCAGGAATCCCGGAATTGGGGAGCAGCTCGCGCAGAGCCGGGACCATCACCAGGGCGTAGATGACAGAGTCCATCCCGTCCAGCGCCCAGCCTGCCCAGGCGGTCCAGAAGCTCCGCCTTTGGGAGCCGGTCAGCCGCGGTCTGACGGCTTCCACCGCTACGCTTTGTTTCACGATTCAGTCCGGCCAGCAGGAAGTTCGGATAGACAGAAAAACTGCACGGCCATTTCCACGGTTGGTGTATGGTTCGTTCTTAGCCCGCATTTCTCACCAGCAACAGATGTTGCAGATTCGTTTCCGTTGCCCTGAAAGGGCAAAACGTGAATAGCCGGGGGCAACGCCCCCGGAACAATGTGGAATTCCGGCTCGACCCTGAAAGGGTCGGACCGATTCGCTGCGGGACTTTTGTGCGACCCCTTCGGGGTCGGCATTTCCCGGGGGATGTCCGGGTTCCGGGGGCGTTGCCCCCGGCTACTCGTGGGGATCCCTTTCGGGGATTTTGCGGGCACAACTTGGCTCCAGACTGCGTGGTGAGAAATCCGGGTTAGCCGTCACCTCGTCGAACGCGGGACCAGCTTCTGCACGCGCCAGTTGTTCATGTCGGCGACATAGACCTCGTTTTCGGAGGGGCAGGACACGCCATGCGGCCAACTGAATGTTCCGAGAATCTTACCGGA
>MEKR01000069.1 GCA_001767035.1 Acidobacteria bacterium RIFCSPLOWO2_02_FULL_61_28
GACTCCGTGATCGGACGTCCCACTTGCAGCCGCACGAACCATTCCGCGTGAAATTCCCGGAAGCGCCGTTCGCGCTCTTCGCTGTCCGTCACGACATAGATTTGGTCGCGGAGTTGCCGAAACGAGGGTTCTTCCGCCGCGCCGGGAATCCGCAGCAAGACGGTTTCCTCGACCAGCCGCGGGTCGTACTCCACCGAGAACGGTCGAGGGGAATCAGAATTGGTCACGCGGCGCCTCCACCTTATCGGGGGACTCCCAGTTGGATCAAGTCTTCCTTGCCTCCGCAGGCCATCGGAACCGCGTCGTCCTCCGCGGAACGAAGCGGGAGCACAACCGCGCCGGGTTCGATTCGGAGCCGCCCATACTCCCACGTCAGGAAGGCAAACAGAAGATCACCCAGCCGGCCGAAGAATCCGTCCGGCTCTTGTTCCCGGAGCATCCGCGCGAAGGCCCGCCCGAAGCGGCCCAAATGGTCCTTCAGAAAGAGGCGCTGGGCCTTGCGGGTCTCGCTCCCCATGCTCTCGTCTCCCGACTCGATCGCATACGCCTCTTTGCGGCAGAGGAAGTCCAGAAATTCGAGTTCGCAGCCGGCATGGTCGGCCCGTTCGCGCTCCTCGGTGCGTGTGGTCAGCCCAAACGCCTGGTAGTACCCCATGATCGTGGCGAGCTGCCGAGGCTGCTCGAAAAGCCCTTCCTGTCCGTACTCGGTCTCGTAGGGACAGACCGTCCCCCGCGCGGTGTGGCCGAATAGCTTTTCGAAGCGGGCGAGCAACTCCTCGAGCGACAGCGAATCGAACTTGGTCGCCCAGTCCTGGACGCGGGCGACGAGATCCGCCGGCGCTCTCTCGGAAGAAGGCCCCCGCGCGTCCTCTGCGCCGCCGGTGGCCGCCAGGAAGGACGCCGCGTCCCACAAGGCCAGCCGGGAGTCTTCCGTCCGCAATACGGAAAGCGTTTCGTCCGTGGGGTAGTGAAGCCCCAGGGAGATAGCGCCATACAACACGCTGCGGCAAATGGCCTGGTCCCGAAGCTGCTCTCGGTCGGACGGTTGCGTTTCCAAGCTGTCCATCATTTCCTCCCGCATCTCCTCCCGTCGGCGGGCTGCCCGTGTTGCCGCGCCTTAGATCGAGTTCTGGTGCTTGTTGGGGCGGACATGGAGCGGCTCCTCGACCTTGGTCCGAAAGATTTCCTTGCCGTTTTTTCCGAACGCTATGACGGTGTCGTTGTATATCCGGATGGTCTTTCCGCGATACGGACCTTCGTAGGCCAGCGGGCCTTCTTCGATCTCGTAGCGGAAGATAATCCGGTTCGACCGGCGGAACAGTTGGAGCACGGCCAGCAGCTCCCGGTCGGGATTCTCGTAGCGCTCAATCGCCCGATCCACGCCGGGGCCGAACATCTGCCGCAGGTAGTCGCGCGGAACCCAACGCGGGGGGATGTAGTAGCCGTTGGGTGACGTGCCAAACTGCGGATAGAGCGGGAGAGCCACTTTGGCAACGTGAACCATGTAGTACAGCGGATGTTGGCGGTCCTCGGCCCAGGTTCCGTCCGGGTTGAGTTTGACCAGGCTCTGCATCCGAATCTGGCCGATGCAGGCCGCCATGCAGCGTGTTTCCAGAGGCTCGCCGTTCGATTCCGGGTCGGTGCCTTCGACGCGCGGATAGCAGGCGATGCATTTTTCGGAAACACGGGTGTTGCCCCGATACATGCTTTTCTTATACGGGCAGGCTTCGACGCACTTGCGGTAGCCGCGGCACTGGCTTTGGTCGAGCAGAACGATGCCGTCTTCGGGGCGCTTATAAATGGCCTGGCGGGGGCAGGCGGCCAGGCAGGCCGGGTAGGTGCAGTGATTGCAAATCCGCGCCAGGTAGAAAAACCAGGTGTTGTGCACCGGCAATTGCTCGCCCGTGGCGTGAAACTTGTACCGGGTCCCTTTGGGGCCGACGGCGTTGTCTTCATAAATGTTCGGGGAGTTCCATTCCTCGTCGGTCGGCAGGTAGCCGAGCACGCGGGAGCTGGCCGGTTGCAGGAGCAGGGGGGCCTCGAAGATGGTCTTTCCGGCAAACTGCCCGTAGGGTGACTTGGGATTTTCCCCGGCGGGTCCGCTCCAAAATTGCTTGTCCGGGTTGGCGCGGTTCAGCAGCTCCAGGATTTTCGCGTCCCAGAATTGCGGGTAGCCGCCGTAGGGCTTGGTCTCCACGTTGGCCCACCACATATGCTCCTGGCCTTTGCTGAAGGTCCAGGTGGACTTGCAGGCCATGGTGCAACTCTGGCAGGCGATGCACCGGTTGATGTTGAAGACAAACGCGAATTGGCTCTCCGGGTATTGCCCCTCGTAGGGGTAATTCATCTCCCGCCCCAATTGCCAGTTATAGACTTGACTCATGGCTGACCTCGTTTTTTCCGCGCGGTTCGGGGTTCCCGACCGACTGCAGCGATTCCAAAGACACGTCCCAGGCCTTCTGCGACGGCGCTTCTTCGATCACGAGCTGGCAGCGGCCCCAAACGGCCAGCGTCTCGCGGATGATGGACTGGATGGTTTCTTCCCCCAAAATTTGCAGCGCCCGGTTCGCCCCCGCATAAAACGGCTCGTGGAACAAAGCCAGCAGGCGCTCTTCGGAGTAGCCGAGACGGGCAAACTCTTCGGCAAAGACGTAAGCCATCTCGGTCTCGCTTCCTTCCTCCGCCGGGATTTGGACTCCGACCAGGATGTTCGGATCAGCCGGATCGGGATCGTCGTAAGGCATCGGTTGCTTTCTCCAGTGTTCCTATCGGTCGAAAATCGTTGTCCGCTCCCTTACGGTCGCGGCTCGGATGGTCGCGGCTCGGATCAGGCGTCAGGTTCTGACCTTCGTCAACGCGCCGGCCAGGTAGAGCTTCATGGTGTCGTTCTCGTTGTCCGGCGTAAAGCCGGTGGTCGCCGGCCTCCAGATGCCCTTGCCGCCCATGCCGCCATCCTCGGCCTTGGTGATCCGGACCAGGGTCTCCTTCGGCACCGTATTGATCGCGTGGTTGTCGGCCTCGCCGCCAAAGAGGAAGTTCATGGCGACCTTGGCCTTGTGGAACAGCGTGTCGGTCTGGTGCATCGGCATATGCCAGTTGCGCGTGATGGATTGCTGGGAGCCGTAGCGAAGATTGGCCTGGTAGCCGGTGTTCTCCGAGAGCGCCCGGCCGTCCGGCCGCGTCTCATGAGCTTTCACGCTCTTTTCCGTGGCGATGTAGGGCGCGTGCTTCATCATGACGATGTTGTAGGGGTACGCAGAGTTATATTTCACGCGGACCATGCAGCGCGCCACGCGGTAGAACGGGTCCGACGGGTTGACATTCAGGTACGGGCGATCGGCGGGGTTGGCGTCCACATAGATGTAATCGCCGTCATTGATCCCCAGGTCGCGGGCCGCCTGGGGGTTGACGTGCATTTGATGTTCGCCGACGGAAGGAGACCGTTTGTCGAGCCGGTAGGGATCGCCGAAATTCGAATCGTAGAGCATGTGCCAATCCACGTTCGACCAGGAGCTGTGGACCCGGTGGCGCGTTTTCGGCGTCAGGCACCAGAACTGGTAGCCCTTCTCCCAAAGGAAATTCCGAGTTCCTTTGACCTGGCTCCACGGCATCTTTATATTGCGGATGGTGCGGGCGTCCCAGTGCTCGGCGCTTTGCGAAATCCCGTAGTCGTCGGGGCGGACATAAGGGTTGCTGCTGACAATGACATTCGGCAAATACTGGGTCGCCTCCGGACCTTCGCGGTGGACGATGAAGTTCTCGCCGTACTCGATGGCTTCCGGGATATCCGCGTAGGCGTGCAAGCGGCCCGTGTCGGTGAAGAACGGCTCGTTGTCGTGCACCTGCTCGTAGAACGGGATGCGGGGATAGGTCCGGAAGTTCATCAACGCGCCGCCGGGAGGGCCGTACTTGCCGGCCATAATGTCATCCACCGTGTAGCCGGCAGTGGTGGTCGAGGTATCGAGAAGCCGTTGGAGATAAATCTTCCGGTTGCCTTCCAGCTCGAACTTGAAATAATCCCGGAAGCGCTGGTCGCCGGTCACGTCCGCGAGAGCGGAGGCGATCCCGGCGAGAATCGCCAGGTCATCCTTGCTGTTGAAGACCGGCGGGATGCCTCCCTTCCAAACTTGCAGAAAGGGGTTCGAGCAACTGCCCGTTACCTCCAGGTCCTCGAATTCGAGCCAGGAGTTGGCCGGCAGGGCCAAGTCGGCATACTCAATCGAGGCGGTCATTTGAATGTCCAGAGACACGATCATCTCGACGTTGGGGTTGACGTTCTTGATGACCCCGTAGGCCCACTTGGCGTTGTTGATCAAGTTCACGTTGGAAAAGATGATTGCCTTCGTGGGAGTGGGCATGTGAGTCTGGCCGGTAAAATTCTTGCGGCCATACTTCGGCGTATCCACAACCAAAGCCAGGTCCCCGTGGTCCCAATAGGCCGGCTCTTCGTCCTTGGTGTAGGGGTGGGCCAGAACGTCCTTCCCCTGGGTGTTCGGATCGAGACTTGGCTTGAAGGGGTCTTCGGCCACCCAACCCTTGAACCCAGGGCCGCTCCAGGCAGACCCTTGGAAGAGGGCTGCCTTGTAGTTGCCCGCCCAAGTGTGGGAGCCCGAACCGGGAATCCCGATGTTGCCGGTGAGCATCAGCGGAAGATACGATGCGCGGTTCATTTCCGTGGCATGGAACCAGTGGTTGATTCCTTCCCCTTGATGAATGGACACGGGCTTCAGGGTGGCAAAATCCGTCGCCAATTGCTCGAGGAGGTTCCGCGGCGATTGTGTGATCTCGCAAACCGTATCGAGATCATAGTCCCGCAGGTGCGTCTGATACAGGGTCCAGAGCGTGGCCACGCGGACGGTGCTGCCGTTGGCCAGGCGAACGTCCCACGTCCCTTCCAATGCCGGCCGGTAGGGCATCGTCGCCCCCACCTGGTCCCGCGTGAGGGGCCGGGGCGCGTTGGTTTCCGAGTCCCAAATCACGTAATCGCCGAGCCGGGTGTGCTGCTCCGCCGTGAGTCCCTGAACTTTCATCGAGGGGCCTTCGGCCGAGAGCGCACTGCGGTAGTTCGGGAAGACTTCGTGCGCCCGCAGCCGGCGCAGGTTATCCGTGCGAACCAGGAGCGGGAAATCTGTGAACCGCTTAACAAAATCTTCGTTGTACGCCTTGCGGTCTATCAAGAGCTTGGTGATGCCGAGCCAGAGGGCGGCGTCGGTGGCGGGCTTGATCGGTATCCAGTAATCCGCCTTGGTCGAGGGAGGGCCGTACTCCGGCGCGATGACTACCACTTTGCCGCCCCGCTCCATGACCTCAATGAACCAGTGCGAATCGGTCAGCTTGTTCTCGACCAGGTTCTTGCCGTCCATGATGATGAGCTTGGAGTTGCGCAGGTCGTTGAAGTCGCAATCGGAGGCTTGCAGCCCGTGCACCCAGGGATGTCCCGGAGCCTGATCGCCGTGCCAGGTATAATTCGACCAGTTGCGGCCGGCCAGGGCTTTCTCCGGCTCCACCTTGCGGATTCTCGTATCGAGCAGCGCGAGGGAATTGTTGAGCCGGTACATGCCGTATTTGCCGATCACTCCCAGCAGGCCCATGCCGCCGCGCATCTTGACGCAGCGCGTGCCCGCGCCGCCGGTCGCTTCCACCATCTCCGGTTGATACCCTTGGGCCAGGAGCCGCTTCTTTCCCTCGTCGCCGCTGTAGCGCGTGGAAATCGCCACCAGCGCCCCCGCGATCTTCTTGAAGGCTTCTTCCCAGGTGATCTGGATAAACTCGTCCTGGCCGCGGGTGGAAAACAAGTAGCGGTTCTTGAGTTCCGGGGTCAGGTCCGGATAGCCCGCGTTGGCCCAGGCCAGCCAGCCTTTCCGTACGATGGGGTGGCGCAGGCGGTACGGCCCGTACAGAACGCGATGGAAGGTGTAGCCCTTGGCGCACTGCCGGGGGTTCCAGTTGGCCGTCGCATGGTTTCCGTAGAGGTCCGCGTACTTCTGCACATCATAGGTTTCCCCCTGCCGGACCACGATTCCGTTGCGGACGTAGGAGCGAATCCGGCAGGCGTGGGTGTCGTTGGGAGAGCAGACCCAATCAAAGGAGCTGTCGTAGCGATACTGGTCGTGATAGATTTTCTCCCAGTCACGGGCGACTTTGCGAGACAAGGGGTTCTCCGGCCCCGCCACCGGTTGCAGGAACCGGCAACTGACCCCCATCCCCGCCAGCGCGCCTCCGGTGCCCACTCCGACCCAGCGGAGGAAATGGCGCCGGGTCATCTCCGCTTTGATCTTCTCTGTTTCCTGGCTCATGGTTTCTGTCTCCTTGCGAATTCTTCCGAACCCCTCCGTATTCATCCCCGGGCCTTTGGTCCGCTCTCTCGCAGAGCCGGATCGCGGCACGGATTTCTAGGGAGCTACGGTGCAATGAAGATTTCCTGCCAAATGGTGATGGACTTCTTGCCGTCCCGGTCCGCCGCGCTGCCGTCCCAGACGGCGAAGGCCACCGGGTATTTGCTTCCGGGCTCCAGCGAAACATCGCCTTGGGTGCCCGTCAAGGGGCTGCGAAAGACCACCCGATAGGAACCCGTAAGATAAACGCCCGTAGCGGACACATGCTGAACATGCTGCGCACCGGCCGTCATCGGATGAGCCTTCAGAGAACCGAATCCCTGGGCCTCCAAGTCTTCGGCGGCGCTCTTGCGAGTGGGGTCGGACACAATATTTCCGGCGCCCCATCCGGTCACGAACGTCGGATCGGATTCGAGCGTCAGGGCGTTGCGCGTGGGCTGCTCCAGGGGGGAGCGCAGGGAGTTCGGATAGGAGTCAATGCCGATGTTGGGATATTGCTTATCAATATCCTGGAAGGCGGGTTCCAAGTCCGCCTGCCGTTCCGACTTCCACATCCAGATATCAACGAGGCCTGCGTGCACCGCCTCTCCCATCCCGAAGAAGGGGGGAGCCTCCGGAGTCAGCGAGAATTCAATGGCCACACCGTCGCGGAAGTCCTGCGGCCGGATGGCGGTATGATCCGCCGTCGCATCGGACCAAATCAGTTGAAACGCGATCTCCTTCCCGTCGTGCAGGGCCTGAACAGCAATGGTTTCCGGGCGTTGATCGCGCCACCACAACGGCATCAGATGCAACTCGACCGCCGAGGCTGACCTCCAGGCAGAGTCGTCAGGGTGCTCGGGCAACTTCGGGACGCGCGTCGCGACGATCTGAAACCGTTTCATTTCCACCCGAGCGCGCTGCTCTTCGCTGGACAACGAACGCACGAAATGAACCAGGTCCCAGGCGTCCTTGCCGTAGAGGTGGGAGTGCGACGGCATGGGCGTGCCCGGCAGTCCCGCCGCGATCCGTTTGTACACATCCTCCGGGGCCGGGTTTCCTTTGTAGATGCCGGCAGTCAGATCGCGGGGGCGCGTCGCGAACCCTTCGGAGTCCTCCTGCTGCTGCTGGCCGTCTCCCTTGCCGGTGGCGCCGTGGCAACTGGCGCAGTTTTCCTTGAACAATCGCTCCGCGTTCGCCTGGGTCTCCGGAGTGTAGGGCGGCTCCGGCGGCACCTGAATCTTTCCGCTCGGTTGATCGGCGGGATTTTGCGGCTGATGGTCCGAGCGAATCTCCAACGGGTTCTTGGCAAAGGCCTTGATGTAGTGAACCAACGCCCAGCGAGTCTCCTCGGTCAGGTGGCCCCAGTAGGGCATGGCCGAACCCGGCATCCCGCGGGAAATGGTCTTGAAAAGGTCTTCATCGGTGGGAGTAAAATCCCAAGTGGAAACCAAGCGATAGCGCGCGGCGGTGAAATCCCGCGGCTTCGGGAAGAGCAGATAGGCCGCGGGGCCTTGCCCGTCCCCCTGCAACCCATGGCACGGCGCACAATTGCGCTCAAACGTGGTCTTGCCGAGTGCGAGCAACTGCGGCGATGACGCCATCACCGTCTGGGGGGTGAGATTTCCCGTGGCCTGACTCTCCGGAGAAGGCCGCGAACAGCCGCTCAACAGAAAGCTCACCAGTAGAACCGGGGAAATACACGGTAACAATAACAAATAAATGGAGTTATATGATATAAGGCGACCCATAGCCACCGATTCCTCCCTGGACTGGATTTCTCTTCGCAAGCCAACTTTGGGGAAGACACCCCCCGTTTCCGCAGCTCAAGGCATCTCTCTGAGCACATCCAATTCCAAATCAGAGTCGAAATTCTGATTTCTGTTAATTATCTATTGAAGATGGGGTTAGTGGAAATTCCGAAAACTTGCCAAACGCCGCCAAACCCTCGGCTGGGGGATTTGGCACATCGCCACTGCGTATTATTCCACCCTTCCAGCCCAAAAAGGATGATGCGAGTGTCGGCAAGTCGGGGAAGGGGCTAGCCGTTTCTTAACACTTCGCGCTCTCCATCCTCTGCGGTGAGCCGCAGCCGCCTGCTCTCGTCACCTGGCCTGTCATCCTGAGCGGAGCGAAGGATCTGTTTTTCCCGCTTACGGAACGAGGCGGATGGAGTCCGTGCCTCGAATGAGTTCGCCGGAGAAGGTCCGGCCCTTCAGGACGGCTTCGGTGGAGGTGGGAGTGAGTTGCAGGTCTTGGGTGCGGAAATGTAAGAGCAGGTCGAGACGTCCGTCGCGGTTGAGGTCGGCAACCGAGGTCATCGGAGTGCCTCTGCCCTGCGTGGCCACCGGCGCGCCCGCTAGGGTCACGCTGCCCAAGTCCACTGTCGTCGCGGTCTTAGGGAGATGGGACCGTAGCCCAAACCGGGTTCCCGCTGTTGTCAATGGAGAGCTTCTTGTAGGTTCGACCATCGGGACTCTGGAAAATAATTCCACAACCAGGACCCGACATATAGATGTTGATGCCTTTCATCCGGCGTTCTTCTGCGGGCGGCATCGTTTCAATCACGACGTTGCTTTCCATGTTAACCCTCCTTTGGGTTGTGTGGCGCCCGAGACCCCAGTCCTATCCCCGGCCCGGATTGGTTTTTTATTCTGACTTCTGCCTCTTGCTCGTCCCTTGTCACTTGCCACTTGTCACTGTCTTTCATCACCGCATCGTGAACGGCGGCTGGAACTGCGTGGCCTTGCTTTACCAGACTCACGGCGCGGCGCGCAGGCTGAATGGCGGCGTGAAGATGGTCAGGAGGTCCACCAACGGGTGTGTCGGAATCGCGTTCGGGATATTGCCCGTTTCATTGCTGCACCGAAGCCCGAATTCGAGGACTGACCTCTTTGAAATCGCTCTAGGAGCGGCCCCTGGAATTGCTATGTAGATCGTCTGTCCAGGAGGACCAATTGCTGTCAGGGGTAAAAGGCTGGGAGCGTCGGTCTCTGGGAGACGTACACCCGGGCTGAAAAATGGCGTCCCCATGCAATTTTCGGACTCGTACACCAGTCCCCCGCCACCATAAAACCGATCTCGGCCCACCATCACCGGGACCACGGTTTGATCCACCTGAAGGAGGACAACGGTCCGCATGTTCAAGTCCGTACTCGCGAAAGATTCGACATTGTAGATGTTCATGCCACCGAGGACTCGTCCGATGGTTTTCCCACTACTATCCGCGACGATCAGCTGCTGAACGGGCCTGACTCTTGTTTGTTGTCCGAACGCCACTCCCGGGACGGACATCATCCCAAGCAAGCACAGACCCATAGTTCGAATCAATCTCAATTTATTCCTCATTTTAGTTCTTGCCTCCGGTTAAGAATGATCCGCGCGGGGGATGTCCGAAATACGCGGCACTTCCACGGCTTCTATCAAGCCAAATTGAGGCTCGCTGTTACTACATTTCCTGTGCTCAATTTGACTTTAAACATCAGTTTCTTGGGTGAAGCGTTCTCATCAATCCAAAACGTCAGGTTGGAACTGTTCAGGTCGCCGCTTGCCGGTTCCGATGCCGGCGCGCCCAACGCCACGGCCGCTCCCGAAGTGTGGAGCTTGAATTTGGGTACATTGATTCCAATCCCGACGTTGCCAGCGGTTGGGGCTATAACGATGTTTTTCCCGTGGTCGAAATGCATAAAAACGTTATCGACCCCGACATTGAACGTGTATTGATCGATAACAAAATCGGAGAAGTCCCCGGCCCCGACCCGGGCGACACGGATTCCCATTGTCTTGCTGTCTACCGCCGGAGGGCCGGACTCGTTCGTTCTTACGTTGTAGAGGTCCAAATAGTCCAGATTTGCATCATTGGTATCTACGCGGACGAGGGAAAGAGTAGCTTCGCGTGTCGGATCGCCGCTAGGCACCTTGGGAGCACGCAATTCTAAGATGGTATAAACCGGCGGGTTAGACTGTCCCACGTTCCAGTTCCGGAGCCTCGTGATATCCTTGCTGTCTGGGTCCGACCCGCCAGTCCGATATAGAATAGTCGTAGCGTCGTCTTTCGTGCCCTCCATGAAGCCGAAACCGCCGCCTTCATGTACAACCGCGTCGCCCCCGTTTACATGCAACGGCCGCTTAGGCGTAGTCGTCCCGATGCCGACCTTGCCGTCGGTCAAAAAAGTGACTCTGTCGGCACCGCCTGCATTATAGAAGCGTAGGGCAGTGCTTCCGGCAGGGACATATGCCTCCCAGTCCGTCGCATTCGCCCCCGTCTTCTTCCACTGATACCCCGTTTGGACATCCGCACTTACGGAAGCGGTGATGCGATTAAACGTCGTCCCCGCAACTTCAAGACGATTATTTGGCGTCGGGGTCCCGATGCCCACCTTGCCGTCGGTCAAAAAAGTGACTCTCTCGCCTGCATTATAGAAGCGTAGGGCAGTGCTTCCGGCAGGGACAAATGCCTCCCAGTCCGTCGCATTCGCCCCCGTCTTCTTCCACTGATACCCCGTTTGGACATCCGCACTTACAGAAGCGGTGATTCGATTAAACGTCGTCCCCGCAACTTCAAGACGATTATTAGGCGTCGGGGTCCCGATGCCCACCTTGCCGCTGCTGTCCTCGAAAGCCGTCGCAGCCACCAATTGGTCCGTAGAGTCATACTTGACAAAATGGTTCTCGTTCGGGCCGCTACCCACGATCGGAAACACGGTCCCGGCCAGCGGCATCAACACCCGGCGGGCCAAGTTGGGGTCGGCGGCGAGGGCTTCCTCCAGCATCCGGCGGAATTGCTCCGGGGAGAGGGAGGGGTGATCGGGATTCGGAATTCGAGATTCGGGATTCCGGAGTTGCTGTCGGGGGATGGCTCGTACGAATTCTACCATGGATTGAAACAGCTTAGCGAAGGGGTTTCTCTTCAAAAGCCCACGGCACGGAA
>MEKR01000070.1 GCA_001767035.1 Acidobacteria bacterium RIFCSPLOWO2_02_FULL_61_28
GGAACCGGCTGCAACGAGGTCGTGACCACGCAGAACACCTCCTGCTGGGGCGAGGTCTCCGTGGACCACAACAATTTTCCGAACACCGCCTCGACCCTGAGCGGCAACCGCGCCGCGTCAGAAGCGCTCGTCCGGGCCGGAGTGATCCCCGCCGATTCGATTGTGCATGTCGGGATCGCGGGCGACGGCGGCTCCTACGACATCGGTATCCAGGCTTTGCTCGGATGGATCGCCCGCAATGAAGAGGGGGTCTATATCTGCCTCAACAACGAGGCGTACATGAACACGGGCATCCAAAGCTCCGGGGCCACGCCGTTTGGAGCCAAGACGTCCACCACGCCCTACGGCCAGCGCGCCCAGGGCAATCCGCGAACCCCGCAGCATTTGCCCGACCTGGCCCTGGCGGCGGGCGCGCCTTATGTGGCGGTGGCTTCCCCGGTCCATCACCGCGACCTGATGATTAAGGTTCAAAAGGCAGCTTTGGTCTCCGGCCCGTGTCTGGTCGAAGCCTATTCGATCTGCCCGCCGGGATGGAACACGGAAACCGATTACTTCTACGAGATCACGGAACTGGCTCTCGCAACCGGCGTCCTGATCCTCTATGAAGCCGAACTCCACCGCCGCGAGGGTTACGCCGTCTACACGCTGAGCTATGCGCCGGCGCGTTTCCTCCCCGTCGAAGAATACTTGAAGACGCAGGGGCGGTTTCAGAACTTGTTGCGGAATCCCGAGCTTGTGCAAAAGGTCCAGAACTGGGTGAACCATCGGTGGGAGTTCTGGAGCGAAGTTCTGGCGCACCACGGCCTCCGCCGTCCGGGCGAGCCGGCAAGCCGCCCGGAAGCCTCCACCCCAGTCGAGGAAGTCACCACATGAGCGCACAGCAACCAAACGAACTGACCCTGCGCATTGCCGGGGAGTCCGGCGAAGGGATCATCACGGTGGCGGAATCGCTGAGCCGCGTCGCCGCGCGCATGGGTTTTCACCTTTCCACGTTTCGCACGTTTCCGGCCGAGATCAAAGGCGGAGCGTGCATGATGCAGTTGCGCCTGAGCGAGCGGCCTCTGTTCCATCCGGGCGATTTCGCGGACGCGCTCCTGGCCTTCAACGAGGAAGCGATTCGGGCCAATTTCGACAGCCTCCGCGACGGCGGAATCCTGCTCTACGAAGCCGACATCGAGGCTCCCCTCCCTCGGCGCGAAGGAATCGCTTCGTTTCCCGTGCCATTCCATCGGATCGCGTTGCAGGAGGCCGGAAACCTCGCCAGCAAGAATATGATCGCGCTTGGCGTGCTGGCCCAGCTTTACGGCTTCCCCATCGAGCCGATTGTCCATTTGCTCGAAGAGAAATTCCGCCGCCGGAGCAAGGCCGTGATGGAAAACAACCGGAAAGGGCTGGATGCCGGCATCCACTACGCGCAACAGCATCTTCCCGACCATTTCTCCGGCAGCCTGAAGATGTTGCCTGGGCCGCCGAAGCTCGTCATGACCGGCAACGAAGCCGCCGCACTGGGCGCGCTGGCCGCGGGACTCGATTGCTTCTTCGGGTACCCGATTACCCCGTCCTCGGAGATCATGGAGTACCTGGCCAAGAACCTGCCGCGCGTCGGCGGAAAGTTCCTGCAAACCGAAGACGAAATTTCGGCGATTGCGGGCGTCTGCGGCGCCGCCTGGGCGGGACGCCGCGCCATGTCGGCCACCTCCGGTCCCGGGCTTTCTCTCATGTCGGAGATTCTGGGGCTGCTCTCCATGACGGAACTCCCCGCGGTGATCGTAGATTCCCAGCGCGGCGGTCCCAGCACGGGCTTGCCCACGAAGACGGAGCAGTCGGACCTTCTGCTGGCTGTGTATGGCTCCCATGGCGATGCGCCGCGCATCGTACTGGCGCCCACGACGGTGCGGGAGAGCCTGGAAGTGATCGTTCTGGCCTTCGCCCTCGCGGAAAAATATCAGATGCCGGCGATTGTGCTCATGGACCAGGCGCTGTCGAGCCGTCTGGAGACCGTGGACGCGGACATCCTCTCGAATCTTCCCAAGTTCCCCCCGACCGAAGAGCGGGGCGAGACACCTTCAGAGTACAAACGGTTTCAGTTGACCGAAACCGGCGTTTCGCCCCGCGTCTTCCCTGGAACGCCCGGCCACGAACACATCTCGACCGGCCTGGAGCACAACGAACGAGGCGAGCCGGAATACGACGAATGGGTTCACACGATCATGTCCGCCAAACGCCACAAGAAGCTGGCGGCGCTGGCTCGGGACCCTTTGGTCTCCGGGCTGAGTTCCATGTTCGGCGCCGAGGAGGCTGAGATTGGAATTGTGGCCTGGGGCTCGACTTACGGACCCGTTACCGAGGCCGTGGAATTGGCCATCGCCCAAGGCATCCCGGTGAAAGCCTTGGTGCCGAAGCTCCTCCATCCGCTGCCGCATGGAGAGCTGAAGGCGTTTCTGGCTTCGACGAAAAAACTGATTGTGCCCGAGATGAACTTCACCGGCCAGTTGGCCACCCTGCTGCGCTCGACGTACCGAATTCCCACGATCCGGCTCAACCGAGTCAAAGGCGTGCCGTTCCGGGCCGTGGAGATTCTCGAGAAGATTCAGGAGGTCGCCGAATCCGCTGGACGCTCCCGGCCGGAACCGGAGCTGCTCGAAAGCGTGGGAGCGAACCGAGGCGAATCCTAGGGAGGCGAGAAAGGCCAGAGCAACTGTGATGGAACTGGAAACCGAAAATCCGACGTTTGAATGTTATCTAGGAAACCTCGACCCGGTGTGGTGCCCGGGTTGCGGTGATTTTTCCGTGCTGGGGGCGTTCATTGAAGCGGCGCGACGGCTCCGCCTGCCCAACCACCAGATTGCCCTGGTCTCCGGGATCGGCTGCTCCAGCCGCTTCCCCTTCTTCGTCAAAGCCTACGGATTCCACGGAGTCCATGGACGGGCGCTGCCGATAGCGCAAGGGGTCAAGCTCTCCAACCCCGAATTGACCGTAGTAGTGGCCGCGGGCGACGGCGACGGCCTGGCGATCGGCGGCGGGCATCTCCCGCACGTGTCCCGCAATAACCCGGACATTACTTACCTGCTCTTCAATAACTCGATCTACGGCCTGACCAAGGGGCAGTCTTCCCCGACCTCGCCCACCAACCTGGCCACCAAGACCGCTCCCTACGGCTTGATGGGCGAGTCCATGAATCCGGCCTTCCTGGCGCTCGCCTACGGGGCCACCTTTGTGGCGCGCGGAGCGGCCATCAAGCGGGAACACTTGAGCGATCTCATCGAGCAGGGCATCCGGCACCGGGGGTTTTCGTTTATCGAAATCCTTACCAGTTGCTCCTCGTTCAACACCAAGCATCTCGCCATCACGAAAGTCTTGCAGCGGATGGCGCCTCTGGAAACCTGCCCCGAGGATGATCTCGAAGCCCTGCGCCTGGCTTCCGATACCCGGCACATCCACCTCGGCGTCTTCCGCAACGTCAAGCGGCCTACCCTGAACGAACAGGAAGAACACATCCGGCAGGTCAGTCAAAAGACCGGGCCGGTCGCGGTCGGAAGCCTCCTCCAAGCCTTCGCCTGAAATCCGCAACCCTTCCCGCAATTGGTTCTTAGTCTGGATTTCTCACCAGCATCACAGCGCCGGAGGCGCGATAGATTCTAGCCCAGGGCGTCAGCCCTGGGAAACCAGGCGTTTGCGAGCAAGCCCCGGCAGGGGCGAAAGAAAACAATGTCTAAGCAAAGTTTCTGTCGCCCCTTCCGGGGCTCTATCGTCTGTCCTCCGACTTCCCAGCACTTACGTGCTGGGCTAGGTTCTGTCGTCCCGTTGAGCGGGACTCGCATGGTGATCCCTCAATCAATCACGGTTGTGGTGCCGGTTTACGAGGACGGTGGACATTGGATCAGCTATTACTCGTGCGCCACGACTGATAGCATCCTGGACACTGTGGAATGACGTGGGATCAAATATGTTTGGCACTATCAGGCCGAAAAACTGTAATGTGCCGCTGGGGACTAATCTCACGAGCGTTGCACTACTCATGGTCACCTGAAGCTTAGTCTCTTCTTGGTTGATATTAAACAAACCCGTTTTGTCGATCCTGTTGTCAGTTCTGGAATCTACTGTTGGGTCAAATGGCAGAACTACCAGCATCAAGCGATATTCCTCGGCTGCCCGATACAGTTCCCGTGTGTCCAAGATCAGAACCGCATCGTTCCCAGACGTACCCCACTTTTTCGTAATGTATTCCCCTGTGGGAAATTGTACTGCCTCCATCTTTGGCTGTGTTTCCCAAACGACAATTAGGCCAAGCGCCAACAAAAGTGCTCCCAAGAGTCCGCCTGCCATCCCAGCCAATCCCAGGAAGGCACTTGGATGTGTCTCGGCAAATCTCTTGCGATATTGCTTAACTTTTTCGTGAGTTAGCAGCCACCAGATTGTAAGAATCGCAGTCAGCGCCCACAACAATGCAGCCAAGGTGGAGTTTTGGTAACCGCTCAACTGAATGGCTATGTTGATAGCCATCGAGACCATAGCTGGTACGAGCTTTCGCATGACACAAGGCTACGACTTTTCTGGCCATGCATCAATCGGATAGTCCCGGAATATTGGGAGAGCAAGGGGCCGAAAATAAAGGACTCGGCAGCGGACGCGCTTACGGTCGGGCCGCGCAGCACACGCCCGGCGGGATGGGGCTGCCGTGCGGGCAGGTGGCGGGATGATCCAGGAACGCGCAAATCCGCTCGGTGACTTCGGGGCTTAAGATGTGCTCGAAGGTGCAGGCATTCGATTCCAGTTGCTCGTCATCGGTCATGTGAAAGGTTTCCGCAAAGAGCCGCTCGGCGAGCCGGTGCCGGCGGATGATGCTGGCGGCGCGCGCGCGGCCGACCTCCGTCATCTCGAGCGCGGGCCGGTCGGAACGCAGCAGCCCGATCTGCTTCATCACCGGCAGGACCTTCCCGTTTCCGCCGTTGTTGAAGCGAATCTGTTCGAAGGTCGGCGGCGTCCGGTTTTCTTCCATAACCCAAATCTGTTCGAGCACTTCATCGAAGGCCGTTTCTTCCTCAAAGGAAAAGGAGACGGTTTGAGCGATGCGTCCGTGCTCCAGCACGATCTTGCGGTCCGCCATGCGGCCGATCACGGGATCATGCGTGACCATAACGATGGTATGGCCTTCAGCGTGGAGTTCTCGGAACAGCCGCATGACGATCTCTTCGTTGGCCGCGTCGAGGTTGCCGGTCGGCTCATCGGCCAGCAGGAGGCTCGGTTCGTTGATGAGCGCGCGGGCAATCGCCACCCGCTGCTGTTCGCCGCCGGAAAGCTCGGACGGCAGGTGCTGGAGCCGGTTTCCCAATCCCACCCGCTCGAGCGCCTGGCGCGCCTGCCCCTCGTCGGTCATGCTGTGGAAGAACTGCGCCATCAGGACGTTTTCGAGAGCCGAGAGATACGGGATCAGATGAAATTGCTGGAAGACGAAGCCGACTTGCTCCGCGCGGAAGCGCGTCCGCTCGCTGTGGCTCAGGCGGCTGACATCGGTCCCCGCGATCACAGCCTGACCGGCGGTGGGGGAATCGAGACACCCCAGAATGTTCAGCAGCGTGGTCTTTCCCGAGCCGGACGGCCCCATGACGGCGACCCATTCCCCGGCCTCGACACGCAAGCTGATTCCGTCGAGCGCCACCACCGACGGCCCGTACTCCTTCCGCAAGCCGGCCACTTCAATCAGCGAGGAGCCGGAAGACGAGCCGTTTCCCTTCACTCCGCCTGCGGCACGGGTGCGAGATTCTTTCGCCTGTGATGAGCTTGTCGAATCCAGCATCTCAATTCCCTCGCAACACAACAGCGGGATCGAGCCGCCGCACGCGGTACACCGGCAACGCGGTTGCCAGAAACGCCACGGCGAGAGTCACGCCCACGACAGCAGGCAGCGTGTCCCAGCGCCACGGCAAGGCCGACGCAAAGATCCGTTGCGCGGCCCACTGCGCCAAACCAAACCCGATTCCATACCCGAGCAGCGCCGCGAACGCCGCCAGGGAAAGCGTTTCTGCCACGAATAGAAGCGAGATCGCGCGGTCGCTCCCCCCGAGGGACTTCATCACGCCAATGTCCCGCCGGCGGTCGAGCACCAGCCCGCTGACCGTGGTCATGACGCTCAAGACGACGATGCCGAGCACAATCGCGGTGAGGCCGAACATCAGGCCGCGGACTTTCAGGATGACCCGGGCTTCGGATTCGAGCACGGGCCGCAGCGGGCGCGCCTCGACCTGGGGCCACTGCGCCGCCAGTTGTTGCCGGACGGTTTCCACCTGCTCCGCCGATCCCGGCACCGCCAGCGCGATCAGACTCAGTTGCCCGGCCCGGTGAGTCATCTCTTGCAGGACTGGAAGCGGAAGCAGAAGCTGCGAATCTTCGCTCTCTCCCGTCGAAACAACGCCGAGGAGCGGCAAATCCTGCGTTGCTCCTCCGTATTCGACCGCAACGGTTTCGCCGGCCTTCCAGCCAAAATGCGCCGCAGCCTTTTCCCCGGCAAGGAGCCACCGGTTTCCCTGACCGGAAAGCCTCGGCTGCATCCGCGCAACCAAAACGCCGATGCTCTCGGAAGAATCCTTCGGGGCCGCGTCCGCGGTGACCCGCCAGCCGGGATGGAGCGCGGCCAGCCGCTCCAGCTCCGTTCCGGCCAGGATCACTTCCTTCCCCTGTGTCTTTCCTACGGCGTATAACCACGGCAAGCGGGGAACGGCCGGCTGCGAATCCGCCAGTTGCCGGTACGCCTCCTCCGGGAAAGTCTCGTTCGTTCCCTTGGGCGCCAGGATCAGGTTTGCGCCGAGAGTGCGAAACTCCGCCGTCATTTTACGCGGGAGGTCAAAATAGAGATTCAGGAAGGCGCTGGCCAGGGTAGCTCCGACCGCCAAGGCAGCGAAGGAGGCAGCCATCCGCCCAGGCTCGACCCGGAAGGCCTTATAGACAACGCGAACGAACAAGCGCGCCGGGCTCACTATGCACCCCTCACTATGCACCCCTCATCATTCACCCCTCAGCACGGCCGCCGGCTCGTAGTGCGACGCCCGGCGCAACGGCAACCAGGTTCCGGCAAAGCTCACGGCCAGCGCCACCAGCAACATGATGGGCAACAGCATCCAATTGACGGCCACGTCGGAGCCGAACACCACGCGTCCGAGCAACCGCGCCAGAGCCTGCCCTGCTGCAAATCCGAGCGCTCCGCCGACAACCCCTTGGGCGGCGGCTTCGGCCAGGAACAGCCCGCTCACCAGCCAGTCCTGCGCGCCGATCGCCTTCATCAAAGCGATTTCCTGCCGCCGCTCGGCCACTGCCAGACTGGCGAGGCTCGAGATGCTCAACGCCGCCGCCGCCAGCGCCAGCACAGCCAGCATCCCCATCAAGAACGTCATTTTCCCGAGCACATTGCCTTGCGTTTCGGCCACCGGACGGATCGCCCGCGCGGCGGTGCCCGGCAGCACTGCGGTGATCTGATGGAGGATGGAAGAGATATACGGCGAGCAATACCACCGGTCGTATTCTGCGGGCGTCATGGTCTTGGGATCGCGGCGGGAAAACTCGTCCTCGGGCTTGATCAGCGCGCTCACCTGCACCCTGCGCACCTGATCCGCGACGCCCGCGAGCGACTGGGCAACGGCGAGCGAAGCAAACATCTGCTGGTCCTCGGCTCCGCCGGTGGTTACAATGCCGCGTACCTGGAGCGCGACGCCGCTGCTCTCTTCGACGCCCTCGGCGTGGAGCATTACAACCACAAAATCTCCCACTCGCAATCCCATCGCCTCCGCCAGAGCACGGCCGATCAGGCAAGACCCGCTTGCCGTCTCGGCGCTCGAATCGTCAATCCATTCCCCTTCCAATTTCCAGGTGGGATTGAGCGGACGAATCCCCGTTTGATGGCGGTCTCCGGTGCTCGTGACCACCGTGTGGTTAAACCAGGTGCCGACCAGCGTGGTTTTCTGCTCGCGCTCCGGAAGGCCGGGGATCAGGCCGGAGGCCATGCGAACCGGCACGTAGAGGAAGGGCGCGAAGGCGATGATATTGTTGCGCCAGTAGATTTCTTTGAGCTTGCCGAGGGAAGCTTCGGAGATATACGCGCCCTCGGAGACCGGGCGGTAGTCAATGCCTCCGATCTCGACCGGGAGCGAATCCGCGGCAGGCGTCAGGACGATGTTCGCGCCGAGCGAGCGCAATTCCCTTCCCACTTTGTCGCCGACGTCGAGCGAGACGTTCAGCATGGCCGCAGCCACGGCAGTCCCGAGCGCGACGGCCAGGGCCGCCCACGCCGCGCGCCGCCGGTTGCGCGGCCGCCACAACGATTCTCGCACCAGTCGCCAGAACATATGCGCTCAATCGCCGGAGTGTTCGAACCCCGTGCTGTCCCGTCAGGGCACGACTTTAGTCGTGCCGGAAACGCGACAAAATTTGTGAACTTCCTTGCGGCTTCAGCCGCTGAGGGACGTACCTCAGGGGCTAAAGCCCGCTTCAACGGGCCGTTCCTTTCGGCATGGCTGAAGCCATGCCCTGACGACACCCCGAGGAAAGTGTCAAACCGCTCACTCGCCGGAGTGGAAGTGTCTTGCTCCGGCCAGCAGATCCGCTGCGCGAATCTGCAACTCCGAACCGGAAACCTCCGAGGGCAACGGAACGGGATTGCACCCTCCGGTCACGCCGATCGTGGGACCGTAAATCGCGGCAGAGCAGTTCTTGCAAAAAATCTCCGGACCCTTCTGGTAATAGCCCTGCGCGCCGCAGATTTCGCAGGCATCGAGGGCCGTGGCGAGCCGCGTCCCGACCCGGACCACGATGAACCGCACCGTCGCATCGCCCGCGCTGTAAGAGAAGCGATGCAGGTTGCCGTCGGAGACCGCATCCACGGGGAGGCGAATGAGTCCGCCGTTCTCCGTCACCGAGGCAGCCGGGGAGAGCGCGGTCTGGTTCTTGGCGTAAATGTACTCGGCGGTCACCAGCAGAATGAAGACAAAGGAGCCGGCGCAGACGGCCGCCGTCCAGAGCTTCTCCCGGCGCGCTCTCCAGCGCTCCCGCCGGCGCTCGACGGGCGAAAGCGCGTCCGCCGCAGGAAGCGTCCGCTGGCGGGACCGCCAATCAAACAAGACCATCAAGGCGGCCAGCGCCACGATCGTCACGACGAAAAAGACCTCGTTGCTGACCACCGGTCCCACCAGCGCCATTTCCTGCCGGCTGCTCGGCAGCACGCCGCCCTCGGAAAGCTCGTGCAGTCCGGTAATGATCAGTTGCAGAACGACGCAGCTCAGGATCACAGTCGTGACCCGGAAGAACTTCCGCAGATCGAGCCGCACCGTGCCCCGCACAAAGACGATCCCGAAGACCACGGCCAGCCCCAAGCCCGTGGCGGCGCCGAGGAAGTTGAGCAGGTCCGCGGTGTTCAAGGAAACTGCGCTCAGCATCAGGACCGTCTCGGCGCCTTCGCGGAAGACCATCAGGAAAACAAACAGAAACACGCCCAGGCCGGAGGTCTGTCCCTGAGACGAGATGGCCTCGAGGCGCCCTTCAATGTGACGGCGCAAGCCGCGCGCCGTGCGCTGCATCCAGACCAGCATCGTGGCGACAAAAAAAGCGGCCGCCAGCAGCACCCAGCCTTCGTAGGCCTCCTGGTTGATCGTGACTCGTTGGAGAACCACCGCCGCGGCAATACTCGCCACGACCGCCGCTCCCAGCGCCACATAGACCCGGTGAACCAGGTATTCGCGCCCGGACTTGCTGAGGTAGGCGATGGCGATGCCGATGACCAGCGCCGCTTCCACGCCTTCCCGCAACGTGATGATGAGTGACTGGAGCATGTCAAGCCAGCCGCAATTTCCTGATCCCGGAGGCTCCAGGGGGAGCCGCGCCGGGTTCAGATGCAAATCAGATGCGTTTCTTATTGCAACTCAATTGCAACTAAAACTATACCGCCCGCGCCCCCGGCTTGTCAAGCGAAAAACGCCCCCGGCGTACCGAACCCGCCGGCCCCGCCCCTGCTCCCTCCGCCTTTGGCAGCGAGGCGGGAAAAGCGGATACAATGGTCTACGGATTATGATAACCGGAAAGGAACTCATCGCATGAGGGATGTGGTCATCATAGGATCGGGATGCGCGGGACTGACGGCATCCGTTTACGCAGCTCGCGCCAACTTGAAGCCGCTGGTGATTGACGGCGTAGAAATCGGGGGGCAATTGAGCCTGACGACTCTGGTCGAGAACTTCCCCGGTTTTCCGGAAGGAGTCCAAGGGCCGGAACTGATCCAGCGGATGCGGGACCAGGCGGCTCGCTTCGGGGCCGAATACCGGGCCGGCAATGTCACCGCAGCGGACCTATCCAAGCGGCCTTTTACCGTGACGGTGGACGGGGAATCGCTCGAAACCCGGACGCTGATTATCGCCTCGGGGGCTTCGGCGCGCTGGCTGGGTCTCGAGTCGGAAAAGGCATTGATCGGGAAGGGCGTATCGAGCTGCGCCACCTGCGACGGCTTCTTCTTTCGAGGCAAGAAAGTGCTGGTGGTGGGGGGCGGGGACACGGCCATGGAAGAGGCGATTTTTCTGACCCGCTTCGCCTCCGCCGTCGAGGTGGTCCATCGCCGGGATCAGTTCCGCGCTTCGAAGATCATGCTCGACCGCGCGCGCCACACGGAAAAGGTCCATTTCACCTTGGACACGGTCGTGGCCGACGTCCTCGACCCGTCGCGCGGCGAGGTTGTCGGCGTGAAGCTCCGCAACGTCAAGAGCGGGGCGCTGACCGACCGGGACGTGAGCGCGGTCTTTGTGGCGATCGGCCACACGCCGAACACGGCTGTCTTCCGGGGCCAGTTGGAGATGGACGCGGAGGGCTATCTCAAAACCCAGCAGGGCACCCGGACCAACATCCCCGGCGTGTTCGCCGCTGGGGACGTCCAGGACCGCGTCTTCCGCCAGGCCGTGACGGCCGCGGGTTCGGGCTGCATGGCAGCCATCGAAGCGGAGCGCTTTCTTGAAAGCAGTGGCCAGTGACGAGTGTCGAGTGACCAGTGACCCGTAACCTCGGCATTCTCGCCGGTCATTGACTTTTCTCATCACTGGGCACTTCTCACTCGTCACTGCCTTTTCTATGCTGCGAAGCTTCTTCCTCTATCTGTCCCGGCAAAAGAAATTGGAGCGGTGGCTGCTGAGCTTTGGCGTCGCGCAGAAAGCGGCCCGCCATTTCGTGGCCGGGGAAACGCTCCCGGAAGCGATGGAGGTAGTTCAGGACTTGAGCAGCCGCGGTCTGCTGGCCACCTTGGACCATCTGGGGGAGGAGGTCCATGCGGTCGAGGAGGCCGCCGCAGCCACAGAGGACTACCGTGAGATTCTGGAAGAAATCGCCCGGAGGCAGCTCCCCTGCACCATTTCGGTCAAGCTCAGTCAGCTCGGACTGGACATCTCGGAAGAGAACTGCCGCGCCCATCTGCGGCTGCTGGCCGACTGCGCGCAGTGGACGGGGAGTTTTGTGCAAGTGGACATGGAAAGCTCGGCTCATACGGAGCCGACGCTGGCGCTGATCGCGGATTTGCGGAAGAGTTATTCTTCGCTCGGCGCGGTCATCCAGTCCTATCTCTACCGCAGCGAGCAGGACGTCCGGCGGCTGGTTGAGCAAGGAATTCGTGTGCGGCTTTGCAAGGGCGCGTACAAGGAACCGCCCTCGGTGGCGTACCCGCACAAGGCGGACGTGGACGCGAACTTCCTCCGCCTGATGCGCATCCTGCTCGAAAGCCGTCTCTATCACAGCATCGCCACGCACGATCCCCGGATGATCGAAGAGACCTGTAACACCGCGCGCGAGATCGGCCTGCCGTCAGACGGCTTCGAGTTCCAGATGCTCTACGGCATCCGGCGCGACTGGCAGCGCCGGCTGGTCGAGCAGGGCTACCGCTTGCGGATTTACATTCCGTTCGGGAAACAATGGTTTCCCTACTTCATGCGGCGGCTGGCCGAACGCCCCGCCAATGTGCTCTTCGTTGTAAGGGGTCTGGTGCGCTAATCACGAATAGGCAGGAAGACTCCATGGGGTATAATTGTCTTCTATTCTAACTGCCCGCGGGACTGGGATTGTCGGCTTGCTCATGGAACCCATGCTTCGACTCAGACGCACCATGAGCTATTGGTTCTTCTGGATCTTTTGCGCTTCTGCCGGTGGGCAGCAAGTTCCTTCCGGGATTACCCTCTCCGGGACCCTCATGGACCCATTGGATACGCCTGTAACATCTGTCCCGGTCCGGCTGATCTCCAGCGCCGGAGAGGCGGAAACTTGGACCAGTGAAGGGGGGGCGTTTCGATTCGACAACCTGATCCCCGGTGACTACGAGATTCAGGTAGGCCTGGAGGGGTTCGAGCCGTTTCGCCGGAGAGTGCGGCTGGGCAGCCGATCCATTCAGAACCTCAATTTGCGTCTGACCCTAGACCGGCTGAGGCAGGAATTTACCGTAGGAGAACGTGCTTATCAAGTCAGCACCGACACGGCAAGCGGCGCAGACACCATTGCCGTCGAGCACGGCATATTGGGCAACCTGCCGATCCTCGACCTGAACTACTTGACCGCTCTCTCTCGATTCCTCGAGGCAGGAGCGCCAGGCGGTGCGGGCAATTCCCTCATCGTGGATGGGATGGAGATGCGGAACGTCGGCGTGACGGCATCGGCCATTCAGGAGATCCGCATCAACAATAATCCGTACACGGTCGAATACCCGCGCTGGAGCCGCCGGCGGATCGAGGTCATCACGAAATCCTCCGCCGACCGCTACCACGGCGCATTCAATTTCCTGTTCCGGGACCATCATCTCAATGCGCGGGACGCCTTCGCCCCGGAAAGGCCGCGAGAGCAGCGCCGCCTCTTCGAGGGCAGCCTTTTCGGCCCGGTTGGAAGGAGCAGAAAAACCTCCTTCCTTCTGTCCGGTGCTCGGCAAACAGAAGATTTGCAGGCCGTGGTGTTTGCCCAAGGTCCCCTGGGAGCTATTCGGGAAAATGTGGCGGCTCCACACGTGAACACGTACCTCTCCGCTCGCATCACCTGGCAAGCGAGCGAACGCCAGTCCCTGTTTTTCCAGCAGAATTTCCAGGATCGCTGGCAGGAAAATATCGGCGTCGGCGGCACGACGCTGAAAGAAGCCGGAGCGCAGTGGCGGTTCCGCGAAGACGAGTTCTTCTTCAACCATAGCTTCTCGTTCTCGCCCAAACTGCTCTCGCAGTTCCGAATCTTGGTAGGCCGCTACTGGACTCCGAGCCGTTCCAATATCAACGAGCCGCGGATTGTGGTGACCGACGCGTTCACAGGAGGAGGGGCACAACTGGACCGCTTGAGCACCGAGTTTCATACTTCCATCACCTGGTTGTTGACCCAGAGTTCCGGCAATCACACCTTGAAATACGGGTTCAACATACCGGACTGGAGCCGCCGCGCGCTGGTGGATCGCACCAATGAAATCGGCACCCTCTTCTTCGCCTCGTTGCCGGAGTACGTCTCCAATCGTCCCTACGCAGCCCTTCTCCAGCGCGGCAATCCGAAAGTAATTTTTGTGGAGAAGAATATGGGGGGATTCTTTCAGGACGAGTGGCGACTCCGCAAGAATCTCTCCATCGCCGCAGGGTTCCGCTATGACTGGCAGAACCATGTCGGGGACGGCAACAACTTCGCCCCTCGCCTTGCCGTCGCTTGGTCTCCGCCGCAGGTTCCGAAGCTTGTTGTGCGGGCGGGTGCGGGTCTCTTCTTCGAGCGATCGGGCCCCATGCCCATCTGGGACATCTTGCGCTACGACGGTGTTCATTTACGGCGTTACCTCTTGAGCGGGGACCAGGTGCCGGACCTATCCCAGCCGCTGCCCGATTCACTCCCGACCAGCGTTCACCGGTTGGCCCGCGATCTGGAGCTGCCGTACGCAATGCAGTTTAACGGCGGCCTCGAATACCAACTCGGACGGGCAACAACTCTGGCGGTCAATTACATCGGCACGCAAGCCGCCCACCAGCTTCGCTCCCGCGACGGGAATGCGCCATTGCCGCCGGACTTTGCCACGCGTCCGGACGCGAATCGGAACGTGCTGCGATGGATCGAGTCTGCCGGTCGGCTGGAGAGCAACTCCCTGGAAGTTACCCTGCGCGGGCGTTTGGCTCCCAAGGTTACGGGAACCGCCCAGTACGTCTTCGGAAAAACGATGACCGACACCGGAATCATTGGCTGGTCACCGTCAAGCGGATGGGAACCGAGGGACTGGTATCCTGCCGACAGCTTCGCGCCGGCAGGCGAGTGGGGTCGCGCCGACACGGACCGGCGTCATCAGTTCAACTTCCTGGGCACGGCCACACTCCATCGCTGGGCCAACTTCGGTCTCTCGGTCTCCGTGCTTTCGGGCATCCCGTTCAATGTCATCACAGGCCGGGATGACAACGGCGACGGCCTCGCCATTGACCGGCCACCCGGCGTCCCCCGAAACACCGGCACAGGACCAGGGTTTGCCGGCGTGGATCTGCGCTGGTATCGCGAGGTTCGCCTCCGCCCGGCGCAGAGAGAAAATAGCCCGACTGCCACAGTTTCCCTCGACGCCTTCAACCTCTTCAACCGGGTCAACTACCAGAACTTCGTCGGCGCTCTCAGTTCTCCATTCTTCGGAAGAGCTGTCGCAACTCAACCGCCCCGCCGTCTGCAAATCGGGGTTCGCATCCAGTTCTAAGTGGCTTCCCCTGCTAGGATCACCGCCCGGCCCAAACCTGGGCGCAGAGGGGTTCCGCAGATTCCCCACGAGGGGGTATAATGCTGGGGAGACAAGAGGTGATTGCATGGCAGAGCCCAAAGATCTGACGCTGTGGCACGTGCGGGACTACATGACTCCCAATCCACAGACGCTCGACGTGGGGAGCACGCTGCTGGATGCAGCGCTGCTGCTGCGCCGGGCGGAGTTGCGGCACATCCCGATCCTGGAAGACGGCCGTCTGGTCGGCGTTCTCACCGACCGCGACGTGGGGCGCGTGGCCCCTTCCGTTCTGAGCCGCGTTTCGCCGCAAGAGTACAATCGCTTCTTTGAGGAAACTCTTCTCGGGAAGGTCATGACCCGCAACCCCCTCAGCATCGCCCCGGACGCGCCACTGGCCGAAGCCGTGAATCTGCTGTTTAGGAACAAGCTGGGGTGCTTGCCCGTCCTGGACGGGGACAGCCTGGTCGGGATCATCACGGTTTCGGACATGCTCCGGGCGCTCCACGACCTGATCGGTGGTCCCGAACCCGCCGAACAGGGCTAAAACGACTCGGTGCGAAGACGAAGCCCAGCCTCTAACGCAGTGACGAGTGAAAAGTGACGAGTGATAAGGCTTGCTCCGGTAGTTCTGCTCGTCACTCGCCACTTTTCACTATTCACTGCCTTTAGAACCAATGACGCGCCATCCCTTTACAGTGCTGGTGGTAGATGACGAACCGGCGATGCGGCTGGTGCTCGAGGCCCGCCTCCGCAGTTGGGGCTACCAGACGTTGCTGGCGGCGGACGCCGAGGAAGCCGAGCGGCTGGCCGAGTCCTCCGATCCGGAGATCGTGCTGTCGGACGTGGTGATGCCGGGCAAGTCCGGCCTGGAGATGCTTCCCGCGCTCAAGGCCGGCAATCGGGACCGCCCGGTGATCCTCATCACCGCGCAGGGCACCATTGACATGGCGGTCGAAGCGATGAAGCAGGGGGCGCAGGATTTCCTGACCAAGCCGCTCGACTATGCCAAGCTCCGGGCCGTGATCGAAGCCGCCCAGGCCGAGGTGGCGCTGCGCCGGACCTCGCGGAAGCTCGCGGCGCGGGTCGAGAAGGATGCCGGCTTCGGCGCGTTTGTGGGAACCGGCAAGCATATGAAGGAAGTGTACGAGCTGCTCGAGACCGTGGCGGCCAGCGACGCTTCCGCCATTCTCACGGGGGAGAGCGGCACCGGGAAAGAACTGGCGGCCCGCGCCATCCACGAGCGCAGCGCCCGCGCCCAGGGTCCCTTCGTCGCCATCAACGCGGCGGCGATTCCGGAGACGTTGATCGAGAGCGAACTCTTCGGACACGAGAAGGGCGCGTTTACCGGGGCCGTGAGCGCGCGGCCGGGTTGCTTTGAGATGGCCCACCGCGGGACGCTGTTGCTCGATGAGATCGCCGAGATGCCGATGGCGCTCCAGACGAAGCTTCTGCGGGTGCTCGAGGACGGGCGGGTCCGGCGCCTGGGCGGCCACCAGGAATTTGCCGTGGATGTGCGCGTGCTGGCGGCGACCAACAGCGAGCCGCGGGAAGCCGTGCGCAAGGGCCGGCTGCGCGAAGACCTCTATTACCGACTGAATGTTTTTACCGTGGCGCTGCCTCCGTTGCGCGAGCGAAAGGAGGATATTCCGGTCCTGGTGCAGCACTTCCTCCGGGAGTTCAACGCCAAGCACAAGGCCGCGGTGGTGGCGCTGCGCCCGGAAGCCCTCGACCTGCTCCACAACTACGCCTGGCCCGGCAATGTGCGCGAACTCCGCAACGTGATGGAGCGGGCCGTCATTCTCGCCAAAGGCGAATGGATTGAGCCTTCGCACCTTCCGCCGTACCTGCGGAAACCGATCGCCGAGGAAAAGATGGTTCTGCCGTCTGGCACCACCGCAGCGGGAACGGAGAAAGAATTGATCTTGCGGACGCTCGAGCAGACCGGCAACAACAAGGCCGAAACGGCGCGGCGCCTGGGCTTGGACGTCAAAACCATCCGCAACAAGCTCAAGTCCTACGGCCTTAGTTAGGGAATAGGGAACAGGGAATAGGGAACAGGACCTAACTCCCGATACGCAACCCCTGACACCCCATGAAGATCGCCACCAAGATCGCGCTCGGCTACGGCGTGCTGATCACGCTGCTCGTGGCGGTGCTCGGCTATCAGCTTACCGTGATCTCGCGGACGGCGCGGCGCAGCGAAGACTTGTCGGCGATCAACTTCCGGGCGGGCGTCCTGGCGCTCCAGTTGCTCCGGGACCTCGATCAGATCGAGGAGTTCACCCAGAAATTCTTCATCACGGCCGATCCCGACTACGGCGAGCAAGTGGCCGAAATGCGCGAGACGTTCTCCCAAGTGCTCCAGGAAATCCGCTCGCTTCGTCTCTCCGCCGGAGAGGCGCAGGAGGTCGAGCAACTGGAGCAGGGGTGGACTAAATTCCGCGAGGTTGCGTCCCAACACGAGGCAGTACCCGGATCGCGGAACGCGGCGCAATTGCAGTCTGCGCTCGCCGACGCGCTGGCGCAACTCGGCCAGTTGCGGTTGCAGACGCTCCGGTTCCTGCAAGCGACGCGGCAGGGCATCGAAGCGCAGGTGGCGGAGTCGGCGCAGGCCAGCCGGAGCGCGCAGCAGGTCTCCTGGGCGGCGGCGCTGGCGGCTCTGCTGCTGAGTCTGACCGTCTCCTTCTGGATCGTGCGCTCGATCTCCCGTCCGCTCGGGCGGCTGACGGAGGCGACGCAGGCCGTGGCCGCCGGCCGGTTTTCCCATCAGGTGCAGCTCGAAGGCCGGGACGAGCTTGCCCAGCTCGCCCGCGACTTTGACGCCATGACCCGGCGGTTGAACGAGCTCGACGAGCTGAAAAAGGATTTCATCTCGCACGTCTCCCACGAGCTGAAGTCGCCGCTGGCCTCCATCCAGGAGACGGCGCGGCTGCTGCTCGAAGAAATCCCCGGGCCGCTCGCCCCGGACCAGCGCCGCTTCCTCGAACTCAGCCTGCAAAGCGCCCGCCGCCTCTCGTCCATGATCGGCGATTTGCTCGACCTGTCCCGGATCGAGGCGGGCGTCATGGAGTACCAGATACAGTCCCACGACCTGGGGGAGCTGATCGGGACGGCGCTGGCGGAATCGGAGGTCCAGCTCCAGGAAAAGAATCTTCGGGTGGAAGTTTACTGGCCGGAGGAGCCGGTCCGGGTGGAGTGCGACGGCGGGCGAATTCTGCAAGTCATCGGAAACGTCCTCAGCAATGCCCGGAAGTTTTCCCCGCCGGGCGGCACGATTCAGGTTCGGCTCCGCTCTGCGGCGGAGATGCCCGAAAACGTCCCGGATGCCTGGCGCAAAAAGGGACTGGCCTCCGGCGCGGGCCGCTATGCCTTGCTTTCCGTCGCCAACGCCGGCCCGAAAATTCCGGACACCGAGAAGGAAAAAATCTTTGAGAAATTCCACCGCATCCGCGGCGCGAGCGGAAGCGGGCAGTGGCCTCCCGTTACGAAGCTCGCGGGGCGAGGAGTCGGATTGGGACTGGCCATTGCCCGGACCATCGTCGAGGCCCACCGCGGAGCCATCTGGGCGGAAGACAATCCCGGCGGCGGCAGCGTCTTCCATATTCTGCTGGCGGCCGGAAGCGCCGTTCCCCGGGAATCCGCGCCAACCACTTCCCCGATTTGAGCGCCCGAACAGCGAGGGGTTAATCCGGCGATCGGAGAAAAAAACCCAGTTCCCAAACCGCCTCAAATGGCGTAGGCTTCTGTGGGACAGAATGGCGGTCCCCATCATAGAAAGGGAAGGACAAGAACAATGGCCCAAACAACACCCCAAACCTTCGAGAACCACACCCGGCTCGTCCCGGCCTATCACATGGGGGCGTTTCCGCTGCTGGTGATCAACCTGCTGTGGTCCGGGTATCGGCTGGTCCGAAACTTCTCTCCCGATGCGGTCGTGGCGTTGCTGCTCGCCATCGCCCTGCTGCTGATTTTCTTCCATGCGCGCATCTTTGCGCTGACGGTCCAAGACCGGGTGATCCGCCTGGAAATGAGGCTGCGAATGGAGAAGCTGCTCCCGGCGGATTTCCGCCCGCGCATCCCGGACTTCACTCTAGGCCAGCTCGTTGCCTTGCGGTTCGCCAGCGACGAAGAACTGCCTGATCTGGCCCGCAAGGTCCTCACCGAAAACATCACTTCCCGCAAGACGATCAAGCGCATGATCAAGAAGTGGAACCCGGACTACCTGCGGGCGTAAAACAAGGGCCCGGGAACGCGTTGAGGTCCATAAGGCCACCAAAATTCTGAACTCTGGCGGGTTGTCAGTTGGCCTTCCCACAGACAGGCATCTTTGTCAAATACATATGCCAAAAAGATTTTACTTGACAAAGGAAACTGCCCCCTTCTAAGATCGTCCGGTTCGCTCCCCTCAATGGATTCCAGGCGGGATTCAAGAGGTTCAACCTGACGACCCGGAGGTTTACGTGGGAACTCGTATGTGGTTTGCTGCTGTTTGTTTGCTGGCGCTGCTGACCGTTGTCAAAATCCCTCTCTTGAACGCGCAAGGCTGAGTGGCCGCACGCCAAGGCGCGCCCGTGATTGGCGCGATATGCCACGCAGGAGAGCAATCCGGGGAAGCCGGTTTTGGGACCGCGATCTCGGCTACTCAGAGTGCGGCGTCACGCTGGCAGGTTTCCTTCGGCTATCGCTGGCAGGACTCGAACACCCACTTTTCGGGTGACGTGGAGCAGAAACAGCGGGTGAGGGAGGACACGCAGATGGAAAACAAGCTGCATCTGTTCGATCTCGCGCTGAGTTACCGGGTTTCGCCGCGCTGGAGTTTGAATGTCGGTGCTCCTTTCATCGTCGTTGACCGAATCAATCATCGCGCTGAAACGGTGACTCATAGCCGCGGCATGGGAGACATGTCGGTCGGAGCGAAGTTCTGGCTCTTCCGCCCGCCCACGGAGTCGCGGCAGAACATCCAGTTGGGGTTCTCCATGAAGCTGCCCACGGGGAGGCCGGACGTGACGGATCGTCCGATGCCCAGCGCGGGCGCTCTTCCCGGCGCTGCCTTGGGCGCTCTTACGACCGTGGACCAATCCATCCAGTTGGGGGACTCGGGAACCGGGATCTCCTTCGACTACATGGCGTTCAAGTCCATCCAGCGGTTCACGATCTTCTCAGCAGGTATTTGGCTGATGAACCCGACCAATACATACACCGCCAAGACTCCCAACTCGCGGGCCTTGTCGGTTCCTGACCAGTACCTGTGGCAAGCCGGAGTGGGGTACGCGGTTCCCAAGCTCGCGGGGCTTGCTTTCACAGGGACGGCACGGATGGAAGGTGTGCCGGCGCGCGACATTATCGGGAGGGAGGACGGATTCCGCCGCCCCGGTTACGCTGTCTCGGTGGGGCCGGGGGTGATGTTCTCGCGCGGCCAGAACACCTGGTCCGTCAGCGCCCCCATCGCGGTCAAGCGGGACCGCACCCGCAGCGTGCCGGACTACCGCTCCGGCGGGCACGGAGACGCGGCCTTCGCCGACTGGCTCATCCTGGTGGGTTATTCGCGGGCTTTCTAACCGGAGCCGATAGGGGAAAGCATGCATCCGAAGAACAAGAACCGATGGCGCACACGGGTGGCTGCTCTGCTCCTGATTTTCGGGCCTGTTTCCCTCGGCGCCGGTTTCGCCCAAGACGCGGCGCCTGCTCTCGAACTGCCCGATCATACCGGCCAGTTGCTGCGGCTGGCAGACTACCGCGGCAGGGTCGTGGTCCTGAATTTCTGGGCCACCTGGTGCGGGCCGTGCGCCGCCGAGATGCCCATCTTCGTTGACGCGCAGCGCCGGTTTGGCCCGCAAGGCGTCGTGGTGCTGGCCGCCTCATTGGACGCCGCCGAGACCAAAGGGAACATCCCGGAATTCATGCGCAAGCGCAAGCTCAACTTTCCGGTGCTGGTGGATGCCACCGTGGATCACTTGCAGCTATTCGGAATGGGTGAGGCCCTTCCCGGGACCGTGTTTCTGGATACGGAGGGGCGCATCTTTGCCCGCATTCTGGGTCCGGCCAAGAAGCGCGATGTCTTTGCGCGTGTGGAGTGGCTGCTGGGGGACCGGAGCGGGAAAGAGCCGAAGCCCCTGCTGGGCAGCCTCCCCAAACCCCGCTGAGCCGCAGCCCCTGCAACCCTGAACTTCCAGCCGGCCATTCTCATTCTCGCCGTGCCGCAACCTGCGCGCAACGGCAGCCCCTTTGCGCGCTCAATGCGGCGTGATTTTCACGTTGCGAAACCGCACGAGGCCCGCCCCGTACTGAAGCGCGGCTCCTACAACCTTTTCTTGACAGGGTATATAAGTATTCATATACTAAGTTCAATGCCGCAATCGGAACGCCCTCTGATCTGGGTCGGCTCCAGCCGGAGAGACCTGCGGGGTTTTCCTCGCCAGGTCCGACGCGAGATCGGCCAGGCCCTCTTCGCAGCGCAGCAGGGTGAAACCGACCCGGCGGCAAAGCCGCTGAAAGGTTTTGGCGGACGGTTTGTGGTGGAGATCATCGCGGACCACGCCGACGACACCTGGCGCGCCGTCTATACCGTGCGCTTCCCGGAGGCGATCTACGTGCTGCACGCTTTCCAGAAGAAATCGAAGAGACGGATCGTCACACCCAAGAAGGATATGGACCTCATCCACCGCCGGCTGGCTGAGGCCGAACGTCTCCACAGAGAAAGGCAAAACTAACATGGCCACGAGAACGAGAAAGCCTGTCCGATCCGAGAAAAGCAGCGGGAATGTCTTCGCCGATCTCGGTCTCCCCCATCCCGGACAGGAACTGCTGAAAGCACGGCTCACGCTGCAAATCTACCGCCTGATTAAGGCTCGCGGTCTGACTCAGACCGAAGCGGGGAACATCCTCGGAATCAAGCAACCCAACGTCTCCGCACTGATGCGCAACCGCTCCGGCACTTTCTCGGTCGAGCGCCTCCTAGACTTTCTCACCGCCCTGGGGCAGGATGTGGAGATAACGGTAAAACCCACGCGCAAGGAACATGGCGAAGTTTCCGTCGCTTTGTGAACCCTTCTCGATCTTCAGGATGAAGGCTTTTTGTGCGCCGACCCTGGGCACGTCATTTCGCCGCTAGGCGGATTAATACGCCCTAATCGAAAACTGATCCGGTTGTCTCATTCTCTGCGCAGGTTCGGCAGGTTCGTTCGCTAACCTTAGCAAGCGAGCAAAAGGATCATCCATCTCATCCCCGGAAGAACGAACCTGCACTCTACACGCGCAGGAGAAATGCTCCAAGGGTATCCCCAAGCGGCCCGCTCAACGCGGCGTGAGTTTCACATTGCGAAACCGCACGAGGCCCGCCCCGTACCGAAGCGCAATGAGACCGTAGGCGCGCGGTTTTGCGCGAAAAACTCCTGGCCCGAGAGGGGCGCCTCCCGCTTTCAGAACTGTTCACGGGGCGACGCAGGCAAAATTCGCAGCGTTGTCCGTGCTGCCGGTCCCTTTGTACTTGGCGACCTGCGGGTAGGGGCACAGCGGCCGGGATCGGTCCACCTTTCCGTCGGTGCTGTGGGAGGCGATGATGGAATCCGGCGCCTTTCCGCGTTCCACCCACTGCTCCAGCGCCGCGAGCGCATCGAACGTGTTTGGCCCATCGCCGCCGCCGCAATGATTCATTCCGGGCGCCATAAAGAGGCGGTAGGAATCCGCGGCCTTGGCGATCCCTCCCACCGCTCTGGCCACGCTGTTGTAATAATTGATGCTGTTGCGCGGCATGACCTGTTGATCCGTCCAACCGTGGTAGTGAATCAATTTGCCGCCGCGCGAAAAGAACGGCTTCAGATCCGGACTGGCAGCCGTCAGCGTACCGCCGTCGCGCGTCTGAGCGTTCGTGAGATCGCCGTCAAAATTCAGCGTTTTGAAATCCCATTGCGGGTCCTCAAACACAACGAATCGAAAGTAGTCCTCGGCCAGACGAATCGGCGCGGGACCGCCGGCGAGCGTCGCCCAGACCAGCTCACTGCCGCGCTCCATGGCGGGAAATATCTCCTGTCCCGTGCGCGGGTTCTTTGCCGGAGTGTAAATCTTGCGTGCCGCCTCCACCTGCTGTTTGGTCAGGCAAGACGGCTCATCCGCATCCTTGCATTGCAGCACCTGCGGGTCGAAGTGGCACCGGGTCGGGTCCTCGAGCACGCCATCCTTGACGCCGTCCAGTGTGTCGCAAGCGTTCAGCACGGCACTGTGGATTACGGGATACTTCGAAGCGGGAATATGGCTGGCGGGATCGGTGAGCGTGGCGTGCGCAACCCACATCCGTCCAAACATCATGTTCGTCCAGTTGTTGGTGGGGGCCCCCACAACGATTCCATCGTAATCCTCCGGAAACCGCTGTGCTTCCATAAGCCCCTGCCTCCCGCCCGAGGAGCAGCCGGCAAAAAAGGAGTGCTTGGGAGCGCTTTCGTAGAAGGCCGCGATGATTGCTTTGGCCTTCAACGTCATTTCATGGACTGACCGAAAGCCGAAATCAATCAGCTTTTCCTGGTGTCCCATCGCAAAACTCGCGCGGCCGCCGGTGTGACCTGTGTCCGTTGAGCTGGTGGCGTAGCCGCGCGCGAGAGCCGTACCCATTTCAGCATAGTTAACCGAGCCTCCCCACCCACCGTTATCAACGGCCTGGAAGTTGCCGTTCCATCCCGTCGAGGGCAACCAGACTTCGATTTGGATGGCCGAATCGCTCGACGGTGTTAGCGTTGCAGTAACGCGGCAGAACGAGGGGAGATTGGGCACCACTGTTGCGTTTCCTTGCGGCGGCGTGAACGGGCCGGCTGCCACGGTCTGGGCCGAGGTCACGGTCGTGTCGGGCAGTTTCAAAGAAGCAAGGCTCTCGCACGTAGCGGCAACCAACGGTGAGTTTGCCAGTGCCGATGCGAATACGATTTGCAGCAAGGTCCAGTGACGGCTCTGCATAAGACGCGCTCCTTCCGTTTCTATGGCGGATTCACAATTGGTGTAGACTCCAGTTTCGTCAGGGCATGGCTTCACCTGGATTCTTCATAACGGTTTCGCAAAACGCGCTGGTCCAAGCGTTGCCAAGCTGCTTCTGTGGCCGTTCCCCTTTTCTCTAGCCCCGGTCCCGCTTGGCGGGACCGGGGTAAGCGGTGCAATTTATTTTACAGGCTGCTTTAGCAGCCTTCCGGTTTTCGGCTTTAGCCCTGGTGAAACCCTCTGGCTAAAGCCGGCCTTGGGAAGCCCGCTGAAGCGGGCTGGGGATCACTTCTTGATACTGCCTACCCAGCGCTGAAGCGCTGGGCTAGAGAAAAGGGACCGTCCTTCATGAATAATCCAGGTTCCGCCATGCCGAAAAAAGGCCGAAAGAACGAGGGCTTTAGCCCCTGAGGGACGTCTTTCCGACGGCTGGTTGGAGACGTTCGCAGCATCCTTAACTCACCTCAGCGGCTGAAGCCGCAAGGAAGAGGACAAGGAAGAGGAATGGATTGGCACGTTTTACGGCACGACTGGAGTCGTGCCCTGACGAACTGCTCTGCGTGTCACTATATGATGCAAAACTCTCTAAGGGTATCCCCGCCGGCGCGCTCAACGCGGCGTGATCTTCACATTGCGAAACCGCACGATCCCGGCCCCGTACTGAAGCGCGATGGGACCGGAAGCAAACTTCGTATCCATCACGTCCACCATCAGCGTCCCGTTCATCCTCACCACCAGGCGCGAGCCTTCGGCCGTGATCTCGAACGTGTTCCACTTGCCGGCCGCGTCCAGGCGCGCCTTGGGCGATGCCACATTGACGATGGCGCCGGTGCGGTACTGCGGGTCGGGACGCTTGTCGAAGATGTTCACCTCGTAGGCACTGGCCGCGGTGACTTCGTTCGGGTTGGAGCAGCGGATGAAGATGCCGCTGTTGGCGTCGGCGTCCGTCCAGAACTCGGCGGTGAGATGGAAGTTGCCGTAGGCATTGGGCGTGACGAGGAAACCAGTGCCGCTGCTGGCTTCCACATAGTCCTCCACGATGTGCCAGTTCGCGGTGCCCAACTTGCGCCAGCCATCCAGGCTCTTGCCGTCGAACAGCGTGACCGGCGCCGCCGGCGGCGTCGCCTGGGCCGCCGGGCCGCCTGCCGGGGAACCCGCCTCGATCCGACTCTGATAACCGGCCATCCCGATCGCCAAGAGCACTGCCATTCCGATCTCGATGCGCTTCATGTTGATCCCCCTGAAGTTTGTTTTGACTTCTGCTTGCTTCATCCGGTTCCGAACCAACCACCTTCCAACCCACCGTTGTGCGCCTGATTCCGGTAAGCTGACTATACGGCAACTGGAATCAATCCGCAAACGAAACGGCGCCTTCCAGTGACGGGCAGTGTTCGCCAGTGACGAAGGGCGGAATCCATCCCAGGAGATGCTGTATCATTGACTGGACGATGACTCGAAGAGGACTCGAAGGTTGCCGGGACGTTGCAGGTGACGTATTCTACGTTTCCAGCGCCACGGATGTAGGACAGGCTGATGCGTCTTGAGTGGGATGCCGGAAAGGCCCGTGAGAATCTCCGAAAACACGGTGTCTCGTTCGAGGAAGCTTCCAGCGTGTTCTTCGATCCTCTCTCGGTGACCGGTGACGACCCGGATCATTCGGTCGGCGAAAGGCGTTTGGTTACCTTTGGCATATCCTCGTCTGGGAGACTTCTGGTAGTGGCTCATGCCGCAAGAGGCGATGCCATTCGGATCATCAGCGCGCGCCAAACCACCCGGGCAGAAAGGGAGATTTATGAAGAAGGCTAGAAGCCGTGCTGGGGACGAATTGCGCTCGGAGTACAAGAGGTCTGATTTCGGCGCGTTGGTCCGCGGAAAGTACGTCGAGAGGCTGCAAGAGGAGTCGAACGTGGTTGTGCTGGATCCACGAGTTGCGAAACTCTTTCCAAACTCTGCGTCCGTGAACTCCGCTCTTCTGTCGCTGGCGGAGGTTGCCAAGCGATCCGCGCGCCTGCAGCGGCCGCGTGCTCGCCGGCCGGCGTAACACGGGAGGGAAGTGATTGGACACGCAACAAGCTGACGTGCCCGGCGGCGGTTCCCTCGGCTCGCAAAAGACGCGCGCGTCGGCGCGGGTTATCGCCAGATCCGTTAGGCAGCCTCCGTGCAATTTCAAGAAGCACTAGAAGGGAGACCAGACCCCTATGAGACATCTTTTCGTACCTTTGTTTCTGATCCTGTTGATTGAGAATGCCGCGGCCCAAGGCGTTCTCCAACCGACCAACAACCTGCCCAACCCGTATCAAACCATCGAGAATTATTTCAAGATGCCGGAGGGCCGGACCTGGGGAGCGACCAGCGCGGTCGAGATTGATCGGGATGGCCGAAGCATCTGGGTCGCCGAGCGATGCGGCGCCAACAGTTGTCTCGACTCGATCCTCCCCATCATCCTCCAATTCGATGCATCCGGAAAACTCCTCCGGAGCTTCGGCGAGGGGATGTTCATCTTTCCACATGGCATCTTCGTTGACCGCGACGGGAACGTTTGGGTTACCGACGGGCGGGACAACGCGCCGCCACCAGCCTCCGGCAGCGGAGGCGCGGGGCAAGCCGGGGCTGGCACGCTGTCCGGGCCCCGGCCCGGAGCGACGACGGGCCATCAAGTCTTGAAGTTCAGCCCCGATGGCAGGCTCCTGATGACGCTCGGCAAGCCGGGCGGAGCGGCCGAGCCGGACTACTTTTATCAGCCGAACGATGTTCTGGTCGCGCCGAATGGCGACGTTTTCGTTTCGGAGGGGCACGGCGGCGCCAACTCGCGCATCTTGAAATTCTCGAAGGATGGGAAATGGATCAAGACCTGGGGCAGGAAGGGCGCGGGTCCGGGCGAGTTGGATCAGCCGCACGCCCTGGCGATGGATTCCAGAGGGCGCTTGTTCGTCGGCGATCGCGGCAACAATAGAATCCAGATCTTCGACCAGGACGGGAAGCTCCTGGACGAATGGAAGCAATTCAGCCGTCCGAGCGGCATTTATATTGACCAGCAGGACAATATCTATGTAGCCGACTCGGAGTCCGAGTCGGTGGCCCGGAACCATGACGGCTGGCGAAGGGGGATCCGCATCGGCAGCGCCAAAGACGGGTCGGTCCAGGCGTTCATCCCCGATCCGCTAGAAAAGACCACGGGCACGAGCGCAGCGGAAGGCGTTGCGGCCGACGGGCGCGGGAACGTTTACGGCGCGGAAGTCGGTCCGCGGGGGGTGAAGAAATACGTCAAGCGGTAAGAGGTAGCGATGGTAGGACCGATTGAGGCTTCCGCAACCCCGGCGGAACAGACCTTCGCGCTGTGACAACCCAGCAGCCGATTCCAAGAGGGCCCCGGCGAGCAGCGGAGTCCGAAGAATCCGGATTCAGTTGTGGCGGACCGGATTTTCAGTACCTATGGCGGGACGATTGCGCCCGCGGGCGCCGTCTCGAAGAAAGAATTGTTCATGGGAGGCTCGGTCGGGCGCAAACGGAGTATACTTTCAACATCCAGAAGGCGGAAAAATCTAATTTCGGTGGAGGTGAACATATGCCATTGCAAAGCCGCACACAGGGGCGATCTCGCGCCATTCCAGTTTTCCTCACCATAGGAATGGCGCTGTTTGTCGCAGGGGCGATGGCTTGGTTAGCTACGGCCCAGGTCGCGCAAAAGCCGCTGAGCGCGGCGGCCGATAAGGACGTCCTCACGGACGATCTCCAGCGCTCCCTCCGGCTGGATACCTATCGGATTGTGGCCGATAGCGGCGCGGGGCGGGGCGAAGTGATTTACTTCTATAAATGCTGGATGTGTCACAACAAATACACCAAGGGCGCCCCCTATTTGCAGGACCTCTACCAGCGTAAGAACATGGTGTCCGGCGCTCCTGTGAACGACGACACCGTCAGCGCCAAAATCAAGGAAGGTGGTCCCGGCATGCCTGCATTTCGGGCCAGTCTGTCCGATGCCGACATCGCGGATCTGCGGGCTTACTTTCACTCGGGAAAATGCTGTGTGGAAGGCGAAAATCCTCCGGCGAGCCCCTGGTATCGGGCCAAGACGCAAAAGTGGCCGGTTCAGAGCGGCCTCACCGGCGGCGCCACGGGAGTTGTGCGGATCGCCAGCGGCGATTCCCCCGAAGGCGTAGGTGTTCAGCTCGTCGCGCCGAACGGCGTCCGGACTACCGTATATACCAACGCCGCAGGCAAATTCGAATTCCCCTCCATGCAAGCCGGTTCCTACACCTTGCGCATTCCCACGCCCGTCCCTTTCAAGCCGTACCGGCGAGATGCGGTTTCGATCAATGGCGCCACGAAGGTCGAGGACATCGTGCTGGAACGGGTCGCCAACTCGGACAATCTGCCTCCCTCACCGGAACTGGAATCCCAGCTCAGCAGCGCGGAGGTCTTATGGAACGTTCCGGGCACCGGAGAAGAAAAAGCCACGTTCCAGAGGTATTGTTCCGGGTGCCACTCCTGGCAGCAGGTTTTCAGGAACCGCTTTGACGAGCACGGTTGGAGTTTGATCGTAGACCGCATGATGCATTTTAGCGGGACCGCGATTGCAGTCCGCAACCGGGCGATGTCGGAACCGGACCCCGAATACACGTTGCTCGTCAACTGGCTCTCCCGGGTCCGCGGTCCGGATTCGCAGGATGCGCCGCGCCGCGTCTTCCCGCGTCCCCGCGGCCAATCCACGAGGGTCGTTGTCACCGAATACGAATTGCCCCAACAGCTCCTCGCTCTGCACGACGCGGCGATGGATAACCAGGGCAACATTTGGTATACCAGCCATAAGACTCGTTACGTTGGCCGATTGGATCCCAAGACAGGGATTGTCACCGAATACACGCTTCCGTTGACCCCAGGAGTCATGCCGGGGTCGCACCACGCCAAAGTAGATAAGAATGGGATCATGTGGATCTCGGAAAACTGGGCGCATCAACTCAATCGCCTCGATCCGAAGACCGGAGAGGTCAGGCAAGTTCTTATCGCGAGTGCGACGCCCCTCAATGCACCGAGTTTTGGAAATTTCACCCTGGATGCGGAGGGCTATGTGTGGGATGCCCGCGCGAGCCGCGTTACCAAGCTCGATCCTTTGACAGGCAAGGTCCTGAAGGAGTGGCCGCTGCAAACGACCCAAAGCTACGACAACCTCATTTCCTACGACGGGAAGTTTTGGGCAGGCGGCGGGCCGGCCAACTGGGGCAATACGGTGGAGATGCTGGAGATTGAGACGGGGAAATGGCTGAACCTGAACACCGGCGCTCACTTTGCTACCCCCAAACGTGGGGGCTTTGACCCCTTCGGAAATGCTTGGTTCGGCGGGGCGGATGGCGCTCTCATCAAGCTCAATGCCAAGGAAGCCCGTATTGAAGAATTTTGGCCGCCGACTGCCCCGCACCCCTATACCGATTTCTACGAAGCCATGCCGGACAAAAACGGCGAAGTGTGGGCAGGCGTGCTGCACGGCCGGCAGGTCGTTCGACTCGATCCCAAAACCGAGCGCTGGCACGTATATCAAATGCCGGAGCCTTTCGCCTACAACCGGCGAACCGTCATTGACGCCTCTACGCGTCCGGTAACAGTCTGGTACGTGGACTACAATGGCTACCTTGTCCGCGTTCAACCGCTGGACTGATGGGGCGGTAGAAGGACACGACTCGGCGAGGAAGCCGTGAAATATATGCTTTCGTCGGCCGTCGTCGTTGCTCTTGTCATTGCCCTTATCTTGGGGAATTCGTCGAGCGGCGGTGGCGCTAGGCGCGCACGACGGATTTGATCACTTCATGGATTTCCAGGTTGGGATGCCCGGCGAAAATTTCCGAGCGGCCTCGCCCTCGATGAGCCTCGCGAAAGGATTCGCTGTTGGTCCAGGCTTCGAAGTCTTCCTTGGAATCCCAATAGGTCAGAACCACGTAAGGCTCTTCTCGCGTCGGCCGCAGAATATCATTGCGAATGAACCCCGGAAAACTTTTCAGGGGATGCTGACTCTGGGAGTCGTCTCGCTCGAGAAACAGCCGTTCAAACTCCGCCTCATGCCCTTTCGCCACAGGAATCCGGTTGCAGATTACAAACATTTCATTTCTCCCATTACCAAGAAAAATTGATTTCGTTTCTTCCTTTCCCCCCCAAAGTCCGTTTACGAGTTCCGCCGGCCCCCGCTCTCCGTATCCTAAGAGTTTTGGCTTCGAAGCGGTAGAGGAAAATTGGGACCCTCCACGCAAACGCCTGCCATCAACCATGACGGATTTGCCGTCCGTCAAGCGAGTCGCACCGGCCCGCAGGTGCTTTCGGGTGCGGTCAGCCCTTGACTCGCCGGTTGAGTGGGCGTCTAATTCTCACGTTGCTTGCTGCTGTGTGAGGATAGGCCGACCCAAACAGAACGGCATAACACAGGACACGCAAAGCGGTATACTGATTC
>MEKR01000071.1:0-28878 GCA_001767035.1 Acidobacteria bacterium RIFCSPLOWO2_02_FULL_61_28
ACTTTTCGCAGAACGTCGGCAAACTGCGCTACCACCAGCCGTGCCACCTCATGGCTCAAAAAATGGGCGTCAAAGCGGAGGAGCTGCTGAAGCTTCTTCCGGGAGCAGAAGTCAACCGCCTGCAAGCTTGCAGCGGGCACGACGGCAGTTGGAGCGTGAAGAAACAATACTTCGAGGAATCCATGAAAGTGGGCAAGCCGCTCTTCAATTTCATGAAGGCCGACGAAGATGCTTGTTGCGTAACCGATTGCCCCCTCGCCGCGATCCAGATCGAGCAGGGCGCGGGCAAAAAGGCCATCCACCCCATCGTCGTGCTGGCCAAGGCCTACGGGCTGAGTATCAGCAAGTAGGCGAATCGTTCGCCGTGGCGAGTCCAAAAGGAACTCTTGACAACCTGTCGAACGTTCGTTAGGATGGCATAATATGGTGCGGATCAAGAAACTCCCGCAGGCCGGACTGCGGATCGAAGCGAAGATGGAGACCCCGCAGCGCGTGGCGATTCGCGCGGGCGAGAAGAGCTTGCGGCTGGACATGCCCAAGCTGCTGGGCGGCGCCGGACGGGGGATCATGCCGCTCGAAGCCTTGCTTTCTGCCTATGCGGGTTCGCTCAACGTGGTAGGAAATTTTGTGGCCAAGACCACGGATTTTGATCTGCGCCACTGGGAGTTCACGATCTGGGCCGAGTTCGATCCGCGCGGCATCTACGGTCTGGCGAAGGTTCGCAAAGCAATTCTCGTCGTGCACGTGGAAGCACGGGTAACGACCAGCGAATCCGAGCGGAGGCTGGCTCAACTGCGGAAAACCATCGCTGCGCGCGACCCGGTTCACAATCTTCTCAAGAGTTCCGGCGTGCGCTTTCGGGAGCAGTGGACCCGGGTGCCGCCGAGCGGTTCGGAAACAAAAGCTCGCAAGAAATAGCGTTTCTCAACAGGGCAAGGAAAGGGGTGACGCGATGTTTACGGACAAGATTGAGGCCAAGGATTTTCCCAAGATGCCTCAGGAGTACAAGGACCTCTTCATTAAGGTCATGACCATTCAGGCGGACAGCGAGCTGGGAGGCCCGCACCTCTACGTGGAGCGCTGGGTTCTGGCGGCCCCCACGGCGGAGGACCAGATGATGCTCGCCAAAACCGCCGCGGAGGAGATTGACCACCACCGCAAGTTCGTCAAGATTCTGGCCGAGCTGAACGTGGACGTTTCTCACCAGCTCAAGAACAGGTCGAAGGACCGCATCCTGGAAATCTTCCGGGACCCGCTGGAGACCTGGGCCGACATGGGCTGCTTCGGAACGTTCATTGACCGAGTCGGCGGCTACCACCTGGAAGACTTCAGCGAGTGCAGCTATCTGCCGGCGGCGCGAATCATCCCGCAAATTCTCAAGGAAGAGAAGCAGCACATCGCCCACGGAATTCAAATCCTGACGCGCCTTTGCCAGACGCCGGAGGGCAAAGCCGAAGTCCAGAAGTCGCTCGACCGGATGTATCCGCGCTGCCTGGACATGTTTGGGGTCACGGGTTCCAAGCGCAGCGAGGAATACCTCCAATGGGGCATCAAGAAGCGCAACAATGAGCAAGGCCGGACGCAGTATCGCGCCGAGGTCAAGAAGATCATTGACCAGTTGGGCTTGCAGGAACCCGACCCGCTGAAGGACCGGCGCTTCCTGTAAGGACTTCGCCATTCGGAATTTTGAATTCGGAATTCGAAATTTCGAATTGGGAATCTGGGACCTCTTCGATGATGGGCAAAACCTCGGAACCGAGTGGCGCGGTTGGGGATGCCCTGCGGGCGCTGCTCGCCACTCGGGGCCGGGTCCTGCCACCCCGGCTCGAAGCGCCCCGCGAACGCCGCTTCAATCAGATCACCGCGGTGGGGTGTCGGCTGCTCTTCGAGCACGGCTACGCCGGCATGACCATGCGGCAGATCGCCGCGCGCCTTCGGATGAAAGCCGCCAGCCTCTACTACCACTTCCCGAGCAAGCAGCATATTCTCTTCGACGTGATGCGGGCGACCGCTTCGGAATTGCTGGAAGGGCTGCGCCGGATCGCCGAGTCCGACGACGGCCCGGAGCAGCAGCTCGACGCGGCCATCCGCTGGCACGTGCTCTTCCACACGCAGAAGCGCGAAGAGGCCTTCGTCAGCCACAGCGAACTGCGCTCCCTCGAGCCGGAGAACCTGAAAGCGATTTTGAAATTGCGCCGCGAGTATGACCGGCTGTTCGATGCGATCTTGAAGCGCGGGCAGCGTCAGGGAGTCTTCGAGATCGAGGACGTCAGCGTGGTCCGCAACGCGATCTTGACGATGTGCACGGCGACGGGCAGTTGGTTCTCCCCCCAAGGTCGCCTCACCGCCGAGCAAGTGGCCGATCAAATCCGCAACTTCGTCCGCGCCGCGTTGCTGAAACGAAACGGCGCGCGGGCGCCGAAGGCGTAGCTTCTCTGAACGGGTAGCCACGGCACGTTTTTTATGCCGTGGGCAGTTTCTTATTGCCGTTGGCAGGATTCTTGTAAATGGTATGGCGGGTGCCTTCGTGATGTAACTGGCAGCCACATCGTTCCAGATGGGTAGCCACGGCACGTCTTGTGTGCCGTGGGTTTTTGGACAGAACGAACCCGGAACGTGCCCACGGCATAAAAACCATGCCGTGGCTACCTCTTGGTCGAAGTGGGCCGCGCCGGATCGGGCCGCATCACGCCCGTGGCGACCGAGAGGGGAATCAATTCCACCAAGTCGGCCTCGGGATCGGTAGCGGTTGCGGAAGGCGGCGGCAGGGGGCGTCCTCCCTCCAGATAGGATTCGGCCATGTCCTCCAAGGCGCTCGCGATCATCGCCCGTGCGTCGGCCAGATCAAACCCCTGGCTGACAACTCCCGGAAAATCCAGCACCTCCGCGACCACCATCCGGTCTTCCCCGCGCGGCATGTAAAAGCCAACGTGGTATTGCAACATGCCCTCAGTATAATCGAGGTTTCCGGGGGTAGCCACGGCAAATTCGCAGTTCCAATTTGCCGTGGGTTTGTAAAATCGGCCGAAAAGGCCCACGGCAAGAAAAAAAGCTCTTGGGATCAGCCGCCGTAGCGCAGTGAGGGTTGGCTGCACCCCACCCTTAGATTGCCGTTGCGGTTGTCCAGATTCGCTCATAGTCATCCTTCTTCAACTGAGCGGCATCGTCTGAGAGCGGCGCTAGGTAAGTCGGCATGCTTTTCGCAGCATCCTTTATTGACTGTCCCAGCACCCAACAAGAACGACCATCAAGGAAAACAACGCGGTCATGGATTGATTTCGACACCCTAACTTCCACAGCCGCGCTGGTCTGGCTAACAAACTTTTGAACTGACGGCTTGAGTGCAACGGCGTGCTCACGTGCGAGCAACCGAACCGAAACTTGTCGCGAGATAGCGGACAGATAAGAATCGAAGATCTGTTCATCAAGATATGGATCAACGATAAAAATTTCATTCGTCGCCGACGCCAGGAGCTCTCTTAGCGACTTCAGAAAGTCATAGACGGCACCAGGTCCGAATGCTTGCCTAGGAAGTGTTGGAACTTGCAGTTCAAGCTCTGCAATAGCTCGGTACAGCAGGTTGAGAAGCGTGGTGACGCTGCTGTCTCGCGTTATGTGGAAGCCCAAGAAGTTTGCAGCTCGGTTGAAGTCGACCGCTTCGTATTCGTTCCACAGCCTAAGTAATGCTGAGGTTTTACCGAGCCACTCCGCATGCGGGCGCGAAGCTGGGGAATAGGTTTCAAAATCCGGAACGTTATTTGCTAGTGCCCGAAGCTCAGCCAACAGAGCGACTGCATCCATAGCGGTCTCCGGAAGTTAACTCCTGTTTAGGCCGACCCGCCTTCAACCGTCATGGCGGCGGGGGCTACGAAACCGCTCTCCCGCCATGCGGGATCGCGGCTCGGATTACCAGCCCCGCGATTGCCGTGCCTATTATAACGCCGCTGATGCTTGTCGCGGAGCAATGCAGCGACAAATCGTCAGGGCACGGTTTTACCTGGATTATTCATGAAAGGCGGAGAGATTGTCAGCCGACGACGCTTCGTTTAGCTCCGGAGGAGCGTCAGAATGTGGCCCAGGACGTGAGTCCTGGGAAACGGAGTCCAGAAACCGCCCAGCCCCGGCAGGGGCGACAGACGACCCACAGACTGTTTCCGCCGGATTGCTGTCGCCCTTCCAGGGCTTGCTCGAAAACCAACCCCGAGTCCCACGGCTTGCGCCGTGGGCCAGAATCTGTCGCGCCTCCGGCGCTACCGATGTTATGTATAATCCAGGTTTAACCGTGCCGAAAGAATACGGCAGTTATCTTCAGTACCACTCTGCCGAAGGCCGTCGCGGAGCTTCAGCGGAGCGACAAGAATCAAATGCTCCTGCCCGTACCTGTTCTAAAGCCGATGTTCAAATGGCGCTTCGGCTGCGCCTCCGAGGAAGTGCAGGTCCCTCGCTCCGCTCGGGATGACGGCCCCGCCGTCACCTACGGCAGTAAGGAAGGAATCATCTTCCCCTGGATTTTCGGCACGATTGAACCTGGCTTATTCATGAACGGCCCGCCAAACGCGCTGGTCCGGGCTGCTCCCAGGCTGCTTCTGCGGCTGTTGTTCCTTTTCTCTAGCCCCGGCCTTCAGGCCGGGGTGATCGGAGCAATTTATTTTACAGGCCGCTTTAGCGGCCTTCCCGAGTTTCGGCTTCAGCCCTCGTTGGCCTCTGGCTGATGCGGCCTTAGGAAGCCCGCTGAAGCGGGCTGGGGATCACTTCTTGATACTGCCTACCCAGCGCTGAAGCGCTGGGCTAGAGAAAAGGGGCCTTGCTTCGTGAATAATGCAGGTGAAGTCGTGCCCTGACCAAACCACGCAGCTTGATGCGATCCGGCTTAGTAGGAAATCCAAGACGAAGGCCGACTCTGAAGGAGTCGCACCATATTCGCATCCGTTCGACCCCTTCGGGGTCGGCTCGCAGAGGGGCCGTGAACCGGGGGCGTTGCCCCCGGCTATATTATCAATCCCCTTCGGGGATTCTCCACGTGCTTCGCGCCCGTGCTCTGCTAGAATTCCTTTCGAGGAAATCCGATGGCCAGACGAGCATTTGTCTGCGGCGTGTGTTGTCTTTGCGCCATGTTCCTTTTGGGCTGCGGTCCGGCGCTACCGCAGAGCGGGCCTCTGGACCTGGCGCGGGTTCGCCTGCCGGCAGGGTTTCGCATTTCTTTGTTCTCGGACCGGGCGCCGGGCGCGCGGATGATGGTATTCAGCCCGTCGGGGTGGCTTCTCGTCAGCCTCACGGGAGAAGGCAGCGTGCTGGCTCTGGCCGACCCGAATCATACCGGCCGGGCGACGCGCTCCTTCGCGCTCATTCAGGGACTCAATGATCCGCACGGCCTGGCGCTTTCCGGCCGCGATTTATACGTGGCGGAGACGGGCCGGGTCTTGCGCTTCCCCGACGCCGAGAGCGCGCTCCAGGCAGGCCGCCCGATGGAGAAGGGCCGGGCGGAAGTCATAGTTCCTGGCATTCCAGCGGGCGGTGGGCACTTCACGCGGACGATTGTGTTCGCGCCCGACGGCGACCTCTTTCTCTCCGTAGGCTCCAGTTGCAATCTCTGCGAGGAACGGGACCCGCAGCGCGCCGCTGTCCTGCGCCTGCCGAAAGCCGGCGGTACCGTTGAAATTTACGCCCGCGGGCTGCGCAATGCCGTCGGATTACGGATCAATCCGCAGGATGGAACGCTGTGGACCACCGACAACGGCCGCGACTGGCTGGGGGACAATCTTCCGCCGGAGGAGATCAACATCGTCGCCGGGCCGGGGAACTTCGGCTGGCCGTATTGCTACGGCAAGAACATCCCGGACCCGGATTACAACGACCCGGCCCGCTGTCGCACCGCGATTCCGCCCGCCCTGGAATTGCCCGCCCACAACGCGCCTCTGGGGTTTGATTTCTATCGCGGCGAGCAGTTCCCGCTGGAGTACCGCGGGGACGTGTTTGTTGCCTTGCACGGTTCCTGGAATCGCAGCACGCCGGACGGTTACAAGGTCGCGCGAGTGCGCGTCGAGAACGGACGGCCAACTCGTTGGGAAGACTTTGCCACCGGCTGGCTCAGCGGGCGGCGCGCGTGGGGCCGGCCCGCGGACGTGCTTTCGGGGCCCGACGGCGCCCTCTATGTCTCCGACGACCGCGCCGGCGCCATCTATAGGATTACCTACGGCGAGAGGTAGCCACGGCATGTCTTTTATTCCGTGGGTACGTTCTACGGAAAGCAAGAACCCACGGCATCCCGGCTAGCCGGGACCGTGGCCCCCCCGATTTTGAACTGGAGATGATCAAAACGATGCGCGATTTACGCACCTGGCTGAAGCAAGTGGAAGAGATGGGAGAACTGCTCACCATCACCGAGGAGCTGGACTGGGACGAGGAGACCTCGGCGCTCAACTACATCGTGGGGCAGCGCGAAGGCGCTCCGGCGCTGCTCTACGGAAAGGTCAAGGACGCCCCGGCCGGCTTTCGGTGCTTGCACAATCTTTTCGGCACCAGCAAGGAACGGATCGCGACGACCTTCGGTCTCCCTCTCGGCCGTCCGCTGACCGAGTTGATCGAAACGGTGCGGACAAGCTTCCATCGCAAAGTGCCTCCCCGAATCGTCCCCGCAGAGCAGGCTCCCGTCAACGAGAACGTGGTCGCGGGCCACCAGGCCGACATCACGATCTTTCCCGCGCCCAAGATGTGGCCGCTCGATGGAGGCCGCTATCTCGGCACCTGGGACGTGTTCATCACGCGCGATCTCGAAGACGGGCATCTGAATCTTGGAACGTATCGGCAGATGGTCAAGGGTCCTCGGGAGTTGTTCGTCTATTGGTCCCCAGGCAAAGACGCCCGGCTCCAGGCGGAACGCTACTGGCAGCGCGGGCTGTCCTTTCCGGTGGCCGCGGCCTACGGGCCGGACCCGCTGCTGTTTGCCGTCGCCTCCACGACCCTGCCGAAGACGGAATCGGAATACGACTACGCGGGGGGATTGATCAACCAACCCGTCGAGGTGTTTGAGAGTCCGGTGACGGGGTTACTGCTGCCGGCCAGCGCCGAGATCATCATCGAAGGCGAGATGCGTCCCGGCAACACGGCCCGCGAAGGACCCTTCGGCGAGTTTACCGGCTACTACGGGCGGCCCGAGGCGCAGACCCCGGTCATTGACGTCAAGTGCGTCCGCTACCGCAAAGACCCGATTCTCACCTGCGCGCTGATGGCCGACTACCCGGCCTGCGAGCAGAGCCTCTTGTTCAGCGTGGCCCGCTCGGCGCGCATCTGGACCGATCTTGAAAAACTCGGCGTGCCGGGCATCCGGGGCGTGTTCTCGTTCCCGGAAGCGGCCGGCGGATTCGGCGCGACGGCAGTCTCGATTGAGCAACGCTATCCGGGCCATGCCTCGCAGGTGGCGACGCTCGCGGCTCAAGTCCCCGGCGGCGCCTACTACTCGAAGTTCATCATCGTCGTGGATGACGACGTGGACCCGACCGACATTCACCAGGTTTTCTGGGCCATGTCCACGCGCTGCGATCCGGCCAAAGACATTGACATCCTGCGCAGCACTTGGTCCACCTGGCTCGACCCCACCAAGAACCCGCCCGAAGAGCGCCCTTACGGCTCCAAGTGCCTGATCAACGCCTGCAAGGAGCACAAGTACCTGAAGCAGTTTGCGCGGCGCTCGCGCATCCGGCGCGAAGTGTACGAGAAGATTCTCAAGAAGTGGGACCGCCTCGGCCTGAAATTCCCCCCGCCCGTCATCCGCAATTTCGAGGAGGACGAGAGCGCCCCTGTGCCGCAAGTTAAGGTAGAGTCCGAGTGGGAAGCGATGTAAGGATGGTAGCCACGGCGAGCGATTTTTCTCGCCGTGGGTTGTTCCTTTATTTCCCTGCGCGCAGTTTGAATCGCTGAATCTTGCCGGTGGGGGTTTTGGGGAGCTCGGGCACGACCTCGAACCAGCGCGGGACCTTGTATCCCGGCAACTTATCCTTGAGGAATTTCCGCAGGGCCTCTTCGGTCGCCGCGTTGGCTGGGTCACTCATCACGAGGAAGGCTTTCGGTTTGACAAGGCCGGCCTCGTCTTCCAGGCCGACGACGGCGGCTTCGATCACGCCGGGAAACCCGAGCAGTGCGTTCTCGACTTCGGCGGGCGAGACCCACTGGCCCGCGACCTTCAGCATGTCGTCCGAGCGGCCGCAATAGCAGAAATAGCCTTCCGCGTCCACGTAATACTTGTCGCCGGTAATCAGCCAATCGCCGATCATGGTGCGCTTGGTCAGCTCGTGTTTGCGCCAGTAGAAGGCCGCGGCGCTGTCGCCCCTGATCCAGAGATTGCCGAGTTCGCCCGCCGAAAGTTCCTTGTCGGTGTCGTCTACGATCTTGGCTTCGTAGCCGGGAACGAGCCGTCCGCTGGTTCCAGGGCGAATGTCATCGGGGCGGTTCGAGATGAAGATGTGCGTCATTTCGGTCGAGCCGATGCCGTCAAGGATCGCGACGCCGAAACGCTCTTTGAAGCGGTGATAGATTTCGGCGGGCAAGGCCTCGCCCGCCGAGATGGCAAACCGGATGCTGCTCAGATCATGCTTTTCCTGTGCCTGAAGCATCGCCGCAAACAGGGTCGGGACGCCGAAGAAGAGCGTGGGCCGGAACTTCTTGATGTAGTCGAAAATGATCTCCGGTTTCGGCCAGTGCGGATTCAGGACCGCCGATCCGCCGCAACCCAGCGGGAAGTACATTCCGTTGCCCATGCCGTAGGCGAAGAACAGCTTGCTGGCGGAAAAGCAGACGTCCTGTTCGGTCATCTTCAGGATGGGCCGGGCGTAGAGTTCGGTGGCGAAGTGGATGTCGTGCTGCAAGTGGACCGCGCCTTTTGGCCCCCCCGTGCTGCCGGAGGTATACAGCATAAAGGCGATGTCGTCTTTGGAGGTAGGCTCGGCTGCGAGCTTCGGCGAAGCGGCTTCCATCAGCTCAGCCAGAGGCTGCCAATGATAGCGGGCCCCATAGGGCGGCTGGAGCGAGCGGGTCTTTTTCTCAGCCGGAACGGAGGGCAGAATCAGGACGTGGCGCAGGTTCGGGGCCTGCGACACGATGCCCGCGAGGCTCGGCCAGAGATCCTCGTGCACCACGAACGCCCGCGCGCCGCTGTCCCGCAGGTAGTAGATATAGTAGTCGGTCCGGGAGGCGGTGTTGACGGGGACCGGCACGGCGCCGATCTTGGCTGCCCCGAAGAAGACCGCCATGAATTCCGCCGAGTCCGGCACCGCCATCAAGACGCGGTGTTCCGGTTCGATTCCGAGGGAGCGCAGGCCATTTCCGCAGCGGTTGACCATCTCGGCCAGTTGGGCATAGGTGACGGTTCGCCCGTCTTCCTGGACGGCCACCTTGTCGCCGCGTCCCGCTTCGACGTTGCGGTCCACGAAGTGGGTGGCGATGTTGAAGGTGTCAGGAACCTGGACTGCGGGGGCTTCGCTGGAGTAAGAAAAGACCATTTTGCATTGCCCGCTATCGCTCGGCGCGAGGCAGACCTCCCGGTTCCGAGCCGAACGGGGTCCGCCCGCTCGGAAGAGAAGTTATTTCAAAAACTGTTTCATGGCGAAATTTGCCCGAATGCACACGGGGTCCCTCTCTTCTCCGGGACCCCGCCATATCGCATTCGCGCCTGGAAGCGCGCCGTTTTACTGAGCTGCGAAACAGTAGAACAGGCCGTTTCCACCCGTGCGCACCAAGTCTGGCTGACTGCAGCTTGCGGACGGATGGGCCGCGTTCCATGACGTGTTCGCACCGCCATTGCGGTCATGATGCCCGACCATGGCATTTCCGGTGCTGCTGCTGGTCCAGTTGTTGCAGGTCCTGTCCGTGCCCGCCGGCAACGCCCTGCCGAGCGAATCGGAGCCTGTCAGCATATCGTGCACGTTGGGCTGGTTGCCTACGCCGTTGACCTCCTCGCCCTTTTCGTTGAACGCTGTATTCTTTTTGATGTTGTTGCGGTCGCGCTCGACGTCTCCATGCAGATCGGCGACGTTCGGCGCGATCCGGACGTTCTTGGCGTTGAACCAGGGGCCGCTGCCGATGCGGTCGCGGGCGCTGACGGCGTCGGGACCCTGGGTGCTCAAGTAGGCGCGCCACGTGCGGTTGCCGGCTCCCACCGCCACCGCCAGCTTCTGGCAGTGCGCGTCGGCTCCGGCCAGGCCGCCCAGGTCGCCTCCTTTGCCGAGGCTTACGCTCGTGATAAAGAAACCCATGGGCTGCGGGGGCCCAGCCGGCGGCGGGGCTTGCGCGAGCGCCAGGGACGATCCCAGGATACCCAGCGTCATTGCGGCAAGAACTGTTTGTACCATCTTCATATTGCTTCTCCTTGTAGTTGTTGTTCTCCTCTGAGATTGTTCATTATCCCCGTCCCCAAAATCATACCCCGGCTCGCAGCCGGGTCCAAGCTCAAATCCTGCCTGCCCCATGGGGTCGGTCATCTCTATCATCTCCGGCCGTTCGGCAGAGCCGGGGCATTTGGTTTGCCGGTCAGCGAACCAGCTACCCGCCCAAGAATTCCTCGACGTCCACCGCGTCCCCATCCTGGAGGTTCAGCTTCTGCCGAAGATTGTACGCGGAGATGATTTCCAGAACATCGTTATACATGGTCAACTCCGGCAGAATCAAGTAGGCCGAGGGACAGACGCCGCCGTTGGCTCGCAAGATCACGCGTTCGAGGTAACCCGGACACTCCGGCGATGCCGGGTCCGCAATGCGCAGAAACGAATGGCGCCGGGCAAAGAGAGCATCGCGGTCCTCGGGCGGCACGCGGAGGTTCAGCGTGCCCGGATAGGGAATCAGGAACAATTGCCGGCGCAGTTCCTTCTGGACCCACTCCAGGCTCAAAAACTCTGCCCCCCGGCCGGCGCCGCTCATCACCAAACCCCGAACCCGGAACGGGTTCGCGCCCGCGTTCTGCATGGCTATTCCGCCTGGAAACCGATCCCGTTCTCAATGCCCGCTCCCTCACGGTCGCGGCTCGGATTGACACGACAGTGAAAAGTGACGAGTGATTAGTGACAAGACAAGACCAGAACCGGTCCCTGGGTTGCTCGTCACTCATCACTGGTCACTCGTCACTGCTTATTGCCACCGCTCCCTTGCGGTCGCGGCTCGGACTTGAATGGCTCAGGCGGACGGAACCTCTGCTTTCGCCGTCGTCTGCATCCCCTGCCACCGCTTCACGATGTCCACGTCAATGTGGACGAGGTCCAAAATGCGCCCGACGGTGTGGTTGATGATGTCGTCGAGCGTCTTCGGGAAATTGTAAAAGGCCGGGACGGGCGGAACAATGATGGCGCCCATCTCGGCGGCCTGCACCATCAGGCGGAGATGGCCGAGGTGGAGCGGCGCTTCCCGGACGACCAGCACCAGCGGGCGGCGCTCCTTCAGCGTCACATCGGCGGCGCGGCCGAGCAGATCAATGCTGAGCGAGTGCGCGCTGGCCGACAGCGTCTTCATCGAGCATGGCGCGATAATCATCCCTTCCACCTGGAACGAGCCGCTGGAAATCGTGGCGCCGATGTCGGCGATATTGTAGCTGGCGTCGGCCATCGCGCGCACCTGCGGGATCGTGAGATCCGTTTCGTAGGTGATGGTCCGCTCGGCGGCCTTCGACATCACCAGATGCGTCTCGATGTCGGGAGCGGTCTGGAGCACCTGCAAGAGCCGGATGCCGTAGATCGCTCCGGTGGCCCCGGAAATGCCGACGATCAGACGACGCGGCGGGAGGCGCTTCGAGGACAGCGGATTGGCGGCCGGGTCCGGCGGCATCTTCGTTTTCCTTACAAGTCCCAGGACGTCTTATCGAGTCGCAACGGAGCGCTGATCCAGGCCGCCGGGACGCGTCCCCGGATCAGGTGCGGTTGCAGGCGTCGCTGGATGTCGGCCACGTGGTCGCTCATGAGCCGGGCCGCGCGCTCTCCGTCCCGGTCGCACAAGGCATTGTAAATCGCCCGGTGGAAATTTACCACATGAGCCGTCAGACCGCTTCCCACGCGCGCCTGCTGCAACGCGTTCACAAGAAGGTCAATCACGGCGGCGGTCGTGAGCGCGAGGATGGGATTGCGGGCGGCGTCAATCAGAAGCCGGTGAAACTTCAAGTCGTAGGACGACGTTTCTTTTCCCGCCCGCACCATGGCTTCCTGCGCGGAGACCACTGCTTCCAGGCGGGCGAGGTCCTGCGCCGTGGCGCGTTGCGCCGCCAGGCGGCACAAACCCGGTTCGAGCAGGAGCCGCGCTTCCGTCAGATGGTTGAGCGTCCCCTTGCTCAACTGCATCTTCACCCAAAAGGATTCGGCGACCGGATGATGATCCGCTCCGGTCACGTAAGTGCCCCCGCCGGCGCCCCGCTTGATCTTGACCAGTCCCAGGTGCTCGAGCGCCCGCACCGCCTCGCGCACCGAGACCCGGCTGGTGTGGAATTGCTCGACCAGCTCGCGCTCCGTGGGCAGCTTGTTGCCCGGCTTCAGCTTTCCGGACAAGATCGCGCGCTTGATCTGACCGGCGACTTCTTCGGAGACTCGGTTCGTGGAGACGCTGTGGAACATGCGGCAGGTATAACGTCTAACATTGATCCTCAAGGGCTGTCAAGCCGGATCGCGTTTCGAGGACCCCGAAAATTTGTTCGCAAACCCGGCGGGCGGGTGTATACTGCGCGCAACCGGGACACTGAAATCGAAGTCCTGGCGAAACCGCTTCCTGCCTAGGGCTTTATGCCAAGGAGGTCTGTCATGCGCATCCATGTGTTGGCGTTTGCTGTGGTGTTCGGCCTGGGGCTGCTTTCCGCGCCCGCGCTTTCTCAGCAGAAAGGCGGCGAAGAGGAAACGGGTCCCTACGATGTCGTCGCTAATTGGCCGGAGAAGTCTGCACGCCCGGGATACATCCAAGGCTCTCAAGGCGGAGTCTTCGCGGAATCGCCCAATCGGATTTTCCTGCTCAGTCGCGGAGAGCTGAAGCTCCCCGACAAACTGCCGGACAATTTCAACGGCTCCTGGGGCTCGCTCGGCGAACAGGCGACCCGCCCGAAGCCGGAGTTGCGCAACTGCATCGTTATCGTGGATGCCGGCGGGAAGGTGCTCGAGTCGTGGACGCAGCACGATCACCTCTTCCAGGGCGGGCGCGGCCCGCACAAAGTCAAGATCAGTCCGTACGATCCCGAGCGCCACGTGTGGGTCATGGACGATATGCGGCATCAAATTTTCAAGTTTACCAACGACGGGAAGAGCCTCGTCCTGACGCTCGGAGAAGCGGGCGTAGCCGGCAACGACGACAAGCACTTTGCCCGCCCGACGGACATCGCCTGGCTGCCCGACGGCACGTTCTTCGTCAGCGACGGCTACACGAACACTCGCGTCGTGAAGTTCGACAAGAACGGCAAGTACCTGATGACATGGGGAACACCGGGGACCGGCCCCGGACAGTTCAACCTGCCGCACGCCATTGACATTGATCGCAACCGCCGCCTCTACGTCGTGGACCGGTCGAACAGCCGCATCCAGGTCTTCGACGAAAACGGCAAGTTCCTCGACCAGTGGCCCAATATCCGGTCGGCGTACCACATCCTGATCAGCGCCGACCAGCATTTGTGGGTGGCCGACGGCGTGACCAACAAGTTTCTGAAGTACGATCTGGAGGGGAAGCTGTTGTATTCGTGGGGCACCTACGGCACCTTCCCCGGCGCGTTCTGGGGCGTGCATCAGTTTTCCGTGGATTCGGAAGGGAATCTCTATGCGGCCGAGACCTTCGGCGGACGCACGCAAAAGTACCGCCCCAAGCCGGGAGCCGATCGGGCGAAGCTGATTGGCCCGCCGGCGCCGCTGATGCCAAAAACGGCACGATGAATTCGTAGCGATAGCCTTGATCCGCGCTTACGGCCGGGCCGGGCGGGCGGGAGAAAAGGCCGCGGCGTACTCGAGCTGGGAGCGCAGCAGGTTCTTCGGCACTTTGCCCATGGCGTTGCGCGGCAACTCGTCCACAAAGAAAACTCGTTTAGGGACTTTGTAGTTGGCAAGGGCTTCTTGGAGCTGAGCGAGGAGCGATTCCTCGGTCAGGTTTGCACCCGGTTTGCGGGCAACAACGGCGACGACGGCCTCGCCGAAATCAGGGTGCGGCACGCCAATCACGGCCGACTCGGCCACGCCCTCAATTTGGTCAATGGCCAATTCGATTTCTTTGGGATAAACGTTCAGCCCGCCGGTGATGACGAGGTCCTTGGAGCGGCCGACAATCGCAAGGTAGCCGTTCGGTTCCCAGCGTCCGAGGTCGCCGGTCTTGAAGAAGCCGTCGGCGGTGAAGGATTCGGCCGTCTCATCGGGCTTGCGCCAATATCCCGCAAAAACATTTTCTCCCTTGATCTCGACTTCCCCCACCTCGCCCGTGGGTAGGACGTTGCCCGCCTCATCCACAACGCGGACCGAAACGCCCGGCAGCGGCGTGCCCACTGTGCCGGCCAGGCGCGGGCCGTCCACGGGATTGGACGTGATGACGCCCGCTTCGGTCATGCCGTAGCGTTCGAGGATCGGGAAGCCGGTGCGCTCTTCAAATTCCCGAAACGTCTGCGCCCGCAGCGGCGCGGAGCCGGAGATAAACAGGCGCATGGTGCGGCAGGCGTCGCGGCCGAACTGCGGGTGTTCGAGCAGCCGCGTGTAGTAGGTCGGCACGCCCATGAAAACGGTGGCCTGCGCGAGGCGGGCCATGACGGCGGCGGCGTCAAACTTCGGCAGAAAAATGATTTTCGTCCCGCCCATCAATGCGGTGAGGCACGCAATGAAGAGGCCGTGGTAATGGTAGAGGGGCAGGGCATGGAGCAGCACGTCGGTCGGACGCCAGCGCCAGGTGTCATGCAGCGCCACGATGTTCGCGGCAAGATTGCGATGCGTGAGTATAGCTCCCTTCGGACGCCCCGTGGTCCCCGAGGTGTAAAGCAGAACCGCGACATCGCTTCCCGCGCAGGGGGTCGCGCCGTAGGGGGTTTTGTCAAAGATCGGCGGAGTGTCGTCACACAAATCCGTCAGAGTCCCCTCGCCGCGTTCGTCGAGCGTTGCAACGCGCGGCGAAGGAATTTCGCCTTCGAGTTCCCGCGTGAGAGCCTGCATGTCCGCGAGCGCCGCCGGGCGGCAGATTACGGCTGCCGGTTCCGCGTCGGCCAGCAGGTAGCGCAGCTCGTTTCGCCGGTACGCGGGATTGAGCGGGACGTAGATCAGCCCGGCGCGAATGCAGGCAAGGCACAGCATCAGCGCCTGGGGGGATTTCTCCACCTGGACCAAAACGCGGTCGCCTTTCGAGACCCCCGCTCGCGTGAAGAAGCTGGCGTAGCGGGAGGTCTGCTGGTCGAGGTCGTGAAAGGAATAGGCGGCCCCGGTTTCCGCTTCCAGGAACGTCCGCGCGAGGTCGGGCGGGAATCGCTCGCGGAGCAGGTTGTAGAGGTTCTCGCTCACGGTTGTTGAACAAGATTAGCCACAGAGGCACAGAGACACGGAGCATGTGAAGAAACTCTAATTTCTAAGCTCTAAATCCTAAACAATGTCCAATTTCCAAATCCCAAAATCCAAACCGGACCCCTTTGGAGCTTGTTTAGGATTTAGGGTTTGGGATTTAGGATTTCTCCTTCCCTCTGTGTCTCTGTGGCTGCTTCTCTGCGGGTCAACGGAGCTTTTCAATTTCCGCCGCAGTGTAACCGAGTTCCCGCAGGATCGCCTCCGTATCCTGCCCCAAGGCCGGGATCGGATCATACCGCGCGGGGCTATCGGAGAGCCGCAAGGGGCTGCCGATGACCGGAACGGGCCCCACCGGCGATTCCACTTCCCGGATCATGCGCCGGGCGATGACCTGGGGATGTGCCAACACCTGCGCGATGCCCCTCATCTCCCCATAAGGCAAACGGCTCTGTTTGAGCCGGCGGAGCCATTCCTCGTGCGGATGTTCCAGAAAGACTTTCTCGATGAGGTCTTCGAGAACCGCGCGATTTTGGCACCGCGCTTCTACGGTTTGGAATCGGGAATCTTCCAGCCAGTCGGGCCGCTCGACAACCTCTCGGCAGAAAACCTTCCAAGCCTGGTCGGTGCCGACCGCCAGGCTGACGTAAACTCCGTCCCCCGCCAGGTAGGGTCCGTAAGGGGTCACCAAATGGTGGCGCATCCCGAGTCGAGCCGGTTCTTCTCCCCGGTGCCAGTAGTGGTGGGGAAAATAGCCGAGCCAGGAGAGAATGGACTCGAACATGGAGATGTCAATCACCTGCCCGCGGCCGGTTTTCTCCCTCTGGTAGAGGGCCAGCAGGATTCCCAAAGCCGCGTACATGGAGGAGCCCAGGTCCGCGATGGGAATTCCCACTTTGGCCGGCTTGTCGGGGTACCCGGTAGTGGCGATGATTCCGGCTTCGCCCTGGATCAGCGGGTCGTAGGCTTTCATATCCCGGTAGGGACCATCCTGCCCATAGCCGGAGATCGAGCAATAAATGAGCCGGGGGTTCCGTCCGCACAACTCGGACGCCCCTAGCCCCAGGCGCTCGACCACGCCCGGCGCAAAGTTTTCGACAAACACATCCACTCGCTCCGCCAGCCGCCGGATCGCTTCCAAGCCGGCTTTCTTCTTGATGTCCACGGCAAAGCTGCGCTTGTTCCCGTTGAGCCAAACGAACCCCGACGACAGCCCCCGCACGGCAGAGTCCCAGTGGCGGATCAGGTCCCCCTCGCCGGGTTTTTCGATCTTGATGACTTCGGCCCCCATATCCCCCAGAATCCGGGTACAGTGGGGTCCCGACACAGAAACTTCCATGGCCAGAACCCGGACGCCGGACAAGGCTAGGGGATGATCGTTCGAACTATTGGGAGACATCAGATTGGAACTCCGGAACAAGGTTTCATCATCGCAGAACTCCGCGACAGGATGCAACCGGGACAGCGTGTTGTATAATGACCCCTGAGGTGGCCATTATATGAGAGAGCTCACACGCATTACGGCCGATCCTGAGGTGATGGGGGGGAAGCCCTGCATTCGCGGCCTGCGCGTCACTGTGGGCACTGTGGTGGGCTTGGTTGCGTCTGGGCATTCCGCTGCCGAAATTCTCCAGCTATACCCGTACCTGGAAGAGGATGACATCCGCGAGGCCCTTGCCTATGCTGCTTGGCGAGCCGAAGAAATTGAGATTCCTCTCAACCCGTCGTGAAGCTGCTCATCGACATGAACCTCTCGCCGCTATGGGCCGCCGTGCTCGACCAGCATGGCTGGGAGGCTGTGCATTGGTCCACGATTGGCGATCCGCGGGCCTCCGACCGAACCATTCTGGCTTGGGCGTTGACGAACGAGTACGTGGTATTCACTCATGACCTGGATTTCGGCGCTTTGCTGGCGGCCACCAGAGCCCGAGGCCCCAGCGTCATCCAAGTCCGCGCTCAAGATGTGACACCGGAGCATCTCGTAAAGACTGTTGTTGATGCCCTCCACCAATACGGAGCCCTGCTGGAATCTGGGGCGCTGGTTAGCATCGAGGAAGCGAGAGCGCGGGCTCGCATTCTACCCTTGGCACGCTGATAGGGAAGAGTGCAAGCGGGTAGCCAGGGCACGCTTTGTGTGTCGTGGGTTTGTAAAAGCATCGAAACGTGCCCACGGCATAAAGTACATGCCGTGGCTACGCGCTTCCGGCGGAGGGTGGGCAAGGAGAAGCTGCGAAAAAATCCTTGACAGCTAAGTCTAGACGTCCCTATGATAGGTTGCGTGGGGCTGGTACCTCACGGCCGAGAATATAGATATTTATTACGCATACCTCTTTACCTCCAAGTAATCCGATTTAAAAAGATAATATTCGGCCCCCGTTGTTCGGGTCGCATCCGCGCGATCCATGCGTTGGGAGTATTGTCAAGAAACAACAAAAGGAGGAAACGAATGAGGGATAGAGAGCTTCGGAAGTTGGTAGAGGCAACAAGCGGGGAACTAAAGGGGAAGACAAAACCACAAATTATCGCTTACTTGAGGAAATGCGTCGTTGACCAGGAATTCCATGCCCGTCGTGCGGAGATCGAAGGTGTGAGGCGGAGGGTGGCACAGTTGATGTTACGTGACAAGAGGAGTGAAAGATGCGGCAGTGCTACAGTTTCGAACTCAGAGGAAGCTGCAAAAGCCGTGAGAGAGGCGCAGTCATTGCTGGATCATGGCAACCTCACCGAGGACGAAGAACAAATGGCGAGGTTGAAACTCAAGCTGGCCTCAACTTGCGACCCAAAGAAGGCGGCGAAACTCGTGCAAGAAATTGAGAAGATCAAATCAAGGATGGTAAGCCCCCAAGCGCCGAGGGTATTGCAAGGGCAATTGTGTGTGGGAGAGTAGGTCGTCGCCGGAATCAAAGAGAAGCGGGCTGGATTTTCCAGCCCGTTTTGCTTTTGCGGTAACCTGAGCTGGTAGCCACGGCACGTTTTTTGTGTCGTGGGTTTGTAAATGCCCGGAACGTGCCCACGGTAGAAATGACATGCCGTGGCTACCAAATCCACTCTGTTCAGGCGACCGGGACCTTCTTCTCGTTCCGTATCGTAATATTGGGATTCAAATTCTGTGGTGGCACGGGCAGCCCTTGAGCGATCAGGAGCGCCACATGTTCTTTCATGGCCCACCTCGCCTGGTACAGGCAATCCTCCACGGAATGGCCGATTCCGGTGAAGCCTTCCAGGTCCGGTGAGTAGAAGCCGAAATAATCCGGCTCTTCGGTCGCCTCGATAATCAGGGAGTACGGCAACTCGATCATGTTGTCCTCTCATTCAGAGTTTCTGGATGCCCGCGGCCTTCAGGATGGCATGACACGTCCCTGTAGGGACTTCCTTGGCGCCGTGATCGTCCACCCGAAGCAGCTTCGCCCAGCCCGGTTTGCCATAGTATCTGACTGATCCTTTTTGTTTCACGAGAGTGAAACCGTTCTCTTCCAGCAATCGGATCAACTCATTGAATCTCACGTGTTGCTCTCTAGCGCAAGAATATCACAAGCGTACTCCTTCGACACACCTGTTGATTTCCCCGGAAAGGCGGACGCTGGCAGGGCGCAGTTCTTAAAAAATGGGGACAGCCTGAGAGCCTGTCGGAGATAAGAAATCCTCGACGCAAAGCGCCTCGAACAGCGAGAACTGATCTGCTGGCTTGGTGGCCCCGGCTGGCCGGGGGGCTGGTTCTTTCCTCGGCCGTCCCCGCGCCCCATAGCGGCCAAACCGTTCTGCCATCTTGCTGACGAAGTTCTCGTTTCCGAACGGCCCGCAAATGAGCGCAATTTTTTAGCCGCCAGAACGCCAAAAAGTTAATTCCGGTTAAAACGGTGCCCTAACTTTCTTCCGCTCTGTGCCTCTGTGGCTACCTTTTCTACACGGCCAGGATTTCTTTTTCCTTGTTCTTGCTCAGCTCGTCCAGGCGCGCGATGGTCTGGTCGGTGAGCTTCTGCATTTCGTCGAGGGTGCGCCGCTCGTCATCCTCGGAGATTTTCTTCTCCTTGAGCATTTTCTTGAAGACCTCGTTGGTATCCCGCCGGATGTTGCGCGCGGAGGTGCGGTGCGCCTCGACGATCTTGTGGAGGTGCTTGACCATTTCCTTGCGCCGCTCTTCGGTGAGAGCGGGGATGGGGACGCGGAGGAGCTTGCCGTCGTTGACGGGGTTCAGGCCGAGGTCGGCGCTGCGAATGGCCTTGTCAATCTGCGCCAGAACCGAGGGGTCCCAGGGCTGCACCACCAGCGTGGTGGGATCGGAGACGGCGAGCTTGGCGAGTTCTTTGATCGGCGTCGGCGTGTCGAAGTAGTCCACCTTGACGTGGTCGAGCAAGGTAACCGAAGCGCGGCCCGTCCGCAACGTGGCCATCTCCGCCCGCAGATCTCCCTCCACCTTTTCCATCCGCCGTTTGGCTTCCTTGATTGTTTCTTGGGTCATGGTGGGTACCCCTTGTAGGGAACAGATAACAGGGAACAGTTTGTTTTCTATTCCCTATTCCCTGTTCCCTGTTCCCTCGGATTCAAGTTAGCGGCCGCTCACGAGCGACCCCACTTTCTCTCCCTGCACCACGCGCGCAATGTTGCCCGAAACATTCAGGTTGAATACGATGATCGGCAGGTTGTTTTCCCGGCAGAGGGAAATGGCGGTCTGGTCCATGACCGCCAGGTTCTGCGAGATCATCTCGAGGTAGGATATCTCGGAAAACATCTTGGCGTCCTTGAAGCGGACCGGGTCGGCGTCGTAAATGCCGTCCACTTTGGTCGCTTTCAGGATGACATCGGCGTGAATCTCCATGGCGCGCAAGGCGGCCGCGGTGTCGGTCGAGAAGTAGGGATTTCCGGTCCCGGCGGCGAAGATCACCACGCGGCCTTTCTCGAGGTGCCGGATCGCCCGGCGGCGGATGAACGGCTCGGCCACCTGGTGCATTTGAATCGCGGTCATCACCCGCGTGGGCGCGGAGAGTTTTTCCAAGGCGTCCTGCAAGGCGATGGCGTTGATGACCGTCGCCAGCATCCCCATGTGATCGGCCGCGACGCGGTCCATTTCCAGAGCGGATGAGGCGACGCCGCGGAAGATATTGCCGCCGCCGATGACAATCGCGACCTCAACGCCCAGGCCGTGGACCTCCGCGATTTCCTGGGCGATCTCGCCCGCGCGGGTGGAGTCCACGCCGAATCCCCGGGTGCCCCCTAGGGCTTCCCCGCTCAGCTTCAGGAGGATTCGTTTGAAAATCGTTTTGGAAGCCATGACCGAGGAGTGTGTCAGGCCGGATTCGAAGCGCGGTCCGTGCTCTCGCCCATCTTGAACCGCACAAACCGCCGGACAGTGATGTTCTCGCCCAGCTTTCCGATATAGGTGGCCACCACCTGGCCCACGGTCTGTCCGGGGTCCTTGACGAAGTGTTGCTCGAGGAAACAGACCTCTTCGTAAAATTTTTCCATCTTGCCTTCGACGATGCGCTCGACGACCTTCTCCGGCTTGCCGGAAGCCAGCGCCTGCGCCCGGTAGATCTCTTTTTCTTTTTCGAGAATCTCCGGCGTCACCTCTTCCTTCCGAAGGAAGCGCGGGTCGGCGGCGGCGACGTGCATGGCCAGATCATGCGCCAGGAGTTGAAATTCATCCGTGCGGGCGACAAAGTCGGTCTCGCAGTTGATCTCGACCAGGACTCCAATCTTTCCGCCGGCGTGGACATACGAGCCCACCACTCCTTCGAGCGTGGCGCGCCCGGCGCGTTTCTGCGCGGAGGCCAGGCCGCGTTTGCGCAGCACCGTCTCGGCTCCGGCCATATCGCCGTTGGCCTCGGTCAGAGCGATCTTGCAGTCCATCCACGGCGCGCCGGTCTTCTCGCGCAGTTCTTTGACCATCTGTGCGGTGATTGGAATCTGGGTAGACATGCGTTCGCGTGAATCCTCGTCAGAATTGGGCCGTTGGAGCCGGGATCAGCAGCGCGCCGCGCCGGGTCCTCCCGTCAGGATTGGCCGTCAGCATGGGCCATCCGCATGGGCCACAGGGCGCCTATTGCACGCCGCGGGAAGCCGGGAAGTCCGGCGCTTCGTACGATTCTTCCCTGGAGTCCTCGGACTCGGTGGCCGGACTCTTGCGCAGGCGGGAGTACTCGGGGGGAGCGTCCGGGGACAGTTCCGACCCTGGCTCGGAGCCGGCCTCGGCGGCGGCATCCGCCGCGGCCTCCGACGCCACCCGCTCGTCCATCAGGGCCTGGTCCGCCGCCAACTGTTTGCCTTCCAGCACGGCATCGGCCACCTTGGAGCTAAACAGGCGGATGGCGCGCAAGGCGTCGTCATTGCCGGGGATGGGATGCGTAATCAGGTCGGGGTCGCAGTTGGTGTCCACCACGGCCACCACCGGAATCCCCAACCGGCGCGCTTCCCGAACCGCGATCTCCTCTTTGTAGGAATCAATCACAAAGAGGGCGTCGGGGAGTCCGGGCATGACCTTGATGCCGGCCAGATTCTGTTCCAGGTGCTTGCGCTCGCGCTCAAGCTTGATGACCTCTTTTTTCGGAAGCAGCTCATAGCGGCCGTCCTGCGACATCGCTTCCAGGTCCTGGAGCCGCTTGATGGATTTCTGAATCGTCACGTAGTTGGTCAGCAGGCCGCCCAGCCAGCGGTTGTTGATATAATACATCCCGCAGCGCTTGGCTTCCTCGGCAACGGCTTCCTGCGCCTGCCGCTTGGTCCCGACAAAGAGCAGATTCTTGTTCGCAGCAGCCAGTTCCCCCACGAATTGAGAGGCTTCCTTGAACAGCCGGAGCGTTTTCTGCAAGTCAATGATGTGGATGCCGTTGCGCGCCCCGAAAATATACTCCTTCATCTTCGGGTTCCACCGCTTGGTCTGGTGACCAAAGTGAACACCCGCCTCCAACAGTTCTTTCATGCTAATCGCCGGCAATCAACCTCCTCTCGGTTTCTGGTTGCAAACGAAATCTTCGATTCATTGTAACACCGCTTGAAACACAGTGATGAGTAAAAAGCAACCAGTGACGGGCAAGAAACGCTTGCGAATTGCTGGTCACTCGCCACTCATCACTCGTCACTGCCGTTCTTTACCGTTTCGAGAACTGGAACCGTTTGCGGGCGCCTTTTTGGCCGTACTTCTTGCGTTCCTTGATGCGGGAGTCGCGGGTGAGCAGCCCGAGCTTCTTGAGCTTGGGGCGAAGCTCCGGGTCGGAAGCGATCAGGGCGCGAGTCATGCCCAGCTTCGCCGCCCCCGCCTGCCCGTTGACGCCGCCGCCCCGCACGGTGATGAGGACGTCAACCTTGTCGAGCAAATCCGCGGCCTGGAGCGGCTGGCGCACCTGGGCCCGCTGCGATTCGGTGACGAAATAAGCCTCGAGCGAACGCCCGTTGACCTGAAACGTGCCTTCGCCCGGACGCAGGAACACCCGCGCCGCGCTCGACTTGCGCCTCCCCGTGCCGTAGGACTTGACCACCGGTTTCGGCGCGGGGACCGGCGGCGTTTCTGGCTCGCTGACGTTTTCTACGATTTGCTCTTCGGGAATGAGTACACCTCCGGTTTTTGCGCCTGATGCGGGTGCTTGTCCCCGGCGTAGACCAGCAGTTTCCGCTTCATGGCCCGGCAAAGCTTGGTCTTGGGCAGCATGCCCATGACCGCCTGCTGGACAATCCGTTCGGGGTTCGCTTGCTGCATGCGGCGCGCCCCGGTTTCCTTGAGCCCTCCCGGAAAGCCGCTGAAATGGCGATACAGCTTCTGGTCCCACTTGTTGCCGGTCAGGCGCACCTGCGCCGCGTTCACCACGATGACGTGATCGCCGAGGTCCAGGAAGGGAGTGAATTGCTCCCGATGCTTCCCGCGCAGCAACGTGGCGACCTCTGTGGCCAGCCGCCCCAGCACCTGCCCGGCGGCGTCCACCACGTACCATTTCGGTTCGACTTCCCCCTGGCGGGGTATATAAGTCTCCATTGCCCCTACGCCTCTTGGAGTTGCAAACTTGTAGATTAGTGGAAGAAGGGCAGGATTGTCAAGGAGGGGCAGGAGGAGGGTAGTGTTACAGTTTGATTAGGCAATTTTTTAGGGGCCAATTCCCGCGATTCCAGCAGGGCCATGATTCCCCTCTACAAAGCAACCGATAATCTGAGCGCGTGTGTTTGTGTTCAGGTTGTTCATGCCCCTATTATGCTTGAGCTGCTCATGCATTGTCAAGCAAAAAGTTGGGCCAACAACGCTAGCTGTCAAGAACTAATTAGGCAAGCAAGCAAGCAACTTACAAGCGTTCATCCCTTAATGTTTACAAATTGCGGTTATAATTTGCGTCTAATGACAGCCCCACGAAACAAGCCAACGCTCGAACAAACAACCCGGGAGCTAGATGCCCTCATTGAGGGGCATCTTTCGACTTTGCAGCCGCAGGAGAGAGAGCAACGTCATCGGAGTGCGATGCGGTATGCTGAGAAGGCTTTCCGTGGTAAGCCCACCACTTCTCGTAAGCTGCGACGAATTCCGGCGTCCCGTCGAGTATCCCGTACTGCCTAAGAAATTCCCCAAATTTGCGAGGGTCCTTGGACTTGAGTACCTGCGGCCAGACTTTTGCTCGTTCTTTATTTCTCTCTATCGTCTCGCGATCATAGGCCCCGCGAGAACCGAACGGTCTCTTCGACTTTACTCGCATGTACCTGCCTTTCCTTACGAAAGAGCTGGTTGCAATGACGGGTCAGGAACCGCTATAATAGGAAGCGGAAACCGCCCGCTAAATGGTTTCTACAGGAACCGGCCAACAAGCGCGACCCCCTTAGTCATGCGTTGTTGGCAGGTTCCGTTTTCGAGTCGCCTTTCGCCTCCCCATTCATTTCTGGTTTTGCCTCGCCATTGGCTCCCGGTTCGGGAGGTTGATCTTCCTTTGCTGTCGGTTTCTTTTCCCTCAGGCCGGGATACCACTTTTTGAGTCCAATCGTGTCATTAGGCAGCCTGTGGAATATCGCTGTGTTTTTGCCGAGCGAAATTCCCAGATTTCTGAGCCGTAATGTATCCGACCAGCCCTGTGCTGCGAAATCGAAACCTCCCTGGACGAGCCCTTGGCATATCTCGTCCAGCGGAACCGCCTTCCCCCGCATTTCGAGATATTCACGAGCTGCTACTATTGGAGTTTTGGTGTAAAACTGATCTGATCTGATGGAACCGGCCCCACTAGCCGTTGCGCCAGTCTCCGCCGCTGAGTAGATTAGGTCTTGCCCCGCTTCATGGCATAGAGAATTCACTAGCCGTTTCATTTCGGCTAGTTCCTGCGCTTTTTGTTCGACTTTCTTAACGAGAACGTTTACCGCACCTTGCAATTCTGTGTTCATGCGCGACCCCCTTAAGGTCCAACTGACTTGGCGCACTTAGAATATCACGGAAAATTAAGTCCACAGAATAAAAAGTGTATGTTATTGATTATAATGGTGCGAATATACTTGACAGGCTATCGCAAAATAGCAATTATCGGAGTTTTTTTCTCCACCGACTCGCCGCAGCTTTCTCGGCTATGGCTTTCCGGTGGCGAGATGACAGCTTAGCAGCCCTAGCCTTGCCGCCCTTCAATCCGCCCTTTCTCCCAATCGTGGCGAGGTACTCGGAAATGGGAGAACGTTCCGGTTTTGGTTCCGGTTCTTCTGTGGACAGGCGCACAATTTCGGCGGCTCTCTGGTTGGGGTCTTTCGGGAGCGGTTTGCTTGAGCGCCTCATGCACGCATTATGGGCGGGTCTATGGCGGAATGCAAGGGCTGGCGGATTCAAACTGTAACACTACCAGGAGAAGTGGGATAGCCGACTCGCATCGTATCTGCCCCTCTGCCTCTCTGCCGATGTTCTCTGGCGAAATCGCCCACTCAGAGGCGGCTGGCGATGGCCTTGAGCAGGCGCGTCCCGCGTTCTTTGCCCTCCGGGAGCAAGCGCAGGTCCAGTTCGACCGCCACGTCGCCCTTCAAGATCACCGCCGTGGATGCGAGCGGACCCAGCCAGGCTTCATCGCCAATGCCGTCGAGCTTCGTGAAGGCGTCTTTCATCTCCGATCCCAGCATCTGGTTGGCCATGCGCGTAGCCATCACAGCAGTTTTGCCGTCCTCCCAGTGGATCGTCCAGGAAAACTTGGGAGTGCCGCCGGTGGCTCCCACGGTGAAGGCTTTGGCCATGGCCTCAGCCTCGTCTTCCTCGGATTTGGCGCCGGACCCGCCGGGTTTCGGCGACGGCTGCTTGGCCTCCGCGGAAGGCACTTCAAATTCATAGCTGCAAGTTACCTCATCCACGACCTCGCGGATGGTGGGTTTCAGTCCCACGGCCTCCTCCACTTGCGCCGGAGTCAGCAGGGTGCAAGGGTTCTCTTTGTTCACCGCGGCGGATGCCGAGCCGGATTTGGCCTGGCTTGCGGGCTGCGACGGCGAGGACGCGGAATCGCCTCCGCCCTGGCAGCCCAGCAAAAACAAAGCCGTCCAGATAATTCCGACACACTCTTTGTAACCAGATCGAATTCCCATGTGTGGTGCTCCCGGTCCTCATTGTACTCCTCTGGCTCGGCTACGGGAACCCCCGTTCCGGCGGCAAATACGCAGGCGGAAAGAGTATCCTTTCTCCAAACTGGCACTCCGCGCTTTTCCCCTTGCGGCCCCAGGGCGGGTTCTCTACACTTATAAGAGCATGTCTAGGCGCAGTTTGCTTCCGCAACGGTGGGCGACAAAGCGAATCCGAATTCTGTACGTGATTCTGTCGGTGCTGCTGCTGGCCAGTGTCGGCCCGCTGTTGTTTTACTCGCGGGTGATGTTGGACATCACGCGGGGGGCGCTCGAAACCAACGAAAACTTGCTCCAGAACACGATCACGCACTCGATTACGGAAGAAATCTCGATCTCGAACAACACCTTCCATCAACTGCTTGACAACTTGATGCATGTCCAGGACGGCAACGCCGACTGGTTCAGCAACCCGGGAGGATCGGAGAACCCGTCGCTCCGGGCGACGCTGGAGCGGTTTGTCGCCTCCTCGGACCGCATCCTGTACGTCACGGTGCTCGACGCGCGCGGGCGGGGCATTCAGGCCGGCAGCTACAACGCGCAGAACGACCCGTTTCTGGTCAAGATTGTCGAACGAGCCTTCGCCGCGGCGCAGCAGCGGCGGGAATACCAGAGCGACCCGGTGCTGATCAGCGAGCCGCAGAGCCAATATCCGGCCATGTTGATCTCGCGCCCGATCATCCGCAACGAAGAGTTTCGTGGGATGATCGCGGCGGTGCTGAATCTCGAGCTGCTGGTCGAGCGACTGAGAGCGAGCAGCACCAACGGCCTGGAAGCGTTCGTGGTGGACCGCTCGGGACGCCTGGTCCTGACGCCCAACCTGAAAGACCATTCCATCGGCCAATACATGGGCGACTCCCCCATCGTGCAGGCGTTCCTGAGCTGGAGAGGCGAGGTGAAGGGGGCCGAAACCCGGCCCTTTGACCTGACGGTCGGCGACCAGACGGTCCCGATGGTGGGAACCTACTGGCCGGTGCAGTCGCTGGGATGGGCCGTGATCGCCCAGCGCAAGCGCGCGGACGCCTACCACGCCGTGGACGAAGTGGTCTCCGCGACGACCGTCTGGGGCCTGGTTGCGCTGCTGGCGTGCTTGGCACTGTCCTATCTGCTGACCTTGCGGATTGTTCACCCCATCCGGGTGCTGACCGAGACCAGCCGCGCCATCGCCCGCGGGGATTTCTCCCGGCGCATTACGGTCGAGAGCCGCACCGAGATCGGGGAACTGGCGAACACCTTCAACCATATGAGTTCGGACCTCGAACTCTTTGTGCAACAACTCAAGGACGCCGCCGAGCAGAACCGGCAGCTCTTCCTGGATTCGATCCGCATGATCGCCGCCGCCGTGGATGAGAAGGACCCTTACACGCACGGCCACTCGGAACGCGTCTCGCGCTACTCGGTCCTGATCGCCCGCAATCTGGACCTGACCGAAGAAGAGGTGGATCGAATCCGCATCTCCGCCTTGCTGCACGACATCGGCAAGATCGGAATCGAAGACAAGATTTTGAAGAAGCCCGGCGTGCTGACCCCGGACGAATTCGCCGTCATGAAACAGCACACGCAAAAAGGGGCCGCGATTGCCGGACGCGTGGCGCAGCTCCATGAGATGGTGCCCGGCATCGAATTGCACCACGAGTGGCTCGACGGACGCGGGTATCCCCACGGACTACAGGGAGAGGGAATTCCCCTCATGGCCCGCATCATCGCCGTGGCCGACACCTTCGACGCGATGACCACACACCGCCCCTATCAGTCGGCCATGGAGCCGGGCGTGGCGGTGGACTACATCCTCTCGTTTGCCAATAAGAAATTCGACGCCGACGTTGCCCTGGCTTTGAAGAGCATCTTCCAGAACGGGCAACTGAAGATGAGCCGCGCGGCGGCGCTGGCTGAACCTGCCCAAGAAACCTCACCCTCGGAAAGATAGCGGGGAGCTTTACCAAGTTAACCAAGAAAACCGAATCGAGGGGGGGCCAGAAGGAGAGCGCAGATGCAGGACGAGCGGAAGGTGAACCAGCCATCCCCGACCGGAGTTCTGACGCCCGCAGAGATCAAGCCGTCCGAACGGTGTGCGCGGGTGCGCTACGCGATTCGGGACGTTCTGGTAGTGGCCCAGCAGGCCCGCGCGGCGGGAAAGCGCCTGGTCTCTCTCAATATTGGCGATCCGCTCCAGTATGACTTCTGCACGCCGCCCCACATTATTGAAGCGGTGCACCGAGGAATGCAGTCCGGCTATAACGGGTATGCTCCGTCGCTCGGCACCGAGGAGGCGGTCGCGGCGATTCGCGCCGAGGCGGCTCGCCAGGGAATCCGGAACGTTCAGGAAGTCTTTGTCACCTCGGGGGTCAGCGAAGCCATCGAGGCATCGCTGGCCAGTCTGCTGAACCCCGGCGAGAACCTGCTGCTGCCCTCGCCCGGCTATCCGCTCTATGACGTTGTCCTCACCAAGTTGGGAAGCGAGCCGGCGCACTACCGCTTGGAAGAAAGTAACGGCTGGCAGCCGGACCTTGACGACATCGCGCGGCGCATCAATAACAAGACCCGGGGAATTGTCGTGATCCATCCCAACAATCCCACCGGGGCCGTCTACTCCAAGGAAATTCTTCAGGGAATCGTGGATCTGGCGGCCCGGCACGGCTTGGTCATCTTCTCCGATGAAATCTACAACAAGCTTTTGCTCGGTGGTGACGAATGTATCTCGATTGCGTCACTCGCGCCAGAGCTGCCCGTGGTGACGTTCAACGGGCTTTCCAAGGCTTACCTGGTGCCCGGCTTCCGGATCGGGTGGGGAATCCTGAGCGGGGAAGAGCGCAGCATCGCCCAGTACAAGGAAGTGATCGCTCGAATCCTCCGCGCGCGGCTTTCCGCG
>MEKR01000071.1:28894-73453 GCA_001767035.1 Acidobacteria bacterium RIFCSPLOWO2_02_FULL_61_28
TCGCCATCCGGCCGGCTCTCGAGGGCAGTCAGGAACATATCCCCCAGGTGATCGAGAAGCTGCGGCGGCGACGCGACCTCACCGTTTCCATCCTCAACTCCGTCCCGGGCATCCATTGCGTCAGCCCGCAGGCGGCCTTCTATGCGTTTCCGCGACTGGACATCGCCCGCTCCGACACCGAATTCGTCCTGGACCTGATCCGCGAAACCGGCGTCATCGTCGTTCCCGGAGAGGGGTTCGGCGAGGCTCCCGGCACCAAGCACTTCCGCCTTGTCTTCCTTCCCCCGGAGGATACCCTCCGGGAAGCTTTGGAGCGCATCGGCCAATTCGCCCGGAAGTGGAAGTAAGGCAAGAGGTTAGGCTTTTGCAGCGCGGAGCCGTGCCTGACCGAGACCCTTGACAACGTGCCTCTAATCTGACCATAATTATGGTCATCGTGGCTTCCCGGCAACCGTTCGGTCTGGTGTATGACCCGGAAGTAAAAGCGCACCTGCGGGCAATCGAGCGTAAGTACCACAGCCTGATCCGGGCCACGATCGAAGAGCAACTGCGGTTTGAGCCGGAAAAGGAGACACGGAATCGCAAGCCGCTCCAGCGACCGCTGGCATTGGAAGCCACTTGGGAGCTCCGCTGCGGTCCGGACAACCGCTTCCGCGTGCTCTATGCCGTTAGCCACGCGCGCCGGGAAGTTCAGGTCTTGGCGGTCGGGATCAAAGAGCGGGACCGCCTGAGAGTCGGGAGAGAGGAGATAAAGCTATGAAGATCGCCTCAGTGGCAGAGATCAAGGCACGTTTCAGCGCCTATTTGCGGGCCGCCACGCGAGGCCCGGTGGTGGTAACTCGCAATGGCAAGCCCGTAGGCGTGCTGCTGGCCGTCGAAGATGAAGAAGAGTTGGAACGCCTGGTCCTGGCCTATTCCCCGCGGCTGCGTACGATTTTGGATGCCGCCCGCCAACGAATCCGAGCAGGTGCCGGCATCCGCCACGAGGATTTCTGGCGAGAACTGGAGGGCGGCAAGAGGGAACCGCCAACTGCGCCAACAAGAAAAACGGCCTAACACGGCGTTGCGCGCGACGCACAAGATTCCGCAGGCGACTGGCTACATCGAGCGGAAGTCGTTCCCAACAAAGCGGGGCCGCCACGGCTCGCCGCCAGCGGTTTCGGCTTAGGGTGACCGGGACCGGTCTTGTCCAAGTCAGCATAGGCAGGGGTTAGACCGCATATATCATGACGGAATCTGAGCAACTCTTCGAGAGCTTCTGCGCAGCACGACAGCTATCGTTCCAGCGAATACAGGAGTGCGACGGCAAATCCCCAGACTATCGGCTTTGCCTCCAAGATACAGAGATCATCGTGGAGGTGAAGCAGATCGAACCCAACGCTGAGGAGAAGCAACTCCTAAACATGCCACCGGAGGAGTGGGATGCGGAGAACGTTTATCACTGGGGCATTCCTGGCGACCGTATTCGGAAAAAGATCGCTGACGCCCTGCCACAACTGAAAGCACTGTCCAGGGAGAAAGTACCAACGCTGCTTGTGGTCTACGACGTGGTTAAGGTGTGGCCGGAGTTGGCTGACGATTACGCCGTGAAGGTCGCAATGTATGGCATCGAGTCCGCCCTTATCTCGTCGGCGGTGGCACCGGAAGGCGGGGCCCGAATCCTCCGGCGATGGTATGGACCACGAAGACGCCTAACCTCGCAACACAATACCACGCTGAGTGGCATAGCAGTGATGGCCAGCCGTGACGGCGCCGAAATTGGGATGAGAGTCTATCATAACTACTTCGCGGCAAACGTCCTTCCGAAGACCAAGTTGATCTTGCCCGGCATTCTGCAGTTTGAGCTGGAGGCAGAACCGGAGGGAAGATTTCCGGATTGGAAACCGATACGAACGCCTAAGGAGGCGCTGTGCGCGGCGGCGCGAAAGGTGCGCCGCGGCTCATCGCGTGACCGTTAGCTCCTGAACGATCGCCGCCCAGAGGAAAAGAAAAACTGCCATTTCCAATAACGGTCGGCGGCGGTGCAGCGACAGTTGAACTCGCCTGTCAATTAGTCGAGGATCGCCGCCGCGTCCGCCGAGGAACGGCCGGATGTTCCAATCTGGCTCGCGGCTGAGCGCAACGGCGGTAGGGGGACAAGCGTCGAAGCGGTTATCCGGGTTCACGCCCGGCTAGCGGCGAGCGTGCCGCTGGGACCAGTTCACGACTTTGAGATCTTTGAAGCGAGCGAAATCCTTGGCGTTCGCGGTCACGAGCGCAAGTCCGTTCGCACGAGCAATCGCCGCGATTTGGCCATCCACGTACGGCGGGGGCCGTCCGACTGCCTCAAGACGGGCTCGTTCGTGGGCGTGCCACACCGCCGCAATCTCGTCGTAGGGAAGAATCGGAAACGAGGCGCGCACGACGTCCTGCAGATAGGTCTCCAAAGCGGCGCGGCGCTTGCCTTTGGGGAGCCGGCGACAGCCATACGCGAGCTCGTGCCACACCGGCGCCGCGATTGCACACTCCACGCTGTGCTCCTCGAGTTGCCTGACGATCTCCGGATCGGGGATTCGGGAGACGGGTGACGACACGATGCTCGTATCCAGAAGATACCGAAGCGTCACAACGAGACCTCGCGCCCGCGGCTCCTGTCCCGACCGGCCGCGGCGAAGCCCGCTTCGAGACCGATGTCTTCGAGCGAGTACTTCTTAAGGAAGCTCCTGTAGGCATCGCCGAACTGAGGCCGGTTGCCGCGCAGGCGCTCGAAATCTCGGCAGGACACGACCACGGCAACAGGCTTGCCCCGGCGCGTCAGTTCAATTTCCAAGCCGGCCTGTGCTTGGTCAATGAGAGTAGGGAGGTGCGACCGAGCCTCGGCGACCGAATACCTCTGCGACATGATATGAATGTACATCAACTTGTACGTGAACGCAATGCCAGTCGCGAGCACGCGGCCGCTGCTTTGGAACAGCCAGCCCCTTTTGGCGCCACCTGGGAACTTCGTTTTGGGCCTGGCAATCGCCTTCGGGTCTTCTACGAAGTTGAATCCGACACACGGGTGATAAACGTGCTGGCCATTGGCATGAAGGAGCGCAATAAGCTGCTGATTGGTGGAGAGGAGTTTGAGCCATGAGAATCGCCCCGCTGGCCGACGTGAAAGCTCGCCTGAGCGCCTATCTGGAGCAATGCGAAACGGAAGGCCCGGTTGTGATTACCAGGAATGGGAAGGCCGTAGCCGTGTTGCTGGCGCCGATGAATGACGAGGATTTGGAGGGCCTGCTGCTGGCTCGGTCCCCACGCTTTCAAGCACTGTTGCCAAATCGAGAGAAAGCGTTAAGGCAGGCAAAGGACTTTCTTCCAGGGACTTCTGGAAAGCTGTGGCCGCCCGCTCTCGCAGAAGCTAAATCGCAAACGGGTATCCGAGCTTATAGCTGCTAACCTCTCCATCCGCGAGCCCATCCAGCGATGGGACGGTTGAAATTCGGCATCCCAGTCGAATAGAATGCTAATCTCTATGCAGGCCGTTGAGCTGCCTTTCAGGAGGGGGCGGCGACCGGGTATCAATTCGAGGCATCGCCTTATGGAGCCGCATGATAAATCGCCGGGCCGATCTCCTGTCTTCTGGCGGGTGGAAGGGAGCCTGCTGAATCTGAGCGCGGTTCGACCCGTCGCCTTTTTTGCCTGGAACGCCCAAACCTTCGTCGAGCGCTGGGCGCGGCTGGGCGGGCTGACGGCGCTGGCCCTGCTCCGGCCGTTCCTCTACGTTGCCAACCGCGTCTTCGCTACCCGTGTGCTGCATACTCTGCTCCGAGGGGTCAGCCAGGACCGCCTGGACCTGCTCGGCGAGGAATACTTTCAGTACGTGCTCCAGCCGCAGCTCAAGCGGCGCGGAGTCCGAAAGCTCAAGGAGTGCATGGCGTCGAACGGGCCGGTGATTCTGGTCAGCCAGGGCCTCGAGCATGTGATGCGGCCGCTGGCGAACTTCCTCGGCATTGAACAATTCCTGGCCAACCGGCTGGAATTTCGCGATGAGCTGGCAACCGGACGCTTGCTCGATCCGGTGATCCCTCCCCGCAGGATTTTGACGCGCCTGGCCGATCGGAAAGCAGACGGACGAATTTCCTCCGCCAGGCTTTTCCGGAAACTTCATCTTCCCGACCAGCCCGAGTCGCTGCGTTCCGCGCTCCTGCCGGCCCGGCGGACGTTCTCCGTCCGGACCCACGCGGCGCCCGTGTTTGATCCGCGCAAGCGAGTTTCCCGCTTGTCGGTGCGCGAGTCGTTGGCCGGGAAGGAGATTCTTCTGATTGGCGTGACCGGCTTCATCGGAAAAGTCTGGTTGGTGCACTTGCTGACTGATCTTCCGGAGGTGGGGCGCATCTGCCTGCTGATCCGGCGGCAAGGGCCGCATTCCGGGTTGCACCGCTTTGAGAGGATCGTCGCCGAGTCCCCGGCGCTCGATGGTCTGCACGCGCGCCACGGGGAGCGGCTGGGCGAGTTCTTGCGCAAGCGGATCGAGGTCGTCGAAGGAGACGTTACCAAGGCCGGATTGGGGATGGCCCCGGAAACGATCGAGAGGTTGTCGAGCCGGCTCGATCTGATCGTCAACAGTTCCGGCCTGACGGATTTCAATCCGGACCTGCGCGACGCGCTGGCGACGAACGTGGATGCCGCCGTCCATATTCTCGAGTTTCAGCGGCAATGCCGTCACGCCGCGGTCCTGCACTTGTCCACTTGCTACGTGGCGGGAGCGCGCGATGGACGGGTCGCGGAAGAGCTGGTGCCCAGCTACACGCCGGCGGCGGTCCCCGGCTTTGACGCCGAGCAGGAGTGGAAGGCCTTGCACGAACTGGTCGCGAAGACCGATGCCGAGTCCCTGACCCCTGCCGTCACCGAAGAGTTGCGCCAGTTGGTGCTCGAGAGAAACAGCGAGGGCAGGGAACTCTCGCCCGTTGCGTGGGAAGCGCAACTCCGCAAGCAACGCATCCGCTGGCTGCGCAGCCAGTTGATCCGCGCCGGCGCCGAGCGCGCCAAGCAGTTGGGCTGGCCGAACACTTACACGCTTTCCAAGAGCCTCGCGGAATCGTTGATCCAGAAGTTCGCCGCCGGTCTTCCCGTGGCGGTCGTGCGCCCCTCGATTGTCGAGAGCTCCCTCTCGCAGCCGTTCCTGGGGTGGAACGAAGGGGTCAACACGTCGGCTCCGCTGTCCTATCTGCTCGGCACCTATTTCCGCCAGCTTCCGACCAACGAGCGGAAGCGCCTGGATTTGATCCCCGTGGATTTGGTTTGCCGCGGCATGACGCTGATTGCGGCGGCGCTGGTCCGGCGGTGCCAGCAGCCCGTGTACCAACTGGCGACTTCGGCGGTCAACCCGTGCGACATGCGCCGCTCCATCGAGCTGACCTGCCTCGCGCACCGGAAGCATTACCGCACGCAGGACGGATTCGAGCACTGGCTCCGGTCGCGGTTCGACACGATTCCGGTGTCGAAGGAACGCTATCAGAAATTTTCCGCGCCCCGGCAGAAGGCCATCATCCGGGCGCTCCAGAAAACCACGCAGACGCTGCCGTTTCTGGAATCGCGTCTGGCGCGCACGCAGCGGAGCCTCGACCGCGTGGAAAAACTCATCGAGCTGTACGAACCCTTCATCCTCCACAACGATCATGTCTTCGAGGCGGAAAACGTCGAGCTGCTTTCGCTCGCGCTCCCGCCGGAGGAGAAAGATACCTTCGGATACGACGCGACCGCGATTGATTGGTGGGATTACTGGATCAACGTCCACATTCCGGCGCAGCGCAAGTGGTCCTATCCGCTGATCGAAGGCCGGCCGCTCGAACAGCGCCCCCCGCGCGAATTTCGCTGGGCAGCGCCGGCCGAATCCGCCCGGGCGGCGGAAGCCGCGGCGGGAGACTTCACCAAACCGGCTCAGAGTCCCTTCGCAACATGGCGACCTTCCTGACAGGCTCCACCGGATACATCGGCGCGCACATTGCCGTCGGGCTGCTCGAAAGCCATCCGGAACCCCTGAATCTGTTGATCCGGGCCAAGACCGCGTCCGAGGCCGAGGAGCGGTTGTGGCGCGCCTGGCAACTCCACCTGGACTTTCCCCGCTTTGAACAATTCCTGCGCTCGCGCGTCCACCTGTTTCGGGGCGACTTGGTCGAACACCGCTTCGGGCTTGGCGACGAGGACTACCGGCGCCTGGCGCAGTCCACCGATTCCGTGATCCATTGCGCCGCCTCGCTCAACCGGAAGTCGGAGCGGAGCTGCCTGAACGTCAACCTGCGGGGGACGCTCGAAGTCATCCAACTGGCCTCTCGCGCCCGCGACGACCACGGGCTGCGGCGCTTCAGCCATGTGAGCACGGTGGCGGTGGCCGGCGAGCGGAAGAACGAAGTCGTGCAGGAAGATCAGGCCGTGGACTGGAACCGCGGCGATTACGACCCCTATGCCCGGACCAAGAAGTTCTGCGAGCACATGATCCGCGAGTTGCTCTCTGACGTGCCGCGCACGATCTTTCGTCCGAGCATCGTTCTCGGCCACAGCCGCCGGGCCGCCACGACGCAGTTTGACATGGTCCGGGCGTTTGTCTTTCTCGCGGGCCTGCCTGTGCTGCCGCTGCGTCCGGACGATCGGGTTGACATCGTGCCCGTGGATTTTGTGGCGGACGCTATCGTGCAGCTCCACCAAAAGGAGAAGCCCCGCTACGAAATTTACCACCTCGCTTCGGGGACGAAGTCCCAGACCTATCGGGAACTCACCGATCATCTGGCGCGGTCCCAAGGAACGAGGAGACCCGTATACCTTCCCGTGCTGGAGCGTCCGTTTGGGGCGCTGGCGGACGTGCTGTCCCGCTGGCGCGGGCCGGTTGGTTACGGCGCGTCGCTTTTGAAAGTCTTTTTCCCCTACCTGGTCTGGAACACGGTGTTCGACAACACGCGCGTGGTTTCGGAAACGGGACTCGTACCCGCGCCGTTCACCGATTACAGCTACCCGCTGCTGAAGTTCAGCAAGGACCACCATTTCATCTACCCCTATCAGGAATGGCCCGGCGGAGCCAGAGAATCCACCTGTGGTGAGCCGGGTCGAACCACGCAATGATGGATCAGCTTCTTGAAGTGTGGATGGGCGGGTTGATTGAGCTCTCGAAGCTCGCGTGGATGCTCGGCTTCGGCGAATCGTGGCGTCCGGGCACGAAGCTCAAAATTCTCTTTGCCGGGTATAACGGCACGCGGAATACAGGCTCGGACGTGCGCGTCGAAGAGATGCTCCGCCAGGTGGAGCGCGTGCTCGGAAGCGAGCACGTTCAACTCGCCGTGATGACGCAGAGCTTTGACGGGACGCGCGGCTACTTCGGCCAAGCAACCCAGGTTCGCCTGCCGGATATTTTTCCACCGTTTCTTTTCCGCGAGGTGCGCCGGCACCACGGCGTCATCGCGTGCGAAGGCTCGATGTTCAAGAGCAAGTTCGCCAATGCGCTGACGACGATGATGGTCGGCTCGCTCGGGATCGCCTCGGCGCAAAACAAGCTCTCGGTCGGATACGGAGCCGAGGCCGGGCGCATGGATGCTCTCGTCGCCAGGATGGTCCGCCGCTATTGCGGCGAATCGCTCGTGATTACGCGCAACGAGGAGTCGCGCACGGTGCTCCGGAAACTGAACGTCGCGACCGAACTCGGCACCGACACCGCCTGGACCTTCGAGCCGCTGGGAGCGGAGTACGGAAAAAAAGCCTTGCGGGACGCCGGTTGGGACGGGGAGCAGCCGGTGTGGATTCTCTGTCCCATCAATCCCTATTGGTGGCCGGTCAAGCCGTCGCTCGCCAAGTACGTCGCATGGGCCGCCGCCGGAGCCAATGGAGTCAGCCATTACCGCTCGATCTACTTTCACAACTCCGGTCCCCGCGTGCGGGCCGCGTATGAGCGCTACCTCACGGCCTTTGCGAATGCCGTAATCGCGTTCCGCAAGCAACACCGCATTTTCCCCGTCCTGGTCGCCATGGAGCGCCTGGACGCCGACGCCTGCCGGCGGGTCGCGGAACGCTTGGGGGGCGCTCCGGTGTTGGTCTCCGACCAGTACGATATGTACCAGCTCGTCAGCATCCTCCGCGCGGGCCACTTCCTGGTTTCGTCGCGGTATCACGGAATCGTGACTTCGATGCCGGGCTTGGTGCCCTCGGCCGGCGTTACCATGGACGAGCGCATCCGCAACCTGATGCGCGAGCGCGGCCAGCCGGGCCTGTCGCTCGAAGTGGACGACCCGGACCTGGAAGAAAAGCTCGTGGTGGTGATGAGCACTCTGGTCCGCGAGCGAGACTCTCTCCGCGACGGCATCGGCCGCACCGTCGTCCGGAACCTGAAGTTCATGGCGCGCATGGGAGTTTATCTGGAGGAGTATGTGCAGCGGCGCTATCCGGAATTTCCCGTCCGCAGCGGGCTGCTCACCTGGGAAGAATACTTGCCTCCTCTCAGCCCCACACTTCGGAAGCTGGTGGAAACGTACGGCGAATGAATTTCCTGGAGACCATCTTCGAGCGTTTGAGAACGAGCGCCGCCCGGCCCGTTCTGCAAGAAGCGCGGGGGGGCCGCATCGTCGCAGCGACCGGCGGCGAGCTTCTGGCGGCGGTCCGAGCGGCGCGGGCGTTTCTGAATCACGCGGGTCTAGGGAAAGGAGACCGCTGCGCCTTGCTCGCGCACAACAGCATTCGCTGGGCGGCGGCGGATTTGGCGATGATGGCCGAAGGAATCCTGGTCGTCCCGCTCTATGCCCGGCAGGCTCCCGTGGAACTCGTCGCCATGATGAAGGATTGTTCGCCCTCGCTTCTCGTCTGCAGCGATGCAACCTTACGCAACTCCATCGCACAACTCTGGCCTGACGCCCCGCGAGCAGTCCTTCTGGATGACCTGTTCGGCCCGAGTCCCGAGCCAGCCTCTCCTGCTGGCGAACCATTCGCCTCTCCCCGTTCTCTCGCGGAGGCCGATCCAGTGACCATCATTTACACTTCCGGCACATCGGGCGAAGCCAAAGGCGTGGTGCTCACCGTCGGGAACCTGAACCACATGCTCGGCTGCACCACGGAGCGTCTGGACCTCCTGATGGGACCGAAATCCGACCCGGATCATGTGTTCCATTATTTGCCCTTCTGCTTCGCCGGGTCGTGGGTTCTGCTGTTGAGCTGCCTTTCCCGGAACGCCGTGCTGACGCTTTCGACCGACCTGGCCCAGCTCATGGAGGAGATGCGGCTCGCCGCGCCGGATTATTTTCTGAATGTTCCTGCGTTGCTCGAGCGCGTTCGCTCCAGCGTGGACGAGCAACTGAAAAAGAAAGGCAGAGCCGCCCATTGGTTCTACACGAATGCCAAGGCTGCCTGGTTGCGCCGCCAGGCCGGTGATTCCACTCTTGCGGATTCTCTGTGGCTGGCGCTGGGGCGCGCCTTGCTGTTTCCTTCCATCCGGAGACGGCTCGGACCAAACCTCCAAGCGTTGATCTGCGGTTCGGCGCCGCTGGCCCAAGAGACGCAGCACTTTTTTATGATGCTCGGCCTGCCGGTCTTGCAGGTGTACGGCCTGACCGAAACCACGGCCATCTGCACGATGGACCATCCCCAGCGCATCGAACCGGGCCGCGTCGGGCCGGCCATTCCGGGAATTGAGATGAAACTGGGAGAGAACAATGAGATTCTGGTTCGGGGACCGAACGTCTTCCAAGGCTATTGGGGCCGGCCGCAGGCGACCGCCGAAGTCTTGCGCGACGGCTGGTTCCACAGCGGCGATCAGGGCGAGGTGAACGGCTCGGGCAATTGGAGCGTCACCGGACGCATCAAGAACTTGATTATTCCAAGCTCCGGCCATAACGTGGCCCCGGAGCCGATCGAGGACCAGTTGCTCCGCTCGCTTCCCGGCGCGAAGCAGGTCGTGCTGGTGGGCAACGGGCGCAGCTGCCTCGCCGCCCTGATTGCGGGCAGCGTCAGCAACGAAGAGGCGCAAGCCGCCATCGCAGCCGTGAATCAACGCTTGCCGCATTACAAGCGCGTCCACGCTTTTCGCCTTTGCGAGGAAGCCTTCACCGTGGACAATGGGCTGTTGACCGTGAACGGGAAACTCAAGCGCGACGCGATCGCAGCCCGCTATAAGGATCAGATCGAGGCGATGTATCGCACATCCGAGCCGCGACTGTAAAGGAGCGGTGGCCAAAAGCAGTGACGAGTGACCAGTGATGAGTGACGAGCAATCCATGGACCGGTACTGGTCTTGTCTTGTCACTAATCACTCGTCACTTTTCACTGTCGTATCAATCCGAGCCGCGACCGTAAGCGAGCGGCCTAGTAAGCGGAAAGTATGACGAACTTCACCGGCAAGACTCTTTCCTGGGCGCTTGTGGACGGCTGCCTGGAACTGGCGCTCCATCGCGAGCCGTGCAACGAGATCGGCTCGCAGACGCTCGAAGAGTTGGAGCGGTTCGCGGAGGCACTCGACACGCTCAGTGGCGAAGCCGGAGCCAGCGGAGCCGGAGTAATGATTGTCTATAGCACGATCCCGGCGGGCTTCTGCGCCGGAGCCGATCTGCGGGAACTCTACCGCCGCTCCCAGGAAGTCGCCGAACCGGCCCGCAGCGCCGGCGTGCGCAACTTCCTCGAACGCATTCATAAGGTGCTCAATTCCATTGACGCTTTGCCCGTGCCAACGATTGCGGCGGTCCACGGCGTGACCTTCGGCGGTGGCTTTGAATTGGCGCTGGCTTGCGACCTGATCATTGCGGGCAAGATGGCCCGGTTCTGCTTTCCGGAACTCCGTCTCGGGTTGATCCCTGGCTTCGGCGGCATTCCGCGTCTGAAGCGCGACTTGGGCAACGCCGTTGTGCGCGACTTGCTGCTCACCGGCCGCAGCATCAACGCGGCGAAAGCGCAGGCCGTGGGGCTGGTCAGCCAGGTGGCCGCGGAAGGTCAAGCATTGCAAATGGCGCGCTCGACCGCGGCGCAACTCAAGAAGTTTGACCCCGCTACCCGCGCCGCCGCAAAGCGTTTCATCAAGCCGATTCCGTATGACGAACTGCGCCGGGAGATTGACATTTTCTGCGAGCTGTTCGCGCGCCCCGCCGTCGAGGCCGGCTTGCGCAAGTTTGTCGAGAGCACCGAGGCGCTGCCGCACCTGCCGTGAATCATGCCAACATAACGGTTGTCATTATTAACGATCGTCGTTATAATAGCTTGTGTGATCAAGAGCTTTGCTGACTCGGAGACGCAATTGCTTTGGGTGACCGGTAAGAGCAGGAGGAATCCCACCCCGAATCTTCGCCGAGCCGCTTTGCGAAAGCTCTTTATGATTGACAGTGCCGGAACTCTTGCCGACTTGCAGATTCCGCCCGGAAACCGGCTGGAGACGTTGAAAGGAAATCGAAAGGGTCAGCATAGTATCCGGATCAACGATCAGTTTCGCATTTGTTTTGTTTGGCAGGAGGGAAATGCCTATGCCGTTGAGATTACCGACTACCACTAAGCCGCTGCGGAGGCAAGCAGCCATGAGAAGGAAAAGGAATGGTGCCATGCCTTGGATCATTCACCCCGGCGAAATTCTCCGGGAAGAGTTCTTGAAGCCGATGAAAATCACCTCTTACGAATTGGCCAAGCACCTGCAGGTTTCCGTTCCTCGAATCAATGATATTGTCCTGGAAAGGCGGGGAATCACGGCGGATACGGCTGTGCGCCTGGCACGGTTTTTCGGAACCACGGAGCAGTTCTGGATGAACCTGGAATCCTCCTATGAGGTTCGATTGGCAAAAGCCCAGCTTGGGCGTGCTCTGAAACAAATTCAGCCGCGGCAGGTACGGAGCGCCGCATAACACCGTCATGCGAACCACGGACCAGACACTCGAAGAAATCCTGACTTTGGCGGCCGCGCACTTCAAAGTGCCGCGCGCGGAGCTTTCGCCCGACGACGACTTTTTCAAGAAGCTCGGCATCAACAGCCTTCAGGCGCTCGAGCTGCTCACGCGCCTGGAACATCATTTTGGCGTCGAGCTGCCAGACTACGAGTTGCAAGGGGTCAGCGACTTCCGCACCCTGGCCGAGCGCATTCAGGCCCGACTGTAAATTAGCCACAGAGACACAGAGATCACAGAGTTGGAAGAATTAAACCGCTTGACGGAGAAGATTATTGGCTGCGCCATCGAAGTGCATCGGCAATTGGGTCCAGGCTTGCTAGAGGGAACCTACGAGGCCGCGTTATGTGCGGAGTTCGAAGAAGTTGGAATTAACTACCGCCGTCAGACTATTTATCCTGTGTTGTACAAAGGGAAATCAATCGGAGAATATCGGGCCGACCTGATTGTGGAAGAGGCAGTTGTAGTGGAAATCAAGAGTGTCGAACGTTTCGACGCATTATTCGCGGCGCAAGTTCTAACCTATCTCAAGATCACGGGCAAGAAAGTCGGGTTATTGATCAATTTCAATTCACGCTTATTGAAGGACGGGATCAAGCGGTTTGTTCTGTGAACAGTTAATCCTCTGTGTTCTCTGTGTCTCTGTGGCTAATTATGTCCGACTTGAGCCAATACTCCTCCCTCGGCGCAGCGTTGCGGGATGCGCTGGAACGCTGGGCCAGCGAGACGTGCCTGATCGAAGCGGACCGGGAACGGGAGAACGCCCGGCTGACGTATCGCCAATTCCAAGAAGCCGCGCTGCCACTGGCCCGCGCGATTCAGGACAGGGGTTTTGCGCCGGGCGACCGCGCGGCGATCATCATGACGAATCAGTCGAAGTGGCTGATTTCTGCGTACGCCATTTTCTACTGCGGCGGCGTGCTGGTTCCGCTCGACTACAAGCTCACCGCCGCGGAGCACCTGCAACTGCTGGCGCACTCGAAGGCGCGCTGGCTGATGGTCGAGCACTACCTCTGGCGCGCCATCACCGCAGCCCCCAACTTCAAGGACTTGAAGACGGAGGCGGTGCTCGTCACGGAAGCGCCCGCGGGCACGGACCTCCAAGGAGCGCTGCGGTGGGAGGAAACGAAGGGCGACGGCGAACTGAACTTTGTCCCGCGCGCGCGCAACGATTGGGCCGCGATCGTTTATTCCTCCGGCACCGCAGGCCGTCCCAAGGGCTGCGTCCTGACGCACGAGAATTACCTGGAGCAGTGCCAGGCGCTGATCTCTTTGTTCCCTTTTTGGCCGGGCGTGCGTTATTTGAGCATCCTTCCGACCAACCACGCGATTGATTTCATGGTGGGCTTCATCGGCCCGTTCGTTTGCGGCGCGGCGGTCGTGCATCTGCGCACCCTGCGCCCGGAATTTGTCCGCGACGCTTTCCCCCGGTACAAGATCACCTACATGAGCCTGGTTCCGATGGTCCTCAAGAACCTCGAAAAAGGCTTGCGGGACCGCTTTGCCGCGCTGCCGCCGGCGCGGCGGTTTGTGCTGAACGGACTAATCGCGCTCAACGGTTTCCTCACCCGCCACCGGCCACGCCTCGAACTGAGCCGTTTTCTTCTGGCCGATGTCCACAAAGCCTTCGGAGGCGAACTGCGCGCCCTGTTTATTGGCGGAGCGTTTACGGAGGCGGCCACGTTGCAGTTTTTCTACGACCTCGGAATTCCGGTGGCCAATGGCTACGGGCTTACGGAGGCGGGCACGGCCGTGACGCTCAACGACTTTAGCCCTTTTCGCCCGGACACGGTGGGCAAGCCGCTGCCGGGCGTGCAAATCAAGATCGTCGCTCCCGATCCCGACGGGGTGGGCGAGGTTGCGGTGCGCAGCAAGACGGTCATGTCTCAGTATCTCGACGACCCGGAACTGACGGCGGAGACGATTGTGAATGGCTGGCTGATGACGGGCGACCTCGGCCGCCTCGATGCGAGCGGGCACTTGCAGTTGTTTGGCCGCAAGAAGAACATGATCGTCACCGAAGGCGGCAAGAACATCTACCCCGAAGATATTGAAACGGTCTTGGAGGGCTTGCCCGTCAAGGAATTCTGCGTGTTTGCCTCGCACTATCTGTGGCCCCAGCTCGGCCGGGGCGCATCGCGCGAAGAAAGGCTGATCGCGGTCGTGCACCCGGACGCGGAGCGCGCAGAATCGAAGAAGACCGAGGCATTGCGCCAGGAACTCGCGGCCCGCAACCGCAGTCTCCCGGACTACAAGCGGCTCAGCGGCTTCGTAATCTGGAAAGAAGATTTCCCCCGCACCGCCTCGCTCAAGATCAAACGCGCGGTTTTGGCGGAGCAGATTCGGGAACAGCTCGAACGTCCAACCGGAGTGGTGGAACTGTGAGCGGCGCGCTGCTGGCTGTGGTCAACCCGGCTGCCGGAGGAGGGCGCTGCGGCAAGCTGGTGGGGCCTGCGCTCGATCGGTTGCGGGCCGCCGGAATTCGGTTGGACGTGGCCGAGACCCGCTATCCGGGCCACGGGTCCGAACTGGTGCGCGAGGCCTATCGGGCCGGGCAGCGGCGGTTTCTGGCGGTGGGCGGCGACGGGACTTCGTATGAAATCGTCAACGGCCTGTTCCCCGGAGCGGAAAGCGGCGAGCGCCCGACGCTGGCTTTTCTGCCGCTCGGGACGGGCAACTCGTTCCTGCGCGATTTCACCGACCGCGGCGCGGAGTACGCCACCCGCGCCTTGCTCGAAGGCCGCTCGCGGACCTGCGACGTGCTGCGGATGACGCATCGCGACGGAGTCATCCATTACCTCAACTTGCTGAGCATGGGATTCACCGCCAACGTGGCTGCGCTGACCAACCGCCGCTTCAAATCGCTCGGCGAGTTCGGGTACCTGCTCGGCGTGTTCCTCTGCCTGCTTCGCTTGCGCCGCGAGGCGTTTCCCTTGCGGGTGGACGGCGAGCCGGAGTGGGACCGCCGGCGGTGCCTGTTTCTCACCTTCAACAACAGCAAATTTACCGGAGGGAAAATGATGATCGCGCCGCAGGCCGACCCAACCGACGGCCTGGTGGAGTTCGTGCGCTGGGGGCCGATCGGACGCCTCGGCCTCTTAGCGAATCTCCACCGGCTCTACGACGGCTCGCACGTGGCGCACCCGCTGGCTTCGCGCCGCTCCGCGCGCCGGATTGAGTTTGCACTGGATGGCCCGGTGGATGTGATGGTGGACGGCGAGGTGCGGACGCTCGATTGCCGGGCCCTCGATGTCCTGCCCGCGGCGCTCGAGGTAGCCATATGAAGCGGATCTACCTCCTGATCCGTTGCGCGTTTTTTTGGGCCAGCAGTGTTCTGCACTTTTTCCCCGGCGGCCTCGTTCTCCTGTTCCTGGCTCTGTTCCGCGATCCGCGCAAGCATGACTGGCCGCAACGCTTCTTTGCCCGCAACGTGCTGCGGCTGGCCGGCGCCCGTCTCCGGGTCGAGTACGCGCCGGGGTTTGATGCGAAGCGCACCAGCATCTTTATTTCAAACCACGTGAATCTCTTCGATCCGTTTGTGGTCTACTCGGCGGTGCCGCAGTTCGTGCGCGGATGGGAGCTGGAATCTCACTTCCAAATCCCCGTCTATGGCTGGATCATGAAGCGGTTCGGCAACGTGCCGGTCCCGGACCAGAAGACGACCGGCAGCCTGAGACGGCTCATTCAGCGCACGCGGGAGGCGCTCGACCACGGCGTCAGCCTGACGGTGTTTGCCGAAGGGGGGCGCACGCTGGACGGCCGCGTGAAGCCGTTTCAAAAAGGCGTATTCCGCATCGTGCGCGATCTCGGCTTTCCCATCGTCCCGATGAGCATGGTCGGCTCCTTCGAGTTCAACCGCAAAGGGAGCTGGATGCTCCATCCTTCCACCATCGTCGTTCATCTGCATGACACCATCGAAACCAAGGGCCTCTCGCCCGAGGAACTCGATGCGTTACCGGAACGGGTGTACGAAATCGTAGCGAAGCCGGTCCACGCGGCCCTGGAAGTCCCGGCCGCGAAGGGAACCCGCGAAGTCCCTGCGTAGAGGCCGTCGCTGGCGAAGGCTTCGGCAGAGTGAAAGGAGAGCACGATTCCCATGGGCTTGCCACTAGAGGGAGTTCGAATTTTGGCGGTCTCGCAATTCGGCGCCGGGCCGTTCGGGACCATGGTGCTGGCCGACCTCGGCGCGGAAGTCATCAAGATTGAAGATCCCGCCACACGCGGCGACGTCGCGCGGCACGTGCCACCGTACGGCATCGAGAACGACAGCCTGTATTTCCAGTCCCTCAACCGCAACAAGCGCAGCGTGACGCTGAACCTGGCGGATGCGCGCGGCAAAGCGGTCTTCCACCGCCTGGTGAAGATTTCGCACGGCGTCTACAACAACCTGCGCGGCGACGTCCCGGCGCGCCTCGGGCTGACCTATGAGGCGCTTCGCGAGCACAACCCCGCCGTGGTCTGCTGCTCGCTGAGCGCGTTCGGAAGGACCGGGCCGCAGGCCGCGCATCCCGGCTACGATTACCTGATCCAGGCGGCTGCCGGATACATGAGCATCACGGGAGAGCCCGACGGTCCGCCGGCCAAGTGCGGGATTTCGGTGATAGACTTTGCCGCCGGCATGGCGGCCGCCCTGGGAATGATGGCCGCGATCTTCGCCAGCCAGAAGTCGGGCACGGGCTGCAACGTGGATGCCAACTTGATGGACACGGCCATCTCGATGCTCAACTATCACGCCATCTGGTACCTCAATCGGGGTCTCGAACCGAAGCGCGCCCCGAACTCCGCTCATGCCGTCCTCGTGCCCTGCCAGAACGTCCGCACGCGGGACGGGTATCTCGCCATTTTTTGCGCCAAAGACAAGTTCTGGGTGCAACTCTGCGAAGCGATGGACCGCCCCGACCTCGGCGCCGACCCGCGCTTCGCGACCTTCGAGCAGCGATTCGCGAACAAGGAAACGCTGCTTCCCATCCTGGATGAGATTTTTGCGACCCGCACCAACGCCGAGTGGCTCGAGCGCGTTGCCGGCAAGGTGCCGTGCGCCCCGGTGCGAAGTATTGCCGAGGCGCTCGACGACCCGACCCTGGCCGCCCGGGACATGATTGTGGAGGTCCCGCACCCGGTCTTCGGAGCGATGCGGGAGGTCGGCTGCCCCATCAAGATTTCGGGAGCCACGCCGCCGCGCCGCCCGGCCTCGCCGCTGGGAGGCGACACCGAAGCCATCCTCCGCAGCTACCTCGGCTGCACGGCCCAGGAGATCGCCGATTGGCGGAGCCAGGGCGTGGTCTAGACGAACTTGAAAGGCGTTGGCTGTGACAGCGAAGCAAACGGCGCTGGCCCCTGGGGAGAAGATCGAGCAGGCCATTCTCCGAATTCGCGGCCACAATGTGATGCTGGACCAGGACTTGGCGCAGCTTTACGACGTGACAACCCGCGCCTTGGTGCAAGCCGTCAAGAGGAATATCGAGCGCTTCCCGGGAGACTTCATGTTTCAACTTACCCCGGGAGAGTTTGACATCTTGAGATCACAATCTGTGACCTCAAGTCAGTGGGGCGGGCGGCGGTATTCCCCATATGCCTTTACCGAGCAAGACGTAGCTATGTTATCCAGCGTCCTTCGGAGCAAGCGGGCCGTGCAGGTCAATATCGAGATCATGCGGGCCTTTGTTCGGCTGCGCCGCTTGCTGGCCTCTCATGCGGAGCTTGCCCGCAGGCTCGACGAACTGGAGAAGAAATACGACGAGAAATTCCGGGTCGTTTTTGAGGCCATCCGGCAACTGATGGCCCCGCCAACGCCGAAACGTCCGGAGATCGGATTCCGAGGCAAGGGGAAATAACAGCTACGCCACCGCGTTCAACCGCCGTTCGTTTGATTTATATCTTTAGACTATATACTATCTATATGAGCAAGAGTTGCACGTTGCAATGCGGGAGTTTGTCCCTATGACCAGCCAGGTGATCTTCAAAGTGGACAGAAAGCTCAAAGAGCAAGCCCTGAAGAAGGCGCGCAAGGAGGGCATTGCCTTTGCCTCGGTTCTGAAGTTGGCTACGAAAGCCTATGTAAGCGGGGCTTTGGAGGTGCGGCTCGTGGCACAGCCAAAGCTGAACGCCAAGACCCGGCGGGAACTTCTGGGAATTTCCAAGGAAATCCGCCAGGGAAAGAACCTTTCTCCCGCGTTTGAGAACGCCACAGACGCCATCGCCTACCTCAAGTCCTTCCGATGAGCATCCGTTACCATAAGCGGTTTCTGAAGACGTTCCAGAAACTGCCAGGCAAAGTCCAGGAACAATTCTTCGAAAGGCTGGAATTATTTCAGCGCGAGCCGTTTCATCGTTTGCTCAACAACCATTCGGTAGAACCTGCTTATCCCAAGTGGCGCAGCATCAATATTACCGGCGACTACCGGGCGCTTTATGAAGTTCAGGAGGAAGGCGCGGTCATATTCATGAAAATCGGCTCGCATTCTGACCTGTACGGTTGAATGGGTAGATCGTCAGCAGCAAGCTGGCCGTTGGACCTTTTCAGCAGCGACCTGCAAGATCTGGCGATTGACGCAGAACGTCGCGCGGAACAGCCCATCCATTTGGATGAGATGCAGATGAAGTGGCGACTCCAGCAACAGGGACTTGCATAGCGGGATTACCGTTGGCGCGCGGCCGGCGGGCCTGGGAAGGTATTGACGGCGACGTCGCGCGGGGAAAGGCCGAGCGGTACCAGAGTAACCAGAAAGGGGACGCTGGTATCCAGGACGGCCATTTCATTCGAGAGCGCATTCAAGACCAGCAGGTACCGTTCATCCGGCGTGAGCCGCAGGGCATCGGGGCCGGTTCCGACCGCGATCGAAGCCAGCACGCGGCGGTCGAAGATGCGGACGACGGAGACGTTGTTGGAACCGAAATTGGAAACGTAGAGGAACGTCCCGGAAGAATCCACAATCACCCGGCTGGGATGCGACCCGGCCATCAGATTGAGCGCCACCTCGTCGGCATAGGTATTGATCACGGTCACAGAGTCCGAGTCGAAGTTGGGGACAAACAGTTCTCCCCCGTCCGGCTTCACCGCGAGGTCCACGGGGGTCGTTCCGGTTGCCAGGTGCGTGAGGAGTTTGTAGGATTGCAAATCCACGGCGGAAACATTTCCGCTCCCGGAATTGGCGACAAATAACTGCGAGCCGTCCGGCAGAATCGCCATCGGACCGGGTTGCTTGCCGACCGGGACATCGGCAACTTTGGCCAAGCGACCGAGGTCAATCAGGGTGACCGTTCCGTCGTCGCGGTTCGACACGGCGAGCAGTTTGCCATCCGGCGAGACGCGAGCCTCCCCCGGCCGGCGACCGGTCGGAATCGTCCGGCGGACGCGCCGCGCCTCCAAATCCACGACGGAAACGTTCCCGGAACCCGCATTGGCCACGTACGCGGCCTTTCCATCGGGGGAGAGTTCGAGCGCGAACGGAGACTGGCCGACCGGGATCGTCGCTTCCACTTTCAAGGTCTCAGCATTCAGCACCGACACCGAGCCGGAGCCGGTGTTGACCACGTAGACTTCGTTGCGGAGCGCGCTGGCCGTTACGCCGGACGGGTCATGGCCCACCGCGACCGTCCGCTCCACGCGGAAGCCGTCCAAATTCACAACCGTAACGGTGTCGCTTTTCCCATTGCTCACAAACGCGTAGCGGCGGGAAACCGGCTGCGGAGTGCTCGGTTGCGATGGACGGCAGGCGGTCCCCAAGATTCCCCCCACCAGGAGGAGCACCGTGCTCCCCCTGCGAAGGAGTTGCGAAAGTTGTCTTGCCGAGGCGTGTGCGCGTTGGTGGTGGGGATTGTTCACGGAAGGAACCCGGGCAGCCGCGGAGAACAGCACGACTACCCTGCCGGGACCGGAGTGGTCCATCGCGACCGGAGCCGGGTGTGCCGCCGTGGAGAAGAAAGAACCTTGCGGTGGTAGGAACGTTTACGGGAAGGAAGGCTCACCGGAGCCTGCGCACACAAAAAACCTATGCGCTCCTTCCGCTCTGGTTCGGACCGGCGCGTATCGTTCTCGCGGATGATCGCGGGCCCGCGTTCTATAACTGAACCTGCCCGTAAAGCCCTCGGTAGATCCAGATGCCCGCCAAGATCAGGATCAGGCTCCCGGACACGACCCCGAGAACCGTAATAATCGGGTCCAGGCGGCCGATCCTGCGGAGCACTTCCACTTGTTCTTGTTCCAGGGCAGCTTCCGCGCGATCCAGGAAGAGCTGGTCTTCCTCGTGGATTCCCACAATCGCCCGGTAGATCAGGAGCGCGAGCAGAACGACGGTAATCCCGGCCCAAATGAAAAACGTCAGGGTGAACAGAGAGACTTCCTGCATGGTAACCTCCCTTCCCTAATATCCGGCCTCCCGGCCTCCTTCCACTTCCACCCCTATTGTACTCCTGACACGCTTCGCAAGATCAATTTTGTGGAACCTGTTGCCCAATCCCGTTCTTCCCGTCAGGGCATGGCTTCAGCCATGCCGTAAAGCGAGGGATATCAATTCCTTTTCCTTGCGGCTTCAGCCGCTGAGGGACGTACCTCAGGGGCTAAAGCCCACTCGATAGGAGGCGTCATTTCGGCATGGCTGAAGCCATGCCCTTACGAGGTTGCCTCGCTATACAGGAACCCTGAAAATGGTCTAGGAAATCCGCGACCCGGGAAAGCCGGCCGGAGGGGAGTGTGGAAATTTCCAGGCGGGAAGGGATGCGGGCGCTTTGGGAAAAGGGAAGCGGGGTTCGGCAACGGCTGCGGGGCCGTCGGAATTGCCGGGAACAAAACATTCGCTCCTGCCCCGGACGGAACGAGGGAGGCCGCCGGCAGCGCAGACGGGGAGGAGGGTCCCGCAGAACCAGCCCGCGGGGCGCGGCAGGGCGTCCCCTCACTCCTACGGCGTGGCGGCCTGCGCTCCCTTGATTTCGATCGTAAAGCGCGTGGTGCCCGTGGGGTAGAGACCGTCATTGAGCTGCGTGAAGGTTTTCTGATCCGTCGGCTCGAGCGGCTCCGGGAACGTTCCACCTCGCGTCGCGAGCACATTCCCCCCCGCGTCGTAGTAATTGGTGGTGTACTGAACGTCCCGGTAACCGATCGTCCGAGAGCGATTCGCGATCTGGACGTCCCACATCCCCATGGTTTGGGTCTGGCGGTCGCGGTTGAGACCCGATCTCAGGATTTGCAAGTCCCGCATGGGGTCCGCTGCTCCGGCCGGCGCGGCCGCCGCCGGGGCTTCCGCCGCCGCGCCCGGAGTGGCGGCCTGTTCCTGGTTGAGATGGCCGAAATACAGAACCCCAAACAGCACAAGCACCACCGCAATCGCCCCCAGGATGATCTTGGGGGCCTGGGAACTCTGTTCTTGTTGGGAAGTTTCAAACATAGAGTGGCCTCCCTGCTGATTCTGAATATGGATGCACACGCGCCGGGAAAACTTTTCCCGGCTGTGGAAACCACGCTCCGCCTCGCAGGAGCAGCGATGATTCTATACTGTCCAGGACGCCAGCGGAAGAGAAATTATTTGGCCCCAGCACATCCCCCTGGAACATTCCGCGGAGGGGCTGACACTACCGCTGGGGGGGCATTTTTTCCGAAATGACCTTGGCCTGGGTAAACAACAGCAAATAGTCGCGCCCTCCGGCTTTGGAATCGGTCCCGGACATATTGAACCCGCCGAAGGGATGTGCGCCGACCATCGCGCCGGTGCACTTGCGGTTGAGATAAAGATTGCCCACGTGGAAGCGCGCGCGCGCTTCCTCCAGGCGCTCCCGCGAGTTGGAATAGACCGCGCCGGTCAGCCCGAACTCGGTGTTGTTGGCGATATCCAGGGCGTCTTCAAAGTCCCGCGCCTTCAGGACCGCCAGCACAGGTCCGAAAATCTCTTCCTGGGAGATGCGGGCCTTGGGAGCCACGTCGGCGATCACGGTCGGTTCAATGAAATAGCCGTCGCCGCCCGCCGCCTTGCCCCCCGTGATCAAACGCCCTTCCTTCTTGCCGATCTCAATGTAATTCAGGATGGACCGCATGGCGGTTTCGTTGATCACCGGTCCCAGGTAGACGTTGGGATCGTCGGTGGGGCCGATGCGGACTTTTTCCACGCGGGCGCGCAGTTTTTCGAGAAACGCGTCGTACACGTCCTGGACCACAATGGCCCGCGAGCACGCGGAGCATTTCTGCCCCTGGAATCCGAACGCGGAAGCAAAGACGCCTTCGACCGCCGCGTCCACGTCCACGCCCGCGTCCACCACAATGGAATCCTTGCCGCCCATCTCGGCGACCACGCGCTTGATCCAGATCTGTCCCGGCGGAGCCTTGGCCGCCAGTTCATTGATCCCGAGGCCGACTTCCTTCGAGCCGGTGAAGGCGACGAAGCGGGTCTTGGGATGTGTCACGAGGGCGTTGCCGGCCGTGGCGCCGCTGCCGGGCAGGTAATTCACCACGCCTGCCGGAAGCCCGGCTTCCTCCATCAGCGCCATGAATTGCGCGGCGATGGCCGGGGCGTCGCTCGACGGTTTGAGCACCACGGTGTTGCCGCTGACCCAGGCCGCCGTCGTCATCCCCAACATAATGGCGAGCGGGAAATTCCACGGCGGAATCACCACGCCCACCCCCAGGGGGATGTAGCGCAGCTCGTTGACTTCTCCCGCGATCGGCGTGAGCGGCTGCGGCCCGGCCAGGCGCAGCATCTCGCGCGCGTAAAACTCGCAGAAGTCAATCGCCTCGGCCACGTCCGCGTCGGCTTCGGCCCAGTTCTTGCCGACCTCGAAGACCATCCAGGCACCCAGCTCCAGCTTCCGCTGGCGCACCAGGGAAGCCGTGCGGAACAGGATGCCGGCGCGCTCGGCGGCCGGCGTGCGTTCCCACTGCTGGAACTTCTTATACGCCGCCTCGACGGCCTGGGCCGCCAGCTCCGGCGTGCCCTTCTGAAATACGCCGATCACCTCGCTTTTCCGCGAGGGGTTGTACGAACGGAACTTCTCCGGGGTGCGGATGCGCTCCCCGCCGATGAGGATGTCGTATTCGCGGCCGAGCTGGCTCCGCACCTTTTCCACGGCCTGCTGCATCGCCTGCCGGTTTTCCGGTTTCGAGAAATCCGTGAACGGCTCGTTCCGGAATTCCTGCACCGCTTCCCTGGTCCCTGCTTCCGTAGTCTTCACTGCCATGAATCGCTTCTCTGCCTCCCCCTTCAAAAGATGCCTAAAAATGCCTGTGCCGTCTGAACCACCACGAGGGCAAGAAACAATCCTATCATGAAAAACGAAACTCTAAATCCTAAACCCTAAATCCTGGACAAATCCCAATCGCTCAAACTCTAAACCGCAAGTTGGGCAGAGATGGGCAGAACGGACGTCGTTGGGATGGGGCGATTGGGATTTTGCGATTCCGATGACTTCGAATCCCGCCGGGCCGGTCAGGCGATCTTGCGAAGCGAGGCCGCCAGCTCCGCGCGCGTGATGACCTTGCGCTCGGCGAGCTGGTCCACCAAGCCGCACCAGAGGACTTCCAACAACGGCTCGGAGTGCCGGTCCTGCTGCGGCGAGGATTCCGGGGCCAGTGCTCGAACCAACTCTTCCGCAGAAACCGCCTCGGCGTCAATTGCAATCTCGGTCGGGGATGGTTCGGGGGCGGGAGAAAACGCCCGGTCCCAATAATGCAGGTTCGGCAACAGTTCTATGCCGGTGTTCAGATATCCGGGCCGGGCAGGGGACTTGGCTTGCCAAGCCACCTGAAAGGGGGTCTGGCGGCCGGAACTCAATTGGATCAGGACTCCCTGCGAACCCACCTCCAGCAGCCGGCGGCCCAAGAGCCGGGCGCCGTATTGCGAAACCTCCACGGTGGTGACAACTTCCTTGAGCGCCACCGCGCCGCCAGGACCCGGAATCGTCAACAGGAGCCGCACGGCGGCGGGAAGCCGTTCGCTGCGGCGTTTTTTGGAAGGGGTTTTCATGGGTTTTGCCTTTCCCGGAGGGCGGCCAGCAGGCGCTGGCCATCCGCCGCGTTCTTCTCGCCGAGCAGCCGGAGCAGCGCTGCGGCGCACACGATTAGCGCCGGCGGGCGCAGGGCGGAGGGAAGCGCTTCAAAAACTTGGGACAGCGGCTTTTGCTCGTCCCGCTCGAGTTCCCCGGCCAACTCTCCGGCCGCCCGGATCAGTTCTGCGGGGACGGTCCGGCCGGCTTTCTCCTCGACGACTTCCGTTGCTGCCGGGGTCTCCGGGGGCTGCTTCTCGATGAACTCCAGGTCCAGCTCGAAGGCAGATCGGTGCTTGCGGCTGCGCCGGACTCCGGCCACCCGGCAGGTCGTATTGCCCTCCAAAAAACGAGCCGAGACCTGCAAGGCAACCCCCGGATCAAAATGCTGCGAGCAGAGGACTCGCATGGAGTCCTCGCCGCACCACAGCGCGCGCGCCGCAAAGCTGAGCGCCAGGCCGTTGGCATACCGGCAGCTCAGGCGAATGGGTACAGGGGCGTTATGGAAATCTCCGCGCATCGTTCGCCTCCCGTTCTGGGGCCTTCCGTTCTCGGACCCCCCGTTCGCGCACTCTCTGGTTGCCACTTGCATCCCAATTATAGGGCACGAAACCCCGGCGCAAGGCCTTGGTGTGGGAGATTCTGTCTCGGGAGGGGTATGATTTTTCGAACACGGAAACAGCGGCAAGAAGCGGATTTCTCACGCGCATTCCGGAGGAAGGTTGTGCACTGGGAAATCCCCGCAGGGGATTCACACCGATAGCCGGGGGCAACGCCCCCGGAAATAAGCGTCAGGGAAGTTCGACCCTGAAAGGGTCGCATACAGCTCCGGGGGGAATGTGCGACCCCTTCAGGGTCGGCCCGGATGTACACACTGTTCCGGGGGCGTTGCCCCCGGCTGTTCTGTTTTGCCCTTCCAGGGCAACTAAAAACAAAGCCCACTCATTGCTGGTGAGAAATCTGGTCTAGGAGGCGGGTAAGACGATGGAAACGGTTATGGTTTGGGAGCCGCCGGCGGAACCTCGTCGCCGTAGGTTACCTTGATCGTGCTCCTGAACTGCTTGTAGTTCTTGTATTGCACGAGCATGCGGATGCGCTGGGAGCCGGAGCTGAAGTACAGCGTATCGTCCGCGCCGGTCCAGGTCGGGAACCAGTATTGGCCGTCAATCTGCTCGCGGTAGGTCTCAAAGCGGGGGAAGAGATTTTCCTCGCCTTTCTTGCGGATGTCGGGCACGGCTTTGCCGTAGGTTTTTACGATTTGCAGGTCGCGGTCGTCCACCCAGATCTGTCCCTGAAAATACCGCTGGCCTTTCTCCATTACTTTGGGGCCGACCATAAAGACGTAGGTGTCGAGATCATCCACTTTCTGCCGCCCCATGTATTCGATGTTGTACTTGGGGATGTCCGCGGTGGTGAGGACGAAGGGCTGGATGCTCTTCAGGTCGCGCTCGTCCTCCGGGCTCATGCTGATGCTGCGGAGGGTCGAAAGCGGCGCGTAGGTCACTTTCTCGATGCGCTGGCCGGAAGGCGTGAAAATAATGTCGGACTCCACTTGATGGGTCCCGGTCACCTTCCCGTCCCTGTCGAGCGTCTGCACTTTGACAATCTGGTGGTAGGTGTAGTTGTCGCGCGCCGCCCGGAACTCGGCTTCCTTCTCGGCAAAGCGGCGGATGATCTCGGGTATGTTGGGCCGGTCGCCGGAAAGAGTGGGACGGGCCGCAGCGGGCCGGGTGGATTCGGGTTCCGCAGGAGCGGTTTGCTGCGCCGCCGCCGCGCCGCTCAGAGCCGCGAGCAGCAGCCCGCCGGAAAGCAGCGTTCTGAAAACTCCTGGAACCGCCGTTCGGAACAGGCTTGGTTTGTCCACGGTGTCTCCCCCCGGGCTGGTAGCCCTCCCTCTATTCTACTGCTTTCAGATGCGTCCCGCACGCTCCGGGTTGCGCCGGGACCTCTTCGACATGGGTAGCCACGGCACGCTTTTTGTGCCGTGGGGTTTTCCTCCGGAACAAACCAGGAACGAACCCACGGCATAAACAACATGCCGTGGCTACCACGACATCCCCCCACCGGCGCTACTTCCGCAGGATGCAGACGAAGCGGCTCAGGCTGAAAAAATACGTGTGATCGTCAAAGGCATCGCTCAGCAACTGGAGCCACCGTCGCACTTCCTCTTCGGTGCATTTCCCGGTCCGCAGCAGGTAGTCCCGGATGACATAGCTGAGCGGGCCGCCGTACTTGCGAATCGAATACTCGGCGTTGTGGATGACGTAGGGATGCAGCTCGATCTCCCGCGCTCCGGCCTGCCCGCACAGCGCGTAGAGCCGCCGCCCGACCCAGCCGTCGCCGTGATGATCGGTGAAGCTCATCGTCACCTTGCGTTGCAATTCCTTGTCGGGAATGCTGTAGGCCAGCGTGTCCCAATCGGTCTCCGCGATGAACACGCGCCCGGCGGGCTTGGCCACGCGCAACAGCGCCCGGATCGCCGCCGCCGGGTCGGCCACATAGCCGAGCACCTGCGTGCAGACCACGCCATCGAAGCTCGCGTCGGGGAAGTCCATCGCCTCGACCGGCATCAGGCTGTACATGACGTTGTCGGCCGCGGCCTTGGCGCGCGCGACGGCCAGCATCGCGTCGCTGTTGTCAATCCCCACGACCTTGCCCGCCGGTCCCACCAGCTTGCTGATCGCCAGCGTGTTGACGCCGGTCCCGCATCCCACGTCCAGGATCGCCTCGCCCGGCCGGGGGTCAAACCAGGCGCGGTACTGCCGCTGCATCTCCTTGATGTCGTCGGTCTGGTAGATCATGCTCAACTGCTGCGCCGTTTTCTCATCGAAACGAAAACCCGCAACCGTTGACATCCCGTCTCCTCCGAATGGACCCGCCAGAATCGTGTCCCCGCCAGCGTGAACACCATGGTAGCGCAGAGTTTGGGTTTTTCAAATTCTGCGGCTCTAGTCTTAATGAACCAGACAGAATCTCGCCCGGTCAACCGGCCTTTAGGACGGCCTCCAATTGGGGGTCTATGGCGTGTAGCAGTTCCCGCAATTTCCCGAGTGATGGGGCACGTTTGCCCTGTTCGTACTGTGCATAAGCCGTGGGCGAGCTGGATGCGAGTCGGCGCGCCACGTCCCGCATGCTCAAGCCGTGGCAGGTGCGCTGGCGCTTCAAGAGAAAGGCGATGAGCGAATCCGGATCGTTCGCGCTCACCGTAAAGACGCCTGGCTCGCGCGAAAGCTGCGCCTGAATCTTCAATGCTTCTTTTTCCGCCTCGATCTGAATGGCGTCCTCGATCATCGCGAGGGCCTGCTTCTTGGATCTGCCCTGGGTACTAATATCGAGAAGCGGCACATATACCACCCAGCACTTCGTCTTTTCATCCTTCCAGATTCTGCCTTCCAGTTTCACTTCTTCTCCTTTGGCTCCGGCGGATTCTTCCCGGCAAAGCGAATGATGCCGAGGGCGGTGAACTCGTTGATCTCCTTGTGTCGCGGCACCGCTTTGATCTCCTTGCCGTTGGTCCATTTCTCATGAGGACCTTTATTGGCGATCTGTCACCAGCCCAATTCCCTGAGTCTGCCGGTAAGGTCCCGATATTTCATATTCTACAGTGTACATCATCCGATGTACAATAGCGGGTAGCGCAGAGTTTGCGCTTTCTCAAACTCTGCTGCTGTCGCTTGTTGTCGCGGGCGTGATAGACCTCGCCCATCCCGCCCACACCGAGCAGCGCAAGGATTTCGTATTGGCCGAGAAGCGTGCCGGGTTTCAGCTGCATAAGTTCCCCCCGAATGACAAGTATTCTATCCGCAGATTACACAGATTGCGCAGATTCTTTACGAGCTAGGAAATCAGAAGACAGAAGTCAGTCAGGAGTCAGAATCCGAGCCGCGTCCCACCCCGGCCCGCCGGGGCAGGCCGTAAGCAAGCGGACAGAAAGCAGTGGTTAGTGGATAGGGATTAGTGGTCAGTGGAAAGCGAATCCGGTCATGCCAGAAATCCGAGCCAATCGAGAGATTTGACCGCTTCGTTGGTCTCGTGTAATCTGCCCCCGCGCTCTCATCCGGGGAGGAGTACAGGTGTCTGTGTGGTCCACACCGTCGCGCAAGGGGGAAGTGCATCGCCTTCCGTTCGCGGCGATACTGGTGATCTCGTTTCTGGCGGTGTCGCTGCAAAGCTATCTGCCATTGCATCTGAGCGTTGTGACTATCCTCGACCTGCCGCTGCTGGTGGTGATCTATTTTGCGTTGGCGCGGCGCAGTCCCGTTCCGGCGCTTTTCGGCGGTGCTTTGATCGGGATGGCCCAGGATAGTTTGACGCGCGGGCCGATCGGATTATTCGGAGCGGTGAAGACGGTTATCGGATATGTGACCTCCGCGGTGAGCGTCCACCTGGACACGGAGAGCACCGGCGTTCGGTTCCTAACTATCTTTTTTCTCTATGGGTTACACTTCGGACTGCTGTATTTTTTGGGGGCCGTCCTGTTGAGCCAGCCGATTGAAGTGGGCATTCAGGAACGTCTGCTCGGGGCGCTTGTCAATGCCCTAGTCGGTGTGCTACTATTTAAGTTACTGGATCGGTTCAGAAAGACCGCGTGATGGCGGCTTGCTGGGACGGATCGCAGGGTCTTCTAAGTTGTTGAGAGTGGAAGCGGTTTACCCAAATGGAGTTTGCCGAGAAGGAAACTCGCTTCGCCGCCCGTAGGCTTGTCTGGCTGCAATGGGGCGTCGTGCTGGTTTTCCTGTTACTGATCAGTGGTTTTTGGCGGCTCCAAATCCTCGACCCCGAGTACTACACCCGCCTCGCCGAACGCAACCACATCAAAGAGTTGCCGATTCCTGCGCCCCGCGGCCGCATTCTCGACCGCAATGGCCGGGTCCTGGTGGACAATTATCCTTCCTTCAGCATCGTCGCGCAGTGGGGAGACTCGAAGAAGCTCGAAGAGCACTTGACGGGCATTGCGGAAGGGTTAGGGATGGAGCCGGCCGAGCTAGCCCGGCGCATCGAGAGCGCCCGGCGCAAGGCTCCGCTCCGTCCGATTCTTGTGCGGGAGAAAGCTTCCTGGCAGGACGTCGCGTTCATCGAGGCTCACCGCAGCGAGTATCCGGGTCTGGATTTGATGACCGTGCAGACTCGCCTTTATCCCCCGAACGCGTTTGCGGCGCATTTGTTGGGGTATGTCGGCGAAGTGTCGGAAAATGATTTGGATTTGCCCGAACTGGCTCTGCTGGAGCCGGGCGATTCTGTCGGCAAGGCGGGCATCGAACGTCAGTACAGCGATATTCTGCAAGGAACCGATGGGGCCCGTCGCGTCGTTGTAAATACGTTCGGCACAGAGATGGCCGTGCTGGACGCGCGCTCCCCCACGCCCGGAAAAGATCTCCGGCTCACGATAGACTATGACCTGCAAGCCGTTGCGGAGCAGGGTTTCCAGGAGGAGAGCGGAGCACTCATCGCGCTCGACCCGCGGACCGGGGAAGTGCTGGCCCTGGTGAGTCGTCCGACCTTCGATCCGAACCTGTTTACGAGCGGAATTTCCAGACAGGATTGGGTCCGCTTGGTTACGGACCCGAACAATCCTCTGGTGAACCGGGCGATCCAGGCGCAGTTGGCTCCGGGTTCGATCTTCAAAATAATCCTGGCGTCGGCGGCACTGGAGTCCGGAGTGGCGCGGGAAGACACCAGTTTCTATTGTCCCGGCGGGGCGTCCTTCTATGGACGCTATTTCAAATGCTGGCAAACGAAGGGACATGGGCGCGTGAACCTGCACCAGGCCATCGTGCACTCCTGCGACGTGTTCTTCTACAACCTTGGTAAGAACCTGGGCGTGGAACGCATCGCTGATTACGCGGGACAGTTCGGCTTGGGGCGGAGGACGGGGATTGACCTGCCGCACGAAGAAGTCGGCACCGTTCCCTCTCCGGAGTGGAAAGAGCGGGTCTTCCGGGAGGAGTGGTATGCGGGCGAAACGATCTCGCTGGCGATCGGGCAAGGAGCGTTGACGGTTACCCCATTGCAAGTGGCCTACAGCACGGGCGGAATCGCGTCGGGAGGCTATTTTGCCCGGCCGCGTCTGGTCTTGCCTCAGGAACTGGCGGCTCGCGGCCGAAAAGTTCTCCCCGGCGCGGGAGTGCGAGTGGCGTTGCAGGAAGCGACCGTGGCAGCGGTCACCGATGCTCTCTACGGCGTGGTCAACGAGGGTGGCACCGGTGGCCGGGCGCGCATCGCCGGACTGGATGTGGGCGGGAAGACCGGCACGGCGCAAATTGCCAGCATAAAGGCTGCCCGAACCGCCCGGGAAGCGGGACTACGTCTGAGGGACAACGCTTGGTTTGTGGGTCTGGCGCCGCGACGCAATCCGGAGATCGTGGTCGTGGTTCTATACCAGGGCGGGGAACACGGCTATCTGGCCGCCCCGCTGGCGCGCGATGTCATCAAGACGTACTTTGACAAGAAGAACGGGATCCGTCCGCAGTTGGCCATCCAGGCGGAACCGAACAAACAGGCGGCCGTTCTTGCTCCAACGGCGTCTCAGGTGGAAAGGAGCCGCGAGGGTCTGTGAGCCGTCTGGTTTCCTGGAGAGATTCTGACTGGGTCTTGTTGAGTGTTCTGGCGCTCATCGCCGGGATGGGGATTGTGCAGATTTACAGCACCACCGCCGGCACCCGGTTCGCGGGCGTCCAGATCAAGCAAATCTATTGGGTGTTGTTGGGCATCGGCTTGCTGTTGATCTTTTCCTTTTACGATTATCACGATTTGCTGAATTATGCGCCCTGGTTCTATTTCGTGGTTCTCTGTCTTTTGGCGGGGACGCTGCTCCTGGGCAGCGAGGTGGGAGGCGCCCGCCGCTGGATTCGGGTCGGCGGATTTGGTTTTCAGGTTTCGGAATTCGCGAAGCTGGCCATCATCTTCTTGCTGGCGCGATTCTTTGGCGAGTCCCAAGTCGAGGAGGTGAGCCTCGCGGACCTGTGGAAAGTGACGGTTGCCGTCGGAATCCCATTCGTCCTGATCGCGGTGCAGCCGGATTTGGGAACCGCCCTGACCCTCGTTCCCATCGCCTTGACTGCCTTGTTCCTGGCCGGGTTGCGGCTCCGCTTTTTTGCGGCCATGGTCCTGATCGGCGTGCTGGCTCTGCCCGTCGCCCTCCATTTCATGAAGCCCTACCAGAAAGCCCGGATTTCCAACTTTCTGAACCCCGAGCAGGACCCCAAACATTCCGGGTATCAGGTTCTGCAATCGAAAATCGCCGTGGGTTCCGGGCAACTCTGGGGCAAGGGAACCGCCCAGGGCACGCAAACGCAATTGCGGTTTTTGCCCGTGCCGCACACCGATTTCATCTTCGCGGCCTACGCGGAGGAGCACGGATTTTTTGGCGTCCTATTCGCTCTGCTGCTTTATTTCATTGCCTTGTTGCGACTGGTGTATAACGCCCAGACAGCCTCCGATGCGGCAGGCATGTTCCTGGTGACAGGGGTCTTGGGTGTGTGTACGTTTCAGGTGTTGGTGAACGTGGGAATGGTGGTCGGGTATCTGCCGGTCACCGGGATTCCCCTTCCATTGATGAGCTACGGCGGATCGTCCGTGGTGTTTACGTGTGTGGCGATGGGTTTGGTAAACAGCGTGCGAATCCGCCGGTTCGTGAACTGACTCTAGAGGGAGATGTTGAAGGTCCATCATTCGGATTGATAGTTATTCAATCACAGCAAGCGTGCGGCCGCCGCGAGCAAGGACCCAGGCAGGAAGCCAGCGGGGATTGGTCCGGAGACGGTGGCCGCCGCTGTACAAAGAATGTCGGAGGGATTACGGTTCAGGACTCCGAAACAATTTTCGAAACACGAGGTTGAACAGTACGCATCCGGAAAGGCCGACGGGGCCTTGGAAGAGTTAGGGACTGCGACGGAGAGCCGGTGAGGGCTTTCCCGGGTAGCAAAGCATTGTCCGGAATTCTCGGAGCGACAGAACAAGATTCGGTACGAGAGAACATTCGGGATGGGAAGCCGGCCGCGGAAGCTCGGAGCGTTGGATTGCGCATGGTTCCGGGCGGCAACGGCAGGCGATGCCGGCTTCGACCGAATGAACGACAGGGATTCGCCGCGGCGCAAGAGAACGGGCCGCAGGAGCCGAACCCGATCAGTTTCCACCGCTCGCTCTGAGAATCTGTCTATCCCTCGCAGCTTTCCCCCAGACTGTTTCCAGCGTGTCCCGCCCCGCGTTCTGCGAAGCCCAAGGAGCAGGCATGACAAAAGAATTAGTGGTGTCGTCTTCCAGCCACGAAACCAAAGTGGCCATCCTGGAAGACAACCAGGTGGTGGAAGTCTACTTCGAACGACTCAAGGAATATGGCCTGGCAGGAAGCATCTATAAAGGGCGGGTCACGCGCGTCCTTCCGGGAATGCAGTCGGCGTTTGTGGATGTCGGACTGGAGCGGGACGCCTTCCTCTATGTTTCCGACTTTTTTGAAGACACCGAGGAGTACGAGAAGATCGTTTCCTCGGTGGAAGACAAAGTGATCAAAATGGAGGAAAGCCGCCCGGTGGAGGCGAGTCCCGTGGAAGCGACGGTGATCCCTCCCCCAGTAGCCCGACCGGAACCTCCTCGGGTTTCCGAGCCGTCCCCCCCGGAGAAATCCGCGATTCCGGGCAAGGAACCCTACCCGTCTTCGCGCCGCTCGCGCCGTCACCGGCCCCGCCGGAAAGGCTTTCCGGAATCCAAGTATTCGCGCCAGGATGTCCCCGGCGCTCCGGAGAGGCCGGAGAGACCCGAGAGACCCGAGAGATCAGAAAGGCCTCAGAGACCAGAAAGACCGGAGCGGCCTCCCGCAGAATCAGTTTCCACGCCGACGATCTTGCCGGGCGAATCCTTGGCCAAGTACCGGGGTCGGGGGGCGACTTCGGATGTACAACCGGCCCCCGAAGCGGAACTTTCCGCGACGGTGCAGTCTCCTTCAGAACCAGGACCGCCGGAAACCGTCCATCCTGGAACGGAGTTGTCCCTTCCGGAGACACGGGAGTCACACGACGCTTTTCCGGAAGCCCAGGCCGGGACGGCTGAGGGGCCGCCCGCAGCGAACCTTCCCACTGTGCCGCAACTCGTGTCGGCCGCTTTCGAGGAACTGCCTGCCTCCCCAGCGACGGTGGTTGGAATGGGAATGGAATCCGGTGTAATCATTTCCGCGGAAACCGCCCGGGCGGAGCCGGTGGCCCCGGCGCCGGAAGAGAAGACATCGCCTGCCTGGCAGGCGATGGCGCCCGAATTGCCTCCCATCGAGGAAAAGTCGGTAGAGGTGGAAGTGCTGGAATCGCTGGCGGACCAGCCACCGGCCGCGCCCGAAGAAATTAGGGAGATGTTGTCGGAGGACGAGACGCCGGTTCTGGCTCCTTTCCCGGAAGAAATCCCTGAGGGCGAAGAAGGGGAGCCTGCCCCGGTCGAGGGCGAAGCACGCGCGCCCGAAGCGCCGGGGTCGCCCCAGCCCCAGCAGGCGTTTGTCCGCGACGGCCATCGGAATCCCCGGTACATGCGGAAAGCCCGCTGGATGGCTCGACGAGAAGGACGAACGGATGCGCCTCCCCGAAGCAGCAGCCCCCGCGAGCGGACGGCCCCCGCGCCGCAGATCGCCGATTTGCTCAAAGAAGGCCAGGAAATCATCGTACAAATCGCCAAGGAGCCTCTCGGCAAAAAAGGCGCTCGCATCACGTCCCACATTGCCTTGCCCGGCCGCTATCTGGTCTACATGCCCACGGTCGGTCATGTGGGCGTCTCGCACAAGATCGCTTCCGATGAAGAACGGCAGCGGCTGAAACGGATCATCCAGGCCCACAGTCAGGACATTCCGGGCGGCTTTATCGTGCGCACGGCGGGAGAAGGCCGGAGCGAGGAAGAGTTGCGGCAAGATATCCTGTTTCTGGCCAATTTGTGGGCCGACATCAAGGCGCAGGCGGAGAAGGCGAAGGCGCCCGCCCTGCTCCATCACGATTTGGACCTGGTGCAGCGGATCTTGCGGGACCAACTGTCGGAAGAGTTCACCACGGTCTGGGTGGACAACGAATCGGAATACGAGCGGCTGGTGAATTGGGTCAGCCGCTTCCAGCCGTCGTTGGTGGGCCGCGTGAAACTGTACACCAAGGACATCCCGCTGTTTGAGCAGATGGGCGTCCAGGAGGAGATCAACAAGGCGCTGAAGTCCAAAATCTGGCTCAAGTCCGGCGGCTACATTGTGATCAATCAGACGGAGGCCCTGGTGGCGATTGACGTCAACACGGGGAAGTTTGTGGGCAAGTCCAGCCGCCTGGAGGACACCATCGTCAAGACCAACGTGGATGCGATTCAGGAAATTGTGCGCCAGATCCGCCTGCGCGACTTGGGCGGCATTCTGGTCATTGACTTCATTGACATGGACGAGCGCAAGAACCGGCTGAGAGTGATGGCAGCTCTGGAGGATGCCTTGCGAGCCGACCGGGCTCCCTCGAAGATCCTGTCCTTCAATGAATTTGGTTTGGTCGCCATCACCAGAAAACGGGTCCGGCAATCGCTCGAGCGGACCCTGGGCCAGCACTGCGCCAACTGCGGCGGCTCCGGCTTTGTCAAGACCCCCGCCACAATCTGCTCCGAGATTTACACCGAAGCACGCAAACGGGCCCGGGAACTGGCAGGCAAACAGGTCACGCTGCGGGTGAATCCGGAAGTGGGGAAGGCGCTGAAGGCGCGCGACAACACCATCCTCCCGGAAATCGAGGAAATGTTCGGCAAACCCGTCCTGGTCCGCAACGACCCGGCCATGCATATCGAAAACTTTGACTTTGAATAGACACGCGCTCCGGCAACGGATGGCGAAATAGACTTTCACTGTGCCCGCGTATCCCCACTCTTTTAGAAGCACCTCTCGGGAAAGCACGATCGCGGAACTGACCAGACGACGGTTCGACCCAGACTTAGGAAGGTCCCGATGCGCCAGAACCTCAAGTGGTTATCGTTGCTCGCAGTCGTCGTCGCGTTGTTTTTCTGGAAGATTCTCTTTACCAGCCAGTTCTCTATCATCATTGGGTGGGAAGGCACCAACCAAGCCTACGCGTGGTATGCCTACGCCGTTCGAACCATTCAGAAGGGTATTTTTCCGGCCTGGAATCCGTACACGCTTTCGGGCCACACGTTCTTGGGGGAGCCGCAAACGAGTGTTTTCTATCCGTTCAAGCTCCTGATGTACCTGTGGCCCTTGGGAGAGTCGGGGATTCTTTCGCCGCGACTGTTTCACGAGTCCTTCGTCCTTGCGCATCTGCTGGGAGCCTGGTTCATGTTTTTCCTTGCCAAAGAACTGGGCATCAAGAACAGCTTCGCGGCTTTCGTGGCAGCGGCTTGTTTTACGTTCGGTGGCTTCTTCGGCAGGCTCGGATGGGTCAACCTGGCCGATAGCGCGGTTTGGTTGCCGCTGATCTTCCTGTTCTTGCTTCGCGCGCTCCACGCCGAAACCAATGCGAAGCGAATTCTCAATGCTTGCTTCAGCGGGCTTTGCATGGCAATGGCCATTCTGGCGGGAAGCCTGCACATCCCCCTGATGGATGTTCTGGTCGTCGTCAGCGCTGCACTTTTCTTTGCCTTCCAGCCCTCTACCGATCCAGCCGCTCACGACGCCCTGCGTTCTCGCCTCCGATGGAGCGTAATCCTTGTCCTCGTTGTGGGCGTCGTCTCCTTTGCGGCTGCCAGTCTCCAGCTATTCCCGTCCCTCGAATATGCTCCACTGGCGAGACGGTGGACCGGGGAGTGGTCCGGGCTGTTTCGTCAGCGAATCCCCTATAAGGTCACCAGTGAAATCTATAATCTAGGCCCGCGTTCTCTCTTCGCTTTCTTGTTCGGGAGCGCGAACCTTGGATCGGGTGAATTCAGCACGTATTTTGGAGTCATGCCGCTGCTTCTTACGGTGATCGGAGTTTGGCAGCATTGGGGAAAAGTCTGGGTGAGGTATCTGGCTGGTTTGGGGGTGCTGGCGTTCTTCTATGCCTTGGGCTCCTTTTCTTTTCTTCACGGCTTAGTCTATTTACTCGTTCCCTATATGGATAAAGCTTGGGAAGCCGGCCGCTTCCTCTACTTGACCCATTTTGCGATGGCCGTGCTGGCGGGTTTCGGCGTGCAGAGTCTCTTCTCGGGAGAGGCGCGTTTGCAGGAGCCCTTTTCCCGGCTCAATCGCGTTCTGCAATGGACCGTGATTGTCGTATTGCTCACACTGGGAATACCAACAATGTTGGGCAGGCCGGAAATCAACGAGTGGTTTTACGTTTCCCTGCTTTTTGTCATCTGTTCCTGGGCTACCTTTCTTTACATCATCCGTGGAAATCGGACGGGGCTGGCGCGGTTCATTCTTTTCGCGGTCATTATATGCGATCTGAGTGTGCTTACCTGGAATCAGGGTCTACTGGAAAAGATGGCCGAGCAGAAGAAGGGCACGGACTACTTGGAGCAGATGATGAGCATGCGGCCGGTGGTAGACTTCCTCCAATCGCAAGCCGGTCTGTTTCGGATTGACTGGGAAGGGGAAAATTATCCCTCCAGCATGGGGGACGTTTTTGGCATTCAAACGACCGATGGCTGGGGCGCCTCCATGCTCGATGATTACCTGCCCGTGAAGTGGTCCCCCAACGGATCGTGTCTGTTGAATGTTCGCTATGTCGTGGGGAATCGGAAGGACCGGCCAGAGAGTCCTGTCTTTACGAGCGGGCAGTGGAAAGTATTTGAAAAGCCGTCCAATTGTCCCCGGGCATGGGTGGTGCGGAATGTCGTAGTCGAACCTTCGCACGAAAAGTTAGTGAAGCGAATTCAGGAGGGTGGTTTCGATCCGTTGCAGGTGGCCTTCGTCGGCGAACGGCCGGAGGTTGCGCTCGAAGGCGGATCAGCGGATTCCTCCCAGATAACCTTTCATCATTACCAGGAGGACCGGTTTGACCTCACTGTTAAGACATCCAGTCCCGGATTGCTCGTGCTCAGCGAAGTATTTTACCCGGGATGGGAAGCTACCGTGAACGGGCAACCGGCCCATATCTATAAGGTAGACGGCCTGCTGCGCGGGCTGATCGTATCGAGCGGAGAAAACCGTATCGTGCTCCGATACCGGCCGCGATGGTTCCTGGCGGGGGTGCTCTTGACGGCTCTGGCTGTTGCGGGAACGAGCATTTTCGCCGCGTTGGTATGGCGGGGAGAAAAGGCCGCGAAACATGCCTGAAGCGCGAGCAGCAGCGGGCGATGCAGCCGTATATTGCTAGGGCTGCTGAAAAGTTTGCCTGTTGCGCGCCAGGAACATGATCTGGTAACCGAATAGCCCAGGAAGCACAGCAGTCAAAGCGGCGAGAAACCCGTTGAGGGCGCGGATCAGAAGGTTGCGGGGCGACAAGCCGAGAATCAACTCCACCGGCATCACGGTCATCTTCTCTTCGAGAATCTCGTAGCCGTTCTCCTCCAGCAGCCGGCGGGCCGTATCCCGCGTGAAGAACCGCAAGTGCGTGCGATCCATAATCCCGCGATCGGCGTAATCGAACCGGCCGAGAAAGAGCATTAACCGTACCGTGATGTTGACGACGTTGGGCAGCGACACAACCAGACACCCGTTGTCCTTCAACGCCGCTCGGGCTGCGGCCAGGAGGCCCTCAGGGTGAACCAGATGCTCCAGCACGTCGAGCAGCAAGACCCGGTCGAAACGGCGGCCGTTTAACCGCGGGAGAATCCGCTCCTGATCCACGTCCAGGTCGGCGGCGATATATTGCTCGAGAGCCTCGTGTTCCGGGGATTTAGGAATCGAATCCACGCCGACCACCCGGTTGGCGTTCTTTCTCAATTGGGCTGCGAAGAACCCTTTTCCGCAGCCAATGTCGAGCACCTCTTGATGGCTGCCCACGAAGCGCTGCGCGTAATCGTGGCTGGAGTGCTTCATCTCCTTGATGGGATAATGGATGAAGTACTCGGCGAACTCCGGGGCGCAGCGAACCGACCGGCACGTTAGCTTGTAGTGCCACACGGTTCGCACTACATTCAGTGCGTAGTTGAGGCCCTTCAGATAACGAAGCTCCGTGCCGTAGTAAGTCGGAATGGGGATTTCCTTGATCCGGCGGTGTCGGTGGTTTAGTTTGATAATGATTTCCGTGTCGAAGTGGAAGTCGTTTGTCATATGGGAGAAATCCATCTCCCGCAAGGCGTTCAGGTTGTATGCGCGGTAACCGCTGTGAAACTCGCTGAGGCACATGCCGAGCGCGCGGTTTTCGAAGATGGTGAGGATGCGGTTGCCGATGTATTTGTACAAGGGCATTCCGCCCTTCAGGGGATGGCCATACTTCTTCATCATCCGAGAGCCAAAGACCGCGTCGGCCTCCCCGCTGACGATCGGATGGAAGAGGCGGGAGAGGATTTCCGGAGCGTACTGACCGTCGCCGTGGAGCAAAACGACAACCTCAAAACCCTTTTCCAGGAAGTAGCGATAGCCTGCCTTTTGATTCCCTCCGTAACCGAGCTTCTTCGGATGCTTCAGCACCTGGAGCTTGGGAAGATCGCAGACCGTCTTGAGGCCTACGGCAAGCTCGAACGTCGAGTCCCGGCTGGCGTTATCGAAAACCACCACCTCCTCGATGTTCTGCCACACATTGGGAGGGATCCGCTTGAGAACTGGAGCCAAGGTCGAGAGCGTATTGTCGGCTACGATGAGAATACCGATGCGCTTGCCCTGGCAGTCGGCGAGCGCCGCGTCGTCCGGGAAACCAAAGGCGGGCAAAGGCTCGTAAGGCAAACCCGCGGATGCACGGGTGGTGACCGTAGCTGTGCTGGTTTCAGACATGCTACTTCGTTCGCCGATTATACCAGGAATTCCGCTTAAGACGGTCTGGTTCTCTGGCTCCGCCGCCGCCGCCGTACGATCAAGACACCCAAGAACGAACCAAGCGTCAGCAGCGAACCCGCCGCTCCCCAGGCGAAGTAGCGGGGCCGGAAACGCATCCCGATGCGGTGCGATCCGGACGGGACGTACAGACTCCGGAAGATCGTGTCGGCGCGCAGAAGTTCCACCGGCTTCCCGTCCAGCGTTGCTTCCCAGCCCGGGTAGTGAATTTCGTTGAGGAGAAGGAATCCGTCCCGGTCCACGCGGACATCGAAAGAAATCTGGTTCGCGGCAGCGGAGAAGTTGTCGAAGGAAAAAGTAACTGGTTCGGGAGGGGCCGCGGGCGGGATGCGGACCAGCCACAGCGAATAGATATTTACGACCGAGTCCTCTTCGGAGCGCACGGTAATCTGGTTTGTGCCCGGCCCCAGTTCAACCTCGCCGAGTTCCACCGTCCGTGCCTTGTGGCAGACCCAGTCGTAGGTCACTTGCAAGGGAACCGGGTCCTGGCTTTGCGTGTTGTTCTCATTCTTGACTTCGACTCGCAGGGATGGAGTCGGTAGCTGCCCGGCTGTGTACTGCATCAGGAGCAGATAACGGCCGGGCTGCGTCAATCCGGTTACATTGTATTGGAACCAACTGCCCCTGGCTCCCCAGTAGTCCCCGAACAGGATCGGATGGGCGCGGCAAAGCGGGTCCACCAGTGCGCGGCCGTTGGACGCGGCGGCGACGTCTTCCGGGCGTAAGAAGATCGTCGGCAACTCTTCCGCCAGGCTAGTTCCTTCCCCGCGCAGGTCATCCTTTTCCACAACCAGCGTGCGGCGCGCATCAAACCAGCGCGAGTTCATCACCGCCAGCGCCACATCTTCGTTGGGAACCACGGTTGCGCGGGGATAGAACCAGCCGTGCGGCAGGTAATCCTTGTTTCGGTAGAGCGCCCACCAGTTAGCCAGGAAGAATGCCCGATCAAACCGAGGAGATTCGCGGAGCTTCAGTTTCTCTTCCAACACCGGGTCGCCGAGCAATAGATATTTGGTTCCCAGCAAATCCAAGAGTGGAGAGTCTATGTTGTGATCCGGCCCGCCGTACGGCAAGGTGTGATCGGAGGTCTGGGTAAATGTGCGGATATACCGCTCATAGCGTCGCAGGGTAATGGGGTTCCACCCGTAAATACCGGGAATCCGCCAAACGTTCCAGCCGTTTCCGCTCCACGGATATTCGGCAATCGCCGCCACCCGAAAGTCGTTGGCTGTGTCGGAGCGCAGGAACTGAACCATCTCCGAGCGGTGGATGGCCAGGTCCCGGGTCAGATAGGTTTGTGGATTCTCCCTGGTCGCGTTGATCGTCTGGTTCATGTTGTAGTAACAAAGCTCAAAGACCATCACGCCAAGGATCGCCCATTGCGAAACACCGGGGCTGATGCGGTTTCGCAGCATTGCGCTCAAGATCAGGCTGACCAAGGCCAGAGCCCCGAGCATAGGAGACCAACCGGGAGTCCACCAGGGGAGTTGCCAAGTCAGCCCAAGAAGGGTGGCGGAGAAGAGCAGAATCCCCAGCCCTGCGGTCAAATATTTCCTGAATCGCTGGGGCAGTTCGCGTGAAAACAGTGCTTCGGCTCCCACGGCGGCCATCAGGCAAAGCCCGAAGTTGGCCAGGTCAAAGAAAGTAGGCGCGTTGCGGAATAAGTTCAGGAGGGGAGTCCGTGCAAGGATCGAAGCCAGATGGCCGTTCCAACCAATGGACAGTTCAATGAAGAGCAGGATCGCTCCCAGCCAGAAGAAGTTGCGCCGGCGGATGGTTTCCACCAAGCCGAGCAGCGCCAACAGGCAGCCTGGAACTGTCAGGAAGACATAGTTGAAGGACAGGTCATAGGGATACCACTGGAAGACGCCGTTGAGACCCCCGAAATAATTGGGGAGGAAAAGAGTCCAGAGAAAGCGCGGCTCGTTGCCGGCGGTCACGTCCAAGTCGGTCAGATAGCTTCGCACGGACAGATTGCCCAGCTCGTAGGAGGGAATGATCTGCACCATCGCCAGCGCCGCGCCGAGCCCGGCGATGACAACCAACTGAACAAGCCAGCGCGGCCACAGTGTTCTTCGGAATGGTCCGAAGCACGCCTCGTAAAGGAAGTAGAGGAATAAGAACAGCCCGAGATATACAGAGTGCTGCCAGTGGCCGGCCAGAATCTGGATTCCGAACAACATGCCGGCAGAGGCCGTGAAAAAATAGTTGTGGTCGAAAAGGCCGCGCCGGGCCAGGAGAAAAATCAGCGGGTACCACGCCATGGAGTTGATCGAGGCCAAGTGCTGAGTGTGGGCGATCATGGCGCCGCTCGCCATGAATAATATTCCGCTCAACAGCGCCGGAGTTGCCGTGGAAACGAACTCGCGGGCCAGGTAATACATGAACAATCCGGCCAGAAAAAAATGGAGGATGAGCTGGCCCTCTACCAGTTTGTACGGAAGCGGCGCAAACGGATTCAGCAGAACAAAGAGCCAGTTGATCGGGTAGAAGATTTGCGCTTCCATGTCGCCGATGATGGGGAACCCCGACATGACGTACGGGTCCCAGAACGGCAGACGGAGATGCCGCAGCTCCTCGTGAACAAAGTGGAAGTAGGGGTAGAAAAACTCCGCCGCGTCCCACGGAAACATGAGGCGGTTGGTAAACAGGATTTTCCAATAGAAGAAGAGGGTGAAGAGCAAGAAAGCGGCGGGGACTCGCCAACGGGGAGGGATCGGGCGCACAGGCATCAACAGCTATTTTGCCAGAGTTCTGACTTGTTACAGTCCGCGGCGTGCTCCGCCGGGTTGCACTTCTGCCCGGGAGCCACCGTTACGGCAGGATTGTTCCCCGATGAATCCTTGGGAATGGTCCTTGGCTTGCCTCGATCCTAGCTGACGCAGTGCTTGTCGCAGGTGACTGGTCCGCCCGCGAACAGGGAGCATTCTTTCACGTCGCTCGCTTCCAAGCTCCCAAACGAGCCTTCCTTCCGCCCGAAGATCACGCGGGCCGGAAGATTCTTCTCCGGGCAGAGCAGGAACCGGTTCCAGAATCGCGGACCCCAGTACCAAATGACACCCGAGACGGCAAGCCCCATCAACAGAACAGCGATCACGGCGAGAACGATTGCAGGATACATGGATTTTCTCCTTTCTGTTTCCGAGTATAGTCCTGAGCTGGTCGGCGTTCAAGACGGTTGTGAGAGCAGAAGGACAAGGGATCGTGTGCCGCCCCGTCTCGCCTCCCTTGCGACCGGCAGCGGTGCGAGATTAAGATGGTTTCCAGAAGGTGAGAGGCGAGCCGTGATTTTCAAGAGTGGCCATTGCGTTCTTCGCTGTTCGATCCGAATGCTTCTGGCCATCGCTGCGCTCTCGCCGGATTCCATCTCGGCCGCAAGACTTTCGGCAATCCCGAACCGGGTTGGCCAGGCTGCCGGTCAAGCCGCTGCGCAGCAGAAGGCCGGGGAACAGGGTTCGGGGCCGAAATTGCAACTGGGAGAGCCAACTCGTCCCCGCGCACGGGAAGCGAGCGTCCCTCTCTACTTCACTCCGCGCCGCGAGGCGCCTTCTGGAAGCCTCCGTGTCGAAGTGACTCTGCCGCGCGGACCCTGGCGATTTCAAAGAGCAGAAACCCCTCCCCGGTCCAGGTGGAAGGTTTCAGCCCGGCAAATAAGACAGCCCGCCCGAGAGCCTGGAATGACGAATGAGGAGACGGTGATCGAAGTGACCGTTTCCGCCGGCCGCCGGGAAATTCCCGAAGGGTTGATAGCGGTTCTCCGGTTTCGGTTGGACGCTCCCGGCTCGCCGCTGCCGGCGGGACTGGCGGTTGCGAGTCTTGAATCCGCCCCTCCCACGGCCGATTCCGAAAGCCCTGCTGCGGAATTTCCGCCCTTGTCGGCCGACCCACCTCTCAGCCCGTCCGTCGGCTGCTTCTTTTTTACGCACTGAAGGCGTTTAGGATTTTCGCTCGGGGACCTAACGGAGAATGTACATGAACCATCCCGCGCCGAACGTGATCAAGAAAAACAAGGCAAAGACCCAGGCCCCGTAGAGCAGCCGCTCGCGGTCGGTATGCTTGCTCGTGACCCCGAACACGACGGACGTGAAGAGGGCGAAGAGAAACGTCGCCATGAGGTGAGAGAAAAACATCTAATTTCTAACCCTGCTCAGCGCCGGGTCTGAGGGCTAATCCTTGTTGCCGACGGCGATGTCGTAGGCGTCCAGGACGCAAAGAACATTCAGCAATCCCGCCACTAACAGAAATTTGGTCCCATAATCTGCAATCGGTGAGGCGGAGGCCAGGGTCTGATAGCCCGCCAGCTTGGCAACCACAAAGAGCAGTCCCGAGCAGACATCGCCCAGGAATCCAAGCGTCTCGACGATGTTCGCAGGCTCGAGCTGGAAGAACCGGCCCTGCATGAGCAGCCCCGAAACAAACATCGCGCCGACGGAAGCCAGCAGGATCGCTCCCCGGCCCCAGCGGTGCAGCCAGAAGTGCCCGCCGCCGGGCACCAGGCAGGCCGCCAGAACCGGACCCACCGGCAACTCGGCCTTGGCGGGTTGATCCGACGCTGCTTCCTTCGACGGCATGTCTTCCATTCCTCGCGCGCCGGCCGCAGGCGACATCTCCGGCCCACCGCGCGGCTAAACCAGTTTCAGTATTGCTGTAGAGAGCAGGGGGGACGTCAGGGCACGACTTCAGTCGTGCCGTAACGCGTGCCAATCCATTCCTTTTCCTTGCGGCTTCAGCCGCTGAGGGACCAACCTCAGGGGCTAAAGCCCGCTCCGAGAGGCCGTCTTTTCGGCATGGCTAAAGCCATGCCCTGACGAGATCCAATCCCTCTACACCAAATCGAAAGCGGTCTAAACTCCAGTATATGCAGAAATCACTCTCTATGCACTGATTCCAGCCGGCTTCCTTTCCCACAGAAACTCGGGCGATAGAATGTGGATTGTCTTCCGACTTCCTTTCTCCGCTGTGACTCTGTGGCTCGCATCTCCAGTCAGGTCCGACCGGAAGCAGCAAACCGCAGGAACTCCTCTTCGCTGACCCCGTCGAGTTCGAGCACCTTGTGGCGCGACTTCGCGCCGGAGATCAGCCGGACCCGAGACTGAGGAATTCCCAATCCGCGCGCAAAAAACTCAATGCACGCCTGATTGGCGCGGCCTTCGACGGGCGGGGCGGTCAGCAGCAGCTTCCATTCTTGCTCCAGCCGCCCATTCGACTGTCGCTCAGGGCGGTGAGCAAAGTCGAACCGCCCGGCCAGAGCGTTCTTCTTGGCTCGCGGTTGGACCCGAACGCGGAGGATCATGTTCGCACAATCACTGCAACCACTAACCACTTCTTGCGACGCTTCGCGGCCCGAAGAGCGCAGTCCCCACCCGCACGATGGTCGCGCCTTCCTCGATGGCGATGGGGAAGTCATGGCTCATGCCCATCGAAAGCTCCCGCAGTTGCGGGAAGTCCGATTCCTGGAGGTGGTCGCGCATCTCCCGCAGTCGGCGGAAGTAGGGACGCCCCCCTTCGGGGTCTTCCGTATAGGGCGGCATTGTCATCAGTCCGCGCAGATCGAGTCCTTCGAGCGGCGCCACGACGGAAACAAGGCTCGCCAGATCGAATTCCGGGACGCCCGTTTTGGTCTCTTCTTCGTCCATCTTGACTTCGATCAAAACGGGGATCGTTTTCTGGGCTTCGATGGCAGCCTGGCTGAGCCGTCGCGCCAGGCGCTCGCTGTCCACCGTCTGAATCCAATCGAACGCCAGTGCTTGATGAACCTTGTTCGATTGCAGGTGGCCGATCAAATGAAAGTTCGCGCCGGGTGTGCGCAGGGAAGGAAGTTTCTGGCAGAATTCCTGCACGCGGTTCTCGCCGAATTCCCGCAGCCCGCATTCGTAC
>MEKR01000072.1 GCA_001767035.1 Acidobacteria bacterium RIFCSPLOWO2_02_FULL_61_28
TGCTGCGGTCACCAGCCGCGCTCCATTCGCTAGCCCTTCGCCGGCAGAAATAGTTGTCGTCGACCGGCAAAAGTAGTTGACGCCGCGCACAACAGACTGGCGTCGCCCGGAGGGCGATCAAGCTTCACGGCGCCGTTCACCAGCTCTTCTGCTCTTTCTCCCATTCACGCCGTGCGGCTTCACGATCCACGTAGCGGTCACGCATCCATGCAAGATAGGTAGTGATGCGATTCACGACCTCCTTGAGGTTCGCCAAGTCTAGGAAATGCTGCGTCATCTCAAGACGATTGCCTTTATCGTCGTGCGAGTAACGGCAAGCCTCTCCTTTCGCCGTGCTCTCAGCCAGTTGGGTCAGGCAACGTGCAATCGATACGTCAACAGCGTCCGTCAGGTCTCCAGAGGTTCGGCGCAACAGTCCGCGCACTTCCGTCCACAGTTCGACAATCTCATGGTGGTGCGGCCTACCCTTCTCGACACCGTGAAAGCGGTACAGCGCGCCCAGGAGCCGCTTCAGTTCAATCTCGATAGCGTGGTGGTACGCATGGAGCACAGCCAGCACCATCGTCTCCTCGATTGAGCCTCCGACCGCGAGCTCGATGCACCGATCGGCGAGTGCGTCTCCGGCACGTTTGAATCCTTCCGCGCGGTCATAGCTGGAGTCCATGTGCCGCACGAGTACGTGTCCGCGCTCGTCGGCGGTCAGCCGAAAGAGATCTTCACTGCCGTCCGGCCACGCCACGCCATACTCTGCCATCGAGCGCGCAGCTTCCTCGGACTTCCTCGTCATGGTTCTCCGCCCTGATTCTAATGACTGACGTCGCCCTGCACTGAGTGGTAATCGTAAACGCGGTATGCCACACGCCCGCACAGAGGGGACACCGCGGGACGCGCATCGGTGAGTCGGCCGTGGGCCGCATGAACGTCAGGATGATGCTGATCATCAGCGTCGACGACCTCCATTGCGGAGCATCTTAGGCCGCGAGCTTGCGCTAACGTAAACTGGGGCGTGTTAGTAAGACGAACTTTGGGCAGGAGCACACAGAAGCGCAGCTCGGCAACGTCCTGGTGCTCATCCTTCTCACGCAGCAACTCACCCGATGCGCGCGACTCGACTACAAAACGCGACAGAGCCAGAAGTTGCAGTCGCGCTATCGACCCTGTTGCGTGACCGCTGGTAATCCACGGTGGGGCGTACGATGCTCAACGATCGCCAAAGTGCCGTTCAAGGCTACTACGAAGGACAGTATCAAGGCGCGGAGACACAGCCTCAGCGACGGAAGGTCGTTGAAGAATACGTGTCGCGGTTTCCTTTCCTAGCCTTCCGGGCGGATTCTTGGTTCTACCCTATCTACCGTGCATGGCGGAGTTCGAATAACCCCAAGGACCGAGCTCTGCTCCGGGCCATGGCTCGCGGTCTGACCAGCCAGACCAGCCTGCTTGGGGGCCCGGTTGATGACGAGGCGCTTCGCCGCATCAGACTTGCACAGGCGGCTGCGGCGCTCAAGAACGCAAAGGAAAGCAGGAAGATCAATCACCTCTACAGGCTGTGGTTCGAGGGCAAATCGAGCTGCATGGGGTCGGTGGTGCCCATGTTGAGGTAGTCGTAGGCTTGCGCCATGAGGCGATCGCCCTCGGCCATCCACTCCCGGACGTCTTCAAGATTGCTCTGCATGGCTCCACCTACCGGAACGCCTGATCCACTCGGAAATAGGTCACCTGAAGCCCCAACGGGTTGACGCGGATGAACGCGTTGGGCACGACGTCGCGAAGCACGAAATCAAACTGGGCGACGTAGGTCTCACGCCTGCGCTCCTGCCTGGTGCCGAGCGCGAGGTAGTGCTTCTCGAAATCAACGGACGCCTTGTACGGCGACTTGTTCAGCTCGCCGAACGTGACGTTCTTCACCTCGATGTCCACCTCGTCGTCTGACGCGTTCGTCAGGAACGCCTCGATCACGCGGGATTGCTCGTTCTGGGCGATCGTGGCGTTCGCCAGCGCGGGGTCCAGGAAGAACAGCGAGTCCGGATAGTCGCGCTGGATGGTTGCGCGCAGCCGGCTGAAGTGCATGGCCACGAAGCGCGTGAGGAAGTAGCGCAGCTCGGCCGCCTGCGGCCGATACGTCGCCGCGTCGTAGGCGACCGCTTCCGCTCGACCCACATCGTCGATCCGGATGACCAGCGGTTTCACATTGGCGTACTTCGCCTGCGTCCGAAAGTTCAGTCCGACGAGGCCCAGGGCGAGGAGCGCGAGAAGGACGAGCGCGATCTTGAGGTACGTGTTCATCACGAGTGCGGAGCCGTACAGTTCGCGGAGATCTACCACTACGCCATCGATGAAAGCCTGATTCAACAGGCGATCGAACGCGGAGAGCAGAAGTTTGGTGGGACAGGCGCCGGAATCCGGATCGCCGGCTTCGATTTCCACGTCACCATGGCAGACAGCGCCTGGCCGGACTGGACCGACGATCCAGAAGGCCAGTTCCTCCATGAACACACCCCCGAACTGGAGACGTTCCTCACCGAGCAAGGGATTGCGTTTGTCGTGGAGCGCCACGCGCGCGACGCCGCCTGGTCCGACCAGCGCGAGCAGTTCGAAGCGGTCAAACGTTGGTATAAGCACAATTGGATGCGGCTGGAACCGCGCCTGCGATCGTCCATCGTCGAGGGTATCGTGGTGTTCCTGTCGTTGTTCGACGACAACCCGGTCGTCGCGCGGGCGTTTTGTCCGCCGAAATCGGCCTATACCCACCCACCGAAACCCGGCCAACGACACGGAACACCGCTGCCCCCGATGGAGCAGCTTTTGGAAGCCGGCAAGGTGATCGTCTTGAACTTTCCGGTGGGCCTGAATCCGGGACTCGCGCGCGCGCTCGGCGTGATGGTTAAGATGGATTTCCAACGCGCAGTGGTGTCACGCATCCCGAAGATCGCCGCTGCGCCTCGCAGACCGTGGCGGGATCTCCTGTTTGTCTGTGACGAATACCATAGCTTTGCCACCACGGGCGACACGGACCCGTCTGGCGACGAACGCACGTTCGCGCTGAGTCGGCAGGCGCGCCTGATTCCCATTGTCGCGACCCAAAGCATCAGCTCGCTGCGATCAGCCATTCAAGGCGAGGAATCGTGGCGCACCTTGCTGCAGTGTTTCCGCACGAAGATCTTCCTGGCCTCGTCCGATGAATTCACCGCCCGCATTGCCGCGGAACTGTGCGGGCGCGCGGAGCAGCTCAAGCCGTCGTACCAGCTCACCGAAGCCGGGCAAGACGCGCGTGTCTCGCTCCTCACCGGCCGCGCGGCTGCTCATAAGTCCACCGTGACGGCCAGCAAGCACTACTCGTTTCAGGTCGACTACGTCTTCCAGCCCAAGGTCTTCAGCGAGCTGCAGAACGGCCAGGCCATCGTCCTCCCGTACGACGGCCTGAATCCGCAACCGCCGACGTACTGTTACTTGAAACCGCACTACCTCGACGTCGACACGAGCTACTTCCGCCACGTGGCCGCGGGTGCGTTGTGAGCAGCTTTGCGCGCATCCTCCCGTTCGTGAAGCCGCTCGAACATTTGCTGCTCGATCCAACGGTGACCGAAGTCATGGTCAATGCCGGCGGCCGGCGCGTATTCGTCGAGCGCGAGGGCACGCTTGAACAGGTGCCGGAGCTGGTGCTCGACGAGCGCAACCTCAAGGTTGCGATCAAGAACATCGCGCGCACGTGTGGCGACGAAATTTCGGAGGCCCAGCCGGTCCTCGACGCGCGGCTGGAGGACGGCTCGCGCGTGGCGGCGATGTTCCCGCCGTGCTCAGTGAACGGACCGACGCTCACGATCCGCAAATTCACACGACGGTATTCGCTGCAAGATCTGCTCGACGTCCAGAGCCTCACACCGGAGCTTGCGTCGCAGCTTCAAGATGCTGTTCGAGGCCGCCGCAACATCCTGATCTCCGGTGGCACCGGCACCGGAAAGACCACGCTCCTGAACGCACTCGCCGCCACGATTCCCGACGCGGATCGCATCGTCCTGATCGAAGAGACCTCCGAGATCATGATCGACAAGCCAAACCTTGTGCGGTTCGAGGCACGACGCGCACAAACGCCCCTCGGCCAGGAGGCGCCCTTGCCGGCCATCACCATCGCGGACCTGCTCCGCGCGACGTTGCGGCATCGGCCCGACCGCATCCTCGTGGGCGAAGTGCGTGGCCCAGAAGCCTTTGACCTGCTACAGGCGCTCAACACCGGACACCTCGGCAGTATGAGCACCATCCATGCGAACTCGGCTGAGCAGGCCCTGACGCGCTTCGCGCACTGTGTCCTCACCGCTAACGTCGGGCTTCCGCATGCCAGCACGCGCGAGGCGATCGCCTTCGCGATTCACCTGGTCGCGCACATCGCGCGCGACGGGGGCCGACGTCGTGTCACGGAGGTCGTCGCGATTCGTGGCTATGACGCTCGAACCGACACGTTCGCACTAGAAACGCGGTACGCACTACCTGTCGCCGAGCGCGACGAGGTAGGTGCGTGTGTCCCGTCCGCCGGCCTTCAGTGAAGTCTCGGCCGGTGCTCGTCAGTGTCAACGCGCTCGGCGGGCCGCCTCGCCCCGCGGGGCTCCGGCGTTGACGCTGCCTCCGCGCCGGCTTGGGCATTGGCAATTACGGCCGGCAGGGCAGGTTGACGCCGAGGTAGTACCAGCCGGGCTCCGCTCGTGATGCGAGCCGCTGGCCAATGCGGAAGGCGCACCGAGGTCATCTGAGCGAAAGGCTTCGATACGCGAGCAGAAACTGACCAGGTTCAAGGAACTTGTGCATTTCGTACTTCGACGCGTAGACGAGGCGTAGTGCACGACGACTGGCACTGCTGTAGTGAGAAAGGTAATTGCGGATCTTGTACACTTCGTCGATCCGCTCTGTATGGGTCGCAGTGATACACAGAAACGGGTTGCTCTCTTCCGGTAATATCTTCTTCGAGAAACCCTTGAGTGCGCCAAAGCTTTGGAAATCTCTATACGACGCGCCGATGATTAGCGCGTGACACAGATCCCATGCGCGAACGCATCCTCGAAGCGTACGCGGAGTACGAGGAGGCGGCGGAGGCGGCGACCGCCTGACGTCAGTCGTCCATCGACGGGGCGCCTCGGCGCTCCGTCCCTTTTTTTTTCGCCTAGAAAGGCCCTCGCATCGAGAGCGCCGGAAAAACAGGGGAGGATGGGGTGTGGGAAGAACCTGGAAAGCCTAGCCTAACTTGACCAAATACTTGACCAGTTGACCACTCACGGCTGCCATAAATCGCCGTAAGTGGTTGGTGCGGAAGGGGGGACTCGAACCCCCACGGTATTGCTACCGCCAGCCCCTCAAGCTGGTGCGTCTGCCAATTCCGCCACTTCCGCGTGAGGAAGAGAATTCACCGAAACGTCAAGTATCAAGCCAAACAGGCTGGTTCGTGTGCCAGTATGTCCTCGTTCACAACAGCTGATCGCTGCGCCTCAGACTGGACAACACTGGACAACAGATTCGTTGTCAAATCTCGCGACAAGTATATGACATCGCCGCCGCCGACAAACAGAAGACCCAGTCGTGGCTGACGGCATTCGGACACAGATCAGGGCAGGGAATACCATGTCCCTTTCCCTTTCGATAGAGCTTCCGTCGTCCACGCGATCAGCTCCGCCGTCAGGCGCGGCGTATCGAACGGACTTGCCGTCTGAAACACAATTCCAACACTCTCGCCCCTGGCGTCGAATGCCTCGACGTGGTTGTCGAGCTTCTTGTTATTCCCCACGATGACGCTCGTCTTTGACGATACCGAATGTCACTCCTGAACCGGGAGACCGTATCGTCATAATCCAAAGTAGCCCACTACCGACAGGGCCTCGCCAAGATCGACATGTCCGCGTCAGTCTCGATACCGAGAGGGTCTTTGTCGGCAGGCTCGGCACATCCGCGGCGCCGGTGCCTGCGCGCGAATTCTAACCCCACGGGCGGCCTCAATCGCCTCAGAACAAGCGAAACACCGCGGCCGCTATCAGCGTCGGCACGAGTGCGCCGAGCATCAGCCCCAGCGGAGAGACCGATCCACCGAAGAACCGGCTGAGGAGCGC
>MEKR01000073.1 GCA_001767035.1 Acidobacteria bacterium RIFCSPLOWO2_02_FULL_61_28
GTTCTGAGCGAACCCAAGAAGCGCGAGATGTATGACCGGATGGGGTATTACGCCGAGACCGGGCCGCATCCCGGACCGGCGGGCTCCCGCGGTTCTGAGCGAACCCAAGAAGCGCGAGATGTATGACCGGATGGGGTATTACGCCGAGACCGGGCCGCATCCCGGACCGGCGGGCTCCCGCGCGCAACGTCCCGTGGATTTCAGCGGATTCGACTTCTCCGACTGGCCCGGGGCCGAATCGGGCGCGGGCGGCTTTCGGGATGTCTTCTCGCAATTCTTCCGCCGGGCCGAACCGGAACAGCCGCGACCCGAACGCGGCAGTGACCTCGAATACCACGTACAGATCGGCTTCTGGGATGCGATCCGGGGAACGACGGTTCGGCTGAACGTGATGCGGCAGAGACCCTGCCCGAGTTGCCAGGGAAATGGGGGCACGGGGCGCGAGATCACCTGCCCGGAGTGCAAAGGCGCGGGCAACACAACCAAGATGATGGCCAACATGCGATTCACCGGGCCGTGTCCGCGCTGCCGCGGGACCGGGCGGGCGCAGGACCTTTGCCCAAGCTGCCAAGGGGAAGGACGGCGGCCGGAGTCGGAAGCCCTGGAGGTGCGGATTCCGGCGGGAGTGCAGGATGGATTCCGCGTGCGGATCGCCGGCAAGGGGAATGCCGGACAGAGCGGTGCTCCGAGCGGCGACCTGTACATCATTACGAAGGTGGCCCCGCATCCGTTCTTTGAGCGCCGCGGCGATGACATCTACACCCTGGTCCCCGTCACCGTCTCGGAAGCGGCACTGGGCGCCAAGATCGAGGTGCCCACGATTGATCAGAGCCGGGCGCTGCTGCGCATTCCGCCGGGCACCGCCAGCGGGCAGAAGTTCCGCCTGCGCGAGAAGGGGGTCACCTCACTCAAGACCGGCCGACGGGGCGATCAATACGTCGAGGTGCAGGTCCAGGTTCCCCGGCTGGCCGATGAACGCTCCAAGGAAATTTTGCGCGAACTGGCCCGGTTGAATCCGGAAAACCCTCGCTCTGACCTGTATCGGCAACTGTAAGTGATCCGGAATATTGAATCCGTAATTCGGAATCAGTTCAGTGGCCCGGAGCCGGGAATTCCGAATCCCGGCCATGACTGCCATGCGGAAACGACAGCGGAAAAAAGCGGCCTACATGATCTCGGCCGTCGCCGAGAGCTACGGGATTCATCCGCAGACCTTGCGCCTCTATGAACGCGAAGGATTGCTGAAACCCTCGCGCACCGAGGGCAACACCCGGCTTTACTCGGACGAGGACATCGAGCGGCTCGAAACAATTTTGAGCCTCACGCGCGACATGGGAGTCAACCTGGCCGGCGTCGAGATCGTCCTGAACATGCGGGAAAAAATGGAGCGGATGCAAAAGCAGATGCAGGAGTTTGTGGACCTGGTGCAGCGCGAGATGCGGAACTATCCCGCCGCAGGCCACGAGATTCCGCACGCGCTGGTGCGGGTGATGCCGCGTCCGGTCATCCCGGCCGCTGCCAAGAAGCGGTAGCCGTACCGTTCCGTCTTTCCCGACACGCATTGCACCGGCCGCAGCTATCGATTCCCTCTGTGGGTCGGGTCAGGAAACCGCATGAAGTTTGCCCAATTAAGGCCCCGGATTCGATTATTGATTCTCGATCTGGACGGCACGCTCATTGACTCGAAGACCGACCTCGCCTTGAGCGTCAACGCCACGCTGCGTCATCTGGGGCGGCGGCCGCTCGATGATGAAACGATCTACTCTTACGTCGGGCAAGGGGCGGAGGCGCTGATCGCGCGGGCTATCGGGGACGGGGTCACCCTGGAGGAAGTCAGCCGCGGCCTCTATTTTTTCCTCGACTACTACCGGCGGCATAAGTTAGACAACACCACCCTCTACCATGGCGTTCGGGAAAGTCTCGCACGGCTCGCCAACGGCGCCGAGAACCGCATCCTCGCCATCCTGACCAACAAGCCCGTTCGGGTGAGCCGGGAAATTCTCGATGAACTGGACCTGCTTCCTCTCTTCCGCTTTGTTTATGGCGGCAACAGCTTTGAGAACAAGAAGCCGGACCCGGTGGGGGTCCATGCGCTGCTGGGCGAAACCGGTGTTCCGCCGCGAGAGGCCATGATCGTGGGAGACTCGGACGTGGACATCGCGACCGGGGCGAAGGGCGGCATCTGGACCTGCGGCGTAACCTACGGTTTCGGAACCCTCGCGCTGGATTCGAACCCGCCCGATCTGGTGGTGGACAGCTTGCCGGAACTGGCCGACGCCCTGATGGATGTCATGGAGCATGAACCCAAGAGATAGCCCCCCTGGTCGTCTCCCCAAGGGGCGTTCTTGGCAGGAAGGTAGCCGTGTCCTGATCCGCGCTGCCTCCGTTTCCTGCTCGGCTCCGCTTTGCCCTCCACAACTATCCTGCGAATTCTGTGTTCGCAAAGATGCAGGGGGTCGGGGCGGTTTCCAGTTCCGTGGTAACCTTTTGGGAGCCTCGGGAGTCTATTCTTAAAGGGGCAAGCGAGAACAATCCGATGCGCTTAGTGCAAGCACCCCTTGGCCCGCCCTCCCAACCGAACTCCGCTCGCAGGTCCAGGGCTTCAACGGGAAAGTGACTGCCATCATGGATACCGGAACTAAGAGATTATTCGGCATCAAACGCTCGTTCTTGCTGGTGGCGGTGGTCGTCGCGGCCGCCATCGGGATCGCCGCTTTCATTTTCTTGAGGCAGACGGCAGCCGCTCACACGTATTTCACCGAAGCGGTCCAGCGCGGCCCCATCCGCAACGTCGTCAACGCCACCGGGACGGTCCAGGCGGTGCTGACCGTCCAGGTGGGGAGCCAGATCTCCGGGCAGATTCAGGCGCTCTATGCCGACTACAACTCGACCGTCCGGCGCGGGCAATTGCTCGCCCGGATTGACCCCCGCAACTTCGAAGCGCAAGTCGAGCAGGCCCGGGCGAATGTCATGGCCGCCCAAGCCCGCGTCCAGACGACGGAGGCGGAACTGAAGAATCAGTTGGCAAACCTTGAAAGCTCCAAGGCCAACCTGGAAGCGACCCGCGTCGCCCGCGACAATACCGCCCAGATCTTCCGCCGGTTCACAGAATTGCAACAAGGCGGAATCGTCTCGCAGAACGACTTCGACAGCGCCAAAGCCAATTCCGAGAGTGCCGCTGCCCGGTATGCACAGGCTGCCGCCGCTGTCGAGCAGGTTCAGGCGCAAATCAACTCTGGACGCGCTCAGATCGAACAGGCCAAAGCGCAGGCCGAGCAGGCCAAAGCCGCCTTGAATCAAGCGGAGGTAAACCTTGCTTACAGCAACATTTACTCGCCCGTAGACGGCGTTGTTGTCTCCCGCAACGTAGACGTTGGCCAGACAGTCGCAGCGAGCCTTCAGGCTCCGATTCTGTTCTTAATAGCGAATGATCTGACTCAAATGCAAGTAAATGCCAATATAGATGAAGCAGATATAGGAAACATATCCCATGACTCAGACGCGCGCTTTACAGTGGATGCTTACCCCAATCGGAACTTCACCGGGAGAATTTCAGAAATACGTCTTAACCCGCAAACCATTCAAAACGTTGTTACTTATAGCGTCATTATGAACGTGAATAACGAGCGACTGGAATTGAAGCCCGGGATGACTGCCAACCTCACCATAACCGTGGCCCAGGAGAACGATGTCTTAAAGGTCCCTAATGCAGCGTTGAGGTACTTACCTCCGGGCACAACGCGCCAACAGGTGGCGGAAATGCTTCGACGGCCTCCCGAGGTTAAGGGTTCCGGCTTGAGCGATCTCCCGACCGAGGGCGGAGCGGGCAATCAGAGCCGCGCCCGTCAGGGAGCGGTCGAACAGCCAAGGCAGGTCGGCAAGAACTCACTGGAGAGCGACGAACGCCCCAAGCCGGCCCAGCCATCCGGTGCGACCGCCTCCTCGCCAGAAGAACGGCGTGCCTTTTTCCGTCAGATGCGGGACCTGCCGCCCAACCTGTCAGAAGCGGAGCGGCAACGGATGCGGGAGAACTTCCGCCAACTCGGTGGAGGGACCGGCGCAGGAGCAGGAACCGGGCGACGCTTCCAGGCGCAGACTCCGGGAGCGGCGACTGGAGACCGGGGAGCGGCCCCTACGGCCGGTCTCGCGCCCGGCCAGAATTGGGACCCTGCCGAGAAGATCCAATTCCCGGCGCCCCGGCAGCGCGCTATTCGTCCGGGGATTAAATGGGCGTTAGGCGCGGGCAACAAGCCGGAGGCGCGGCAGGTGTTGCTCGGCATCACGGACGGCTCCGCCACGGAGGTCGTCTCGGGCGAATTGAAAGAAACGGAAAAAGTGGTTGTCGGAGACACGTCCGAGGCTGCGCCCAACGGCGCGCAGGCCGGGAGGCCTCCCGGTTCCGCTAACCGACCGTTTGTGATTCCTTTTGGCGGCGGTGGAGGCGGCAGGCGGTAGTACCGGCCAGCTCTGCATCCGAATCCGCAGAACAGAATCGAGAGGCTGTGGCAGAAGCTACCCAGCAAGAGAGGCGGCGCACAGAGCAACACGACTCCGGCTTGGGATTGGTTTCTCCGGATCAAAGCGATGTGATCCGTCTGGAGCAAGTTCATCGCATCTATCGCAGCGGGGACGTGGAGGTCCACGCCCTGCGAGGCGTTTCCCTTGCCATCGGTCGGGGGGAATTTGTCGCGATCATGGGGCCATCCGGATCCGGCAAGACCACCCTGATGAATATGATCGGCTGCCTGGACCGGCCGACGCGCGGCCACTATTTCCTCGAGGGAATGGATGTCTCCCAGTTTTCAGGAAACGAGCTGGCCGACGTCCGCAACCGGAAAATCGGTTTCGTCTTTCAAGCCATGAACCTGTTGCCGCGGACTTCGTCTCTGGAAAACGTGGAGCTGCCCTTGTTGTACGCCGGGGCGTCGCCGCGGGAGCAGCTCCGCCGGGCGCGTGAGGCGCTCGCGTCCGTGGGACTTTCCGACAAAGAACGCAGCGTGCCGAGCCAGCTCTCCGGAGGCCAGCAACAGCGGGTAGCCATCGCGCGGGCGCTGGTCAATCGCCCGTCCATCTTCATCGCGGATGAGCCGACCGGGAACCTCGATTCCCGCTCGTCGCTGGAAGTAATGGAAATTTTCCAGCGGCTCAACCGCGAGCAGAAGCTGACCCTGGTCCTCGTTACCCACGAGGCCGACATCGCATCGCACGCGACGCGCATTGTCACGGTTCGCGACGGACGGATTCGCCAGGACGCGCCGGTGGCCAGTCCCCGCAGCGCGCGCGAGACCCTCGACCAGATGCCTCCCGCGAGCGACGAAGCGGCAGAGGAAGCGCTATGAAGTTATGGGCCATCCTGAAAGTAGCGTTGCGTGCTTTGAGCCGCAACAAGATGCGCTCCCTGCTGACGATGCTTGGAATCGTCATCGGCGTCGGCGCGGTCATCACCATGGTTTCCATCGGACAGGGCGCCCAGAACTTGGTGGAAGAGCAAATCCAGAGCATGGGGACCAATATTCTCCAGGTCTGGGCGGGCAGCCGGCGTTTCGGGGGAATCCAGATGGGAGCGGGCACGTCCGGAACCCTCACCGAGGAAGACATCCTGGCCATCGAGCGCGAGAGCTCCGTGGTGCAAGCTGTCACCCCGATCATCCGTTCCCAAGGGCAGATGGTTTTCGGGAATCAGAACTGGTTCACGCAAATCCAGGGCGTCAATGATAAGTATTTGAAGATTCGCGCCTGGCCGATCCAGGATGGTGAGTTCTTCACTGAGGGAGACATTCAGGCCGCCGCGCGCGTCGTCGTGCTCGGCAAGACGGTCGCCGATAATCTGTTTCCGGGAATTGATCCCGTGGGGCAAATCCTGCGTGTGCGCGACCTGCCCTTTCGAGTGGTAGGCGTGCTGTCCTCCAAGGGGCAGTCCATGATGGGGCAGGACCAGGACGACATCACCCTCATGCCCTACACCACCGTGCAAAAGAAGGTGCGGGGGCGCGCGAACCTCTCGATTGAGAACGCCATGCTGTCCACGGTCAGCCCTGCCGCTTCCTACGTCGCCGAAAAGCAGATCAGCGAGATTCTCCGCCAGCGGCACCGGATTCGCCAGGGCGAGCCGGACGACTTCACGGTGCGCAATCTGTCCGACATCGCGGAGACCGCGCAGCAGACCACCACCATCATGACGCTCCTGCTCGGCAGCATCGCCGCCATCTCCCTGCTGGTCGGCGGCATCGGCATCATGAACATCATGCTGGTCTCTGTCACCGAGCGCACGCGAGAGATCGGCATCCGCATGGCCGTCGGGGCGCGCAGCGGCCAGATTCGCCTCCAGTTCCTCACCGAGTCTCTGGTCCTGAGCTTGATCGGCGGATTGATCGGCGTACTGCTCGGTGCGGGTCTGGCAATCGTCATCTCCCGCTTCTTCAGTTGGCCCACCTTGGTCTCTTCTCTCTCCGTGCTCGTCTCGTTCGCGTTTGCCGCCGCCGTGGGCATCTTCTTCGGCTATTACCCCGCCCACAAAGCCGCTTCCCTTGACCCCATCGAAGCGTTGCGCTACGAATAGACGTACCCGTTCCACCCGGCAAACCTGTTATGAATTCTGATTACGGTTACCGGCTGGAAAATTGTGACAACTCACCGAGCAGCGTGTTCAGTATTTTCAGCATATCCCGAGAGGCATGCCAGCAAACGTCGGGCGGGGAGTTCAGTTCCCTGTTAATGTGAACAAGGTTTCGGTGTTCCACGACCCAATTTGGAAGGACAGCTTTCGGCAACACATCTTGGAACGATTTGTTGAAAATGTCCACATACCTGCTCAAAAGAGCTTCGGGGTTGAATGAAAATCCGAACCCGGCAATGTAATCTTGTTGGCTCTGGAGGAAAGTGTACAGTACTGCCTCCAAGAGAGTTCCGGCCAAGACCGTGACGGTCTTTTCTAACTCCGCCTCATCGGACGCTGCCGAAACCAACTCTTTCAAGTCCCGCAGGATGATCTCGCGGTGGCGCGGTAATTCGTTGGGAATGAAATCAAAACGCGGATTGTTCAGGTAAGTGTACTGCTCGCAGATAGACTTCAGGGTATCTGTCATCGCGCAATGGTTCCAGAACTTGGCTGGAATACTCCGGTGCCGTCTTCTCTTCGAACTTCTGAATTTGATAGAGTGAGCCGCCCCGGAAAAGGAAATAGCCAGGACGTCCCTTTACCCAGTCGTCATAAAACGAGTAGGGGCTGAGGGCTCCCAGAGATAGCGGCAACCATCTTGGACCGGCTCCAAAACTAAACTCCATATGCAATAGCCCGCGACAGTGCTCAAAATCTTGGGACTCTTCCACCTTTACTAAGCCGATATCCGGCCTTACCGGACTCCAACGAGCAAGCAGATTCCGTAGCTTCGGAGCTTTGGTGTCTTCATACTCATGAGCCCTCACGTACCAACCCTTCATAAGCCCTGATGGTTCGGCACGCACGTTGAATGCCCGCAGAATCGGCTCGCTGAGGAGTTCCTTGTCGCAATAAAGCACTTCGGAGCTCTGAAAATACGGCTCTAGGCGTTGCCGGTCTGAAACGAGGAAATCTGCGAAGTCGTCCACGGTGGTCGCATCAATCGTCGGCGAACTCTTCCTCATAAGAAAATCCGGCTGAGTTCGATAGATTTGATTAGCCCGCTCGCCTGTATATAAGACCAATAAGTTCTGTTCCCATTCTTTTGTAGCTTTGCCAAACCAGACAGCGAGAGCAACTTTCCGGTCCGCGTAAGTTCGCTTGAGGTCGTCAATACGATCTTCCAGAAGTGCCCGAAGCTTCTTTTCCTCGATCACCATCGCCAGATCGATATTTGCCAAGTCTGCCATACTCAGCCCTCACACTATCCTATTATATACCACATGGCCCGGAAACCCTCTGCCGCTCGTGGGTACCCAAAGGCGGAATTCCGCCTGGATCGCGCCGACTGGCTCACCCTGGCGGTTCTGGTTGCCCTGGCGGCCGTTGCGCGCTTGCTGTTTTTGATTGCCCTGCCGCCTCTGCTGCATCTTGATTCGGACTCCTACTTTGAAATCACGCAGCGGCTCTGGCGCGGTGAGGGGTTCGGCGATCTCTCAAGACGCACGCCGCTCTATCCGCTGTTCCTATGGCTGACGGGCCGCTCCGCGACGGTGGGATTGTTTCCCGTAGTCCTCGTCCAGCACCTGCTGGGCATAGCCACCGTCGTCTTGTTCTATCTGCTGGCGCGGCGCATGTTGTCTCCCCGGATGCGTCCGGTCGCTGTTGTTTCCTGCCTGTTTCTGGCGGTGATCCCTTACCCAATCATCGTTGAGCACTCCATCCTCTCCGAATCGCTCTTCACCTTTCTACTCGCCGCTGCGGCCTATTCGTTGCTGGCGTGGTGGCAGGAGGATCGCGGTAGATATGCGTGGGCGTGCGGCGCGCTGCTCGCTTTGGCAGCACTCACCCGTCCCATCGCCGTTGGAGTCTTCCCGCTCTGGGCGGCGTTGCTATTCCTACTCCAGGGCAGGAGACGTGCCACCGGGTTTCTTCTCCGCGCCGGACTGGCTTGGTCGGCGCTGCTGCTGCCCCTTCTGATTTGCAACTACTCCGTCATGGGCAGCTTTGCGCTGGAGCGGTCGCTCGGACGGAATCTCATCTCCGTCTCGGACCGATGGGTGAATTACGAAGGCGGGATTTACCCGCAGGTGAAGTCCGTCTATCGGCCGTTTCGTCAGCAGAAGCGCGGCCCGGATGCGGTGGTGGTCTATGCGGCGATGCCCGAGTTGCGGCGCGCGACTGGATGGAACGACACGCAAATTGACCGCGCGCTGGCCGCCATCGCCTGGGAGGGGATCCGTGCGCACCCCTGGGAATACGCCGCGAGCCGCCTGCGCCGCCTGCCGCTTCTGTTCCGCGATCCGGGTCCCAGCCAACGGTACGTGTTGCAGCCGGAGACTTACCTTCCCTTCGTCGAATTTGTGGGACAGAGGAACCCGGACTTGGTGAGCCGCAGCGTGACTTTTCCCAGGCTCCAACGCGCTCGCTTTGAAACGGCGGGGCGAATGTACCAAGCTCTCTCATTGGACTTGACCAGCGGCGGATGGATTGTCATGCCGCTGCTTGGAATCGTCGGTGTCCTTCTCATCGAGCGACGCAGAGCCGCTTGGCTCTTGGCGACCCTGCCCGCGTACCTCTGGCTCGGAACAATTTTCTTGCAGCCGCCGAGCGCCCGCTACCGTCTTCCGACCTTGCCCTGGGAAATCCTGTTGGCGGTGGCTGGATTCTGGTTCGTGTGGCAAGCGGCAGCATGGCTTGTTCGCCGGACATTGGATGCGCTTGCGCCGGCTGCGCTTACGCCGGCTGTGCTTGCGCCGGCTGCGTTTGCGCCCGGTTCGGGCAAGTCCTCTTCGCCTCGTCCTTTCCTGGCAACGTTCCGCTCCGACGCTTCTTTCGTATGGATTGCCACCTTGGCAATCGTGGTCTTCCTTGGCGGACGAGCATTGCTTTCTTTGGAATCCGAACCGATCTTGCGAACGGCGGATTTGATTTCGAAACAATCCTCGGGGCAAATGCAGTTTCCGCAATCACTCCTGCGGCAGTTGCCCGTGGCGGGCCGGACGGTGACGGTTCTTTATTGGAACGAGTCTTCGCCGGAACGCCAGGCGACCGTTTCCGCCGAGGCCGTGATTGCGGGCGGCGGCTCCTACAGCGTGCGGGCGTTTTATAGTTGTCAGACGGCAGCCTGCGCCGGGAGCCAGATCGAGATGAGCGCGCTCGATGAACACGTCCAGACGCTCGCGCTCGTCACCGCCCCGCTGGCGCAGGAGCGGATTGACAACGACTGGTTTTGGGACCAACTGGAACTGCGCATCTCCGCCCCCAGCAGCGCCCGGCGGCTCCGCCTCGAACTGCGCCTGAAGGGAGGAATGGGAAGCCTGGTAATTCCTTGGATTGCGGTTCGGGCTCCGCCGACGCTTTGGTAGGGTTGCTTACCCCGGCCAGGGGAAGATCCAATTCGCCAGCGGGAACGCAATAAACGTGATCAGGAGGATGCAAAGAAGGGAAAGAACCACGCCGCCCTTGACCATCGTTCCGATCTTTATCCGGCCGCTGGCGAAAACGATGGCATTGGGCGGATTGCCCACCGGGAGAGAGAAATCCATGGAGCTGGCGATTCCGACGGCGACCATGAGGGCAACCGGGTTGACGCCCACCGAGGGGGCGATGGCGATTGTGAGCGCCCCTACCATGCTGACAATGGCGACGTTCGAGATGAAGCTTCCTGCGATGATCGTGAAAGCGATGGTGCCGAAAACGAGTAATAGATGAGACCGGCCCGGCTCGCCCATCGAGCTTAGACTTTGGGCGAAGAAGTCGCCCAAGCCGACTTTTTTGTCCGCGATGGCGCTCGCCATTGCCAGCGCAGATCCGATCAGGGCCAGCGTTCCCCATTCGATGCCTTTGACCGCCTCTTCCCAGGTCATCACGAATTTTCGGCTCGCCCAATGCACCGGAATCAGGAAGAGGGAAGTGGCGACGAGGATGGAGGTCACCGACCAATCGAGGTGCGTTCTGACCCAAACACTCACCGGATTCGTCTGCTGCCCCGGCAGAAACAGCGGCAACGTATCGGGCAGGCTCCACAGGACGAGCGCGGTGAGGAGCGCCCCGCCCGCGATCTTTTCTCCCCGCCCCATCGGGCCCATTTGTCGGAGTTCCCCTCGGATCATATCCGGCGTCGCGGTCCATTGGGGAATTTCCGGCCGCAGCACGAATTTGGTGACCAGGTAAATCGCCAGGATTCCGACCAGCGCGACCGGCAGACACGCCAGGAACCAGGGAGCCCATCCGATTCGATAATTGAGGCCGTTTCGCACAAACCCAATGGTGAGCATATTGGGCGGGGTGCCGATTGGCGTCAGGATGCCGAAAGCAGATCCCCAGGCGATCAGGAGAAACAGTGCTTCGCTGTAGCGGCTTCCCTGGGGGAGCTTTAAGGTGTCCACAAGTCCCAGAGCGATCGAGACAAAGACTACCGTCGTCACGACGTGCGACAGGACGGAGCTGAGGATCACTTGGCTGATCGCCACCACCATCAGCAGCGCGTAAGGACTTGCCGAGGCGAAGCGGGTCGAGATCAGCCAGTACGCGATGCGCCGCGTCAGACCCTGCTGATTCATGGCGTGACCGATGATGCAGCCGCCAATCAGGAAAATATTGACCCAGTTGGCCCAGTAATTAAACGCTCCCTCGACGGTTACAATTCCGCACAACACCAGCATCGCCATCCCGAAAAAGGAGGCGGCGGGTACGGGGATTGCCTCGGTGACCCACCAGGCGATGGTCCATAGAAACACGCCCAGAGTGCGCATCCCCATATTGGTCACGTGAGGCAAAGGAGGCGTAATCAGCATCAGCGCGAACAGCGCCGGCCCCAGGACCAGCCCGATCAGCCGTTTCTTTTTCTCCGAGCGGAACTCGGCTTCCGACAGCATCGGAGCCATTTCGGACAAGTCTTTCCAGCTCATCCTCGTCTCCTGACTGGGGGCCTCCGGATTCCGGGTACTCTCAGAAACGCAGGCCGGTTGACCGAGCCTTTCTACCAGAATTCCCTTGGACCTGCAAGGTTTTGGCGAACCGAAACAACGGCTGGAAGGAAAGGATCGGGCGCGACACGAAAAGAAGGATGAGCCAAACCGGGGTCGTTTGGTTTATACTCACTAGCTTTGCGAAGGAGCGCAACCAGTACCCATGAATGAGATGTGGACGTTCGGTTTGACCTTGACGATAGTCGGCATGGGCGGCACGCTCCTGAGCCTTTGGGTGCTGAGCCTTCTCATCTCCGCGCTCAAAAAACTCTTTCCGCTCGAATCGGAACATCAGCCGAAGGGGCATTAGAGGGAGAAGATCGCTTTGTTGTGGCAATCCGTACTGTCGGGTCTGGAGAGTCTCCTCGGGGGAGTCACCCAGCTTACTCTGGCGCATCTGCTGATGATCCTGATCGGGTGTCTTCTCCTGTATCTGGGAATCGGCAGAGGAATCGAGCCTCTGCTGTTCGTTCCCATCGGATTCGGGACGATTTTGGTGAATATTCCGCTGGCGGCCGTGATGGAGGAAGGCGGGTTTCTCCGCACGCTGTACAACATGGGGATTATCACGGAGCTGTTTCCCATCCTGATCTTCATCGGGATCGGAGCGATGACGGACTTTTCCCCGCTGCTCGAGAATCCAAAAATTCTTCTACTCGGCGCCGCCGGGCAGTTTGGGATTTTCTTGACGCTGTTGCTGGCTCTATTGCTGGGATATTCGCAACTGGAATCGCTTTCAATCGGAATCATCGGGGCCTGCGACGGCCCGACCGCCATCTATGTGACCTCCAATTACGCCCCGCACCTGCTCGGCTCCGTTTCCGTGGCGGCGTACTCCTATATGTCGCTGGTGCCGATCATTCAGCCGCCCATCATGCGATTCCTGACGACGGAGCGCGAGAGAAAAATCGCCATGCACGGCGTCAAGAAGTCGGTTTCCAACAGGACCCGGATTCTGTTCCCGATTCTGGTTACGCTCTTCACTGCGCTGGTCGCTCCCATGGGAATCCCCCTGATGGGCGCCCTCATGCTGGGGAATCTGATGAAGGTGTCGGGATGTGTGGACCGGCTGGCGAACACCTCGGCCAATGAGATTGCCAACATCGTCACCCTGCTCCTGGGCCTGACCATCGGGGCCACGATGGAAGCGGGACAATTCTTGAACGTGCGGACGCTCGGGATTTTTGCTCTGGGCTTCATCGCGATCACACTCGACACCGCGATGGGCGTGCTCTTCGGCAAACTCATGTGTTTCTTCACCGGGGGCAAGATCAACCCGTTGATTGGCGCGGCGGGGATCTCGGCATTCCCCATGTCGGCCCGGGTGGTGCAGAACGAGGGCTTCAAGTACAACAAGAAAAGCCACCTCCTGATGCACGCCATGGGAGCCAACACCGGCGGACAGATCGGTTCGGTCATGGCCGCCGCCATCATGCTCTCAGTAGTCAAGGGCATGGGCCTGCACTGAGCAGGACTCGTCTTGCGGGATGCCAGACTCCTTCCCTCTCGCCTTCTTCCCAAAGTGAGTTTTCCTTGCCGGTTGGGAACCTCGCCGGGATGTGACACTTCCTGCACCATCCTTGTTGGGAGCGGCAAAAAACTTTGTCGCGCATCTTTCGCGCATCTAAGAAAAGTGCTATCCTGAAATCCGGTGGGGTCAAGTTAAAAGAAGCCGTAATTTTTCGGAAATAGGGCAAATTGTCGGAGGAAACCATGCAGACTCGGTGGAAGAAGGCGGTTCTATTTTCCCTGCTCGTGGTGGGATTGATTTCGGCCCAGGCGTTTGGGCAGTCGGCGGGGACCATCACGGGAACTGTGACCGACTCGACCGGCGCGGTCGTTCCGGGTGCGCAAATCACCATCACCAACACGGCCACGGGGCAGTCCCGGTCCCTGCAAACCAACAACGTGGGGCGCTACTATGCTCCCGCCTTGAACCCGGGCGGGTATCAGGTGGAGGCTTCGTCGGCAGGATTCCAAGCCGTCGTTCATTCCGGAATCACGCTGACGGTCGGGTCGGAAATCGTCATCAATTTCACGCTCAATCCGGGCCAGGTGGCGGAGAAGGTGGAAGTCATCGGCGAAGCGCCGCTGGTGCAGACCACCAGCGCGAGCGTGGCCGA
>MEKR01000074.1 GCA_001767035.1 Acidobacteria bacterium RIFCSPLOWO2_02_FULL_61_28
AGCGCTGCCAGCCCGTCAATATCTTCGGATAGTTCCGGGACTTGCGTGAGCGTGCGAATTCTGCCCGCAAAGGCGGCGGAAGTTTGCTCCCACTTTTGCTGGTGCGCCTGGCTCACGTTCTGATACCAGGCGACGGTGTCCCGAAGAACGAGGGGGGCGTCCGGGTCCAGGCTAACATCGAAGCGGGGCCAGACGCGGTTCACGACCAGGGCGCCGACCGGGAACTTCCGTTTCCGCAGCTCTTCCCAGAAATATTCCCCGTCGCGGTTCGCTTTGAACGGCGTGGTGACGATCACAAACGAGCTTGCCTGCGGGTTCCGCAACAGAGCCAGGGTGCGCTTGGCGCGCCGCGCGTATCCTTCCGCGATGCCGCGAAATATGGAAAAGAAGTCGAGAATCTGGCGGGAGAGGCTCGCGCCGAGCATTCCTTCCACTCGCCCGTAGAGTTCGAAGGACCTGCGGCCCAAACGGGCCATGCCCAATCGCTCCCACCAGTGATAGGTTCGTCCCACCAACCGGACCAGGGGGAAAGAGACCAATTCGGCAAAGAACTCCGGCTTGTCCACAAACTCGAAGGCGTGGCGCGACGGCGCGGTATCAATAAAGATTTCTTCAAAGCCGTCGGCAAGGGCATGGTCAATCCGCTCGACGGCCATCAACTCCTGCATCCCGGCCATGGACTCGAGCAGAACGTGGTAGATGGGATGCTCGAAGATCGCCTTCGCTTGCTTGGGTTCGGCGTAGGAAAGCACCGCGCGGTTCAAACTGGTCGCTACGTCGAGCAAGGCCGACCACAGCTCTCCCGTGCCGCCGAAGGCCTCGAGCGGAATTCGCTGGTCCAAACCTCCCTGCGGGCCGCCGGACGCGATCCCCAAGGCGGTGCGGAGCCGGCGGGCGGGGTCAATCGTCAGCACCAGGCATTTCTCCCCGCCCAGAGCGGTCTTCAGCGCGCCGGCCGCGGCCACCGAGGTTTTGCCAACCCCTCCGGTCCCGACAAAAATTCGGATGCGCATAAGCCCTAAACCATTTTCATGGTTCCCGTAGAGTGGTTTCGTCAGGGCACGACTTTAGTCGTGCCGCAACGCGTGCCCATCCATTCCTCTTCCTTGCGGCTTCAGCCGCCCTTCGACAGGCTCAGGGCCGTGAGCGAAGTCGAACGGCTGAGGGACATACCCCAGGGGCTAAAGCCCGCTCCGAGAGGCCGTCTTTTCGGCATGGCTAAAGCCATGCCCTGACGAAATCACATCGCTCTACACCAAACCTGAAAACGGTCTAGTTGCCGGGCAATCCTTCCAGCCGGCGGGACAAGTCGAGCAATAAATCGAGGTCCGTTTCCCACTGCGGCTGGCGTTCGACGATCCGCAATTCCGTCGCGACCGAAGCCCGCAGATGCCGGAATAACGACCGTTCGATCCCGCTCCGGTCGAGAATGAATTGCAAACCGGCGCTCGCCGTCTCTTCCCTGGCCTGCCAATGCTGAGGCTCCGGCGGCTCCGAGTCGGGCGAGGCGGCCAGCGGGGAAGTCATGTTGCAGAGCACACGGCGGGGGCGCATGTCGAGATCGGCGGCGAGCTTGGCGCACAGTTCGATGGTTTCCTCGACCGCCATTTCTTCGAGCGTCGTCACGGGAAGCAAGGCGTAGCGGGACGGGTCCGAGAAGAAGTGGCTCAACTGCTTCCCGAGCAGGGCGAACGGACCCGACAAATAGAGGTCAAAGTTCCGCGACACTTTCAAGGTTTGCAGGAAATGGCCGGTCGCCGGAGCGTCCCAGACGATCAGGTCAAATTTCCGGGGCCCCTCCTGGGAGGATCGCTGCTCCGTCAGTTGCTGCAAGTGGCCGAGGAAGGCCAGCTCCTTCAGCCCCGGCGCCACTTCGATCAGACTTTGGTAAATCCGGTTGGAGATCACCGCCTCGGCCAGCAGTTGGGTAGGGATTTCCTGTTTGACGTAGTTGTTGAGGATTTCCCGCGGGTCGAGATGGATGACGAAGAGATTCGCGGCCGCCAGCGGGCGCTTCTCTTTCAACCCGGCCAGGGAGACCGAGACCGCCAGCTCCGGCAGCGGATGCGAGGTGACCACCAGAGCGGACCGGCCCTGGTCGGCGTGCCAGAGGGCCAGCGCCAGGGATAAGGTCGTCTTCCCGACGCCGCCCTTGCCACAGAAGATCGTCAGCGGGAGCCGGTCGGAAGCAGTGGTCATATGAAACGGCTTTTAGTTAGTGTCTCATTTGGAGAAGGACTCATTTTCCGTAGCCGGGGCCTTTGCCTGCCCAAGCGCCGGAGGCGCGATAGATTCTAGCCCACGGCGCAAGCCGTGGGAAAGGAAGCCCGTCGGAGAAAGCCCTGGAAGGGCGACAGAAAGACCGGCGCGCCATTCTAGTTGTTCCTCTGTCGCCCCTACCGGGGCTTGGCTGTTTTCGGACCGTTGTTCCCAGGACTCACGTCCTGGGCTAGAATCTGTCGCTCCTCCGGAGCTAACCGCATCCTTGTCGAATGAGAAACTTCCTCGTGCTTCCTGAATAATCAAGGTAAACGGCTGGGCTAGAGAAAAAGACCGGGGATGATGCGTCAACGCAAACTGAGAACTGGTCCCCAGGCGCATTCCCGGGGATTCAAGCGCCGGGAGCCTTCACCACATAGGTCTCGCCTTGCAGCCAGATTCGATAGCCCGCGGCGGTTTTCGTGATGCGCAGGAGCCGCCGGGCGCGATGGGGTCTCGACTCGCGGGCCGGGGCGGCGGCGGCCACCGCGGTGGGAATGCGCACGCTCTGCATATGCTTTCGCAACGCGGCGCCGGTATCGTCCAGCATCTTCTTCGAGATGCGGTCCACCATGAATCGCGGCACCATCATGCCGACATCAATGTCGAGCTCGGCGATCACGACGGTGCCTTTTCCGTCGGTGGCATCCATGAGGCGGTAGGTCCCGGAGTAGGCCTTCACATCCTTGCCCTTCACCATCCGAAAGCTCAGGGACTGGACGGGCTGGGCTTCAAAGCGCAGCGCCATCTCAATCCGCTTCATGCTGCTGACGACGATTTCGGTCTCGGCGGAGTGGCCGCTTTGCGAAACGACGGTGCACTGCTGGCATCCCGGAACCCAGTTGCGGTAGCCGGGGTAATCCGTCAGGACGGAGAAGACGAGCTGGCGCGGAGCGGGCACGTTGATGACGGCTTTAATCATGGGTTTTCCTCAGATTCCGGTTTCAACACATATTTCTTGCCGCGAATCCAGCACACCACGCCCTGGTCGGTTTCCGTGAGTTCCAGGATTCGTTCCCCTTCTTCATCCGTCACGGCGATTTCGGGGAGGAAGGTGGAGATCTGCGTCTGCAAGGCTTTCAAACCCTTCACCGGATCGAGGAACTTCCGGTATTTGGGAACGAAGCTGGTGCGCTGGAATTTTCCCGTGACCACCAGCGATACGTTCGAGCGGCCTTCTCCCGCCGGCGTGATGGTCCACTCGACCTGCCAGATGGGAATATTCCCGCCAATGGTCCGCCAGAGCACCATCTTGTTGCGGGTATGAACGCACTCGATCACAAAGCGTTCCTTGGCCGGGAGGGTCACCTCGAATTCGGCGATGGCCAGGTCGCCCTCGCGGGCGAGTTCCTTGGATTGGGCCACCTGGGGGAGCCATTCGGCGTAGCCGTCGTAATCGGTCAGCACGTCGTAGAGCAGGCCGGGCGCGCAGTGGAATTCCATCGCGGCTTTTCTCGTGTTGGTAATCAGGCCCATGAGTTACTTGATCCGCCTCACCAGGATGTAGAGGGCAACCGCCGAAAGCGCCGCCGCCGCCCCGGCCAGCCACGGCAACGCCCCGCCGCCCGCGCGGGGAATCAACTGGAGAAATAAGAGAAACAGGACGAGTGCAATCGCCGCGCCGATCAGCGACACGGCGTGGCGGTTGCGGCCGGCGTCGGGCGATTCCGCTTCCTGGCGGTCCAGCACCAGGGCCAGGTCCTTGTCGCGCACCTGCTCCAGCGTGAGCGCCGCCTGGCGGATGGAAGTCATCATCAACAAGCCGGAGCTTACGATCCATTCCTGGCCTTTTTCGGTGGAGAGGATTTCTCCCACGCGAAACTGCAGGGTGCGGCCCAACACGGGCCAGAGCGCGTCGGAGACCACGTCCGACGACGGAGCGGCGGATTCGCCCGATTGGCCGAGCACGGTCAGGTTGCGGTGAAAGAGTTCGAGAAACAGGGGCGGCTTCTGCGGCGTGCGGGCTTGCGCGCGCCAGTAGTTTTCGAGCGCGACGATGGATTCCGGCGTCACGCCGTTGATCCGCAGCTCCGGCTGCAAGGACGAGAGCTTTTCGAGCAGGAGCTGCTCGGTCCCGTACGGATTTTCGCTCGCCGACATTCGCGACAGCATCTGCAAGGCGCGGGAGGTGTTTCCGGCCACCGCCGACGTCACATACTGGAGCAGTTCATAATGCCACTCGACCGGGACGGACGCCAGCGCGGGCAGCGTCCGAAACCCCAAACCGCCGTCGCGCAGAACCAGGTAATTCTCCGGCTGCGCCTCCGCGTCCACCACCGAGAGCAACACGGCCTGCTCCAGAAGGCCTTCCGCCCAAAGCTCCCAGCCCGAGGCGGCCCCGCCTGCGGCGCTTACTTCCGCCAGCGGCGTGCCTTCCATTTGATCGTACGCCAGGCACCGCCCCGAGGGGAAATCGGAAATCAGACGAGGGAAGCGCGAGACACAGCGGATGGGAATATCCTGCAAGTTGCGCAGGAATGCCCGCTTTCGCTCCAGGTCGGCCTGCCACTCGATCCACTCTCGAAAACGCTCGAGCACGACCGGCTGAGTCACGGGCGACTCCGCGGAATCTTCCAGCATCCGGATGCGCCGGCAGAAATCCGTCCAGGCCCGTTCCGGGAAAGGGATTCTCTGCGGCGCGTAGATTTCCAGGATCATCGGTCCGGCCGGACCGCTTGCCTCATACACTTCCGCACCGGGAGTGACGCGAATCAACTGGGCGTGGGAAACACGGCCGCGCAGTTCCGGGACCGAGGAGGGAGGGCTCGTAGCGTTCAACGGGACGCGAAGACTCCGCAGTTGGCTCACATAAGGGCTGGCCAGAAGGTCCGTCCGGCCCGCCAGAAATTGCCCGAACCAGACGAACACTCCCCCGGCTTCTTCCAGAGCCAGGCGGAAGCGGTTGGGGCGGGGCAGGGAGGCAAAGCGCGCCTCTGCCGCCGAAGGCTTGAAAAACGGGCGAGGCACCAGCCCGTATTTTTCCCACAGAGCAATGGGATGAGGGGAGTTGCGCATCCGCCGGAGAATTGAATTGGGACGTTCCGAGCGGACCGGCTTCAAGGGTGTGGCTTCTCCTCCGCCGGGCCTATTTCGCGCCCACGGGCTGGGCTTCTTCCGCGGGTTGGGTTTCTGCGCTCGGTTTGGCGGCCTGGGTGGCTTTCTCCATGGCTTCGGCGGCCTTGGAAACCCACTTGGCGGTGACGTCGGAAGTCTTCTGCAGCAAGTCACTGCTGGCCTTGAACACCTCGCGCGGGTCCATGATTTCCATGCCTTCCAGGGTCCGGTCCACCATCTCTTGCGACGCCTTGCTCACCGAATCCAAGGTTTCCTTCTTCTTGGCGTCCATCTCGCGCATGAGCACGTCGCTCATCGAGTTCAGCGTTTTTTCCATTCCCAGGATCGTCTTCGACACGTCGGTGCCGCCTTCGAGCAGGCTCAAACTATTCTCCAACTGCTCCACGCCATAGAGGGTCAGCGCCGCCGAAAAGCGAACCATGGAAACAACGAGGTTAGTCATACGGTATCTCCTTCAAAATCAAAATAACGTCGGAATCCCAAATTCCAAATCCTAAATTCCAAAGTATTTCGTCGGTTCCCCTCCGGTTTGGAATTTGGATCATTAGAATTTGTTTGGGATTTCGGGTTTGGAGTTTAGGGTTTCTTCTCATCCTCCATT
>MEKR01000075.1 GCA_001767035.1 Acidobacteria bacterium RIFCSPLOWO2_02_FULL_61_28
GACATGACCTTTCGCCGTTTGCCGCAGGCGATGGAATTCTCGCAACTGCTTCCCTCCCACCCGACTCCGGTCCGTCGTCCCGGTGAGGAAGATATTAATGTGGTCTATCCGTACCAGCGGCTCGCCGAGTTGGCGAAGGAGCGTTTCATTGGCGGGGTTACGGAGTACCATCTGAGCATGTTGGGAGCGATCAAGAGGCTTCGGGAACTGGTCACGGAGATGGCCCCTCAAATGGCCGCCGAAGCCAAGGCCGCCGCTGCGGATGTGGTCCTGCATGTCCCGCTCTGACCGGCCTGCCACCAGTCCGTCGGACTGGTCGCCCGAGTCCTCGAGCGGGAAGGCCTGACCACCGTCTCGCTGACCAGTGCCCGTGACATCACCGAACGCGTCCGGCCTCCGCGGGCAGGCTTTCTCAATTTCCCGCTGGGGAACCAGACGGGTCGCCCGAATGACCCGGAGGGACAGCGCGCGGTACTACGAAATGTTCTCCATCTCGCCGAATCGGTTCAGCAGCCGGGCGCGATTGTGGACCTCCCCTTCGTATGGCCTGATCCGGACTGGGAAGCCGCAACGATTGCCCGCTATCAAGCCGAAGCGCGAGTGGTGCTGGAACAGCGGACGCGGGGCGAGTACGAGGGCGGGGTGAATTATGCCCTCCAGGAATGCACCGATGTGTGCGGCCTCGTCTGATTTGCCGCGCCGAAATCGTCATTGGAATCGGGGGGCGTGTGCTGTCTTTGCCACGCGCCTCGGAGTATTATCTGTAATCGGCGCTGTTCGAGCCGCCGTGGAAATCGGATGAAAAGGAGGGACTGCAATGGATCGCTGGCATCGTCTTTTTGTGGCTGTGGTCACACCGTATCTGCCGGGTGAATCGAAAGTGGACGAGGCGGGATTGCGGCGGCACCTGCGGTATTTTCTCCAGCCAAAGTTTGTGAACGCCGGCGGTGCAATCCTGATTAACCCTGAGGCCGGGGAGATCTTCTATCTTTCCCGCGATGAAAAGCGCCGGAACGTCGAAATCGCGCTCGAGGAATGCCGGGGGAAGGTCCCGGTTTTCGCGGGGGTAATCGCCCCGACGACTGCGGAAAGCATCGCCGTGGCGCGGGACGCCAAGGCTGCCGGCGTGGACGGAATCTTTCTGATCCCTCCCGTGGGCGCGATGGATATAACCACTTCGTGGGATTCGGAACGGTACCCGGAAGTGTGGGTGGACATGGCCAAGGCCATCTGCGACGCGGTGGACCTGCCCGCCATCACTCATCCGGTCACTCCGCCCACCCCGCAGTATGGCAATGGCCTGCCACTGTCGGCGACGCTCAAAATGTGCCGGGAGGTCCCGCAGATCATCGGCTGGAAAATGACGTACAGCTACGGTGGATTCCGCATCATCGCTCGCGGGTTGCGCCAGTTACCGCGCCCCGTCGCGATCCTGTGCGCGACCGCGGTCTACTTCCATGAGTATTTGGCGAGTGGCCAGTTCGACGGGACCGTCACAGGCTCCTTTAACTACGCGATGGAGCCGATGATTGACCACATCGAAGCCTGGCGACGGGGAGACGTGGAGGCGGCCCGTCAAATCTGGAACTCCGGGCTGGCGGAGCTGCACGAATACGTGTATTCGGAGTACTCCCGGCTCCACGTCCGATACAAGGCGGCTTGTTGGCTCCGCGGGTTGATCGAAGAGCCGTGGATGCGCCCCCCGCAGCCCCGGCCGAAGCCGGACGAGATATACCAACTTCGAGAACTTCTCCAGCGCACCGGTCTGAATGTGATCGCCGAAAGCGCCATGGAACGGGTTTTTCGCACTCCGGTCCCGGTTTGACTAGCCGGGCCGGCGGCAAGTCAACCCTTCCGAGCCTCACCCATCGGCGAAATCGAGGGCGTTCTAACGAATGGCAGTCCACTCCGAGCATGATGTAACGTGGCGCGCGGCTCAGATCGTCGCCCGCATGGAGCGGCTGCCGTTTACGAGATTTCACATCAAGGCCCGCGTTCTGGTCGGAACGGCGACATTCTTCGACGCCTTTGACGCTCTCTCCATTGCCTACGTCCTTCCGGTGTTGATCCCGCTCTGGGGATTAAACCCGGGCAGAATCGGCGCATTGATCTCGATCGGATACGTGGGGCAATTGGCGGGGGCGGTCCTATTGGGATGGCTCGCCGAGCGCCGTGGGCGAAAATTCTCTCTGCTGTTGAGCGTCCTGATTCTTTCCCTTTTCAGCCTGCTTTGCGCAGGGTCGTGGGACTATGCGTCCCTTTTCGTCTTCCGCGCTCTGCAAGGGATCGGGTTGGGAGGAGAAGTGCCGGTGGCCGCTTCTTACATTAACGAAATCAGCAAAGCGAAGGGGCGCGGGCGATTCGTTCTTCTGTATGAGCTGATTTTTCCCGTCGGCCTGCTCAGCGCCGCACTCATCGGCTGGTGGATTGTGCCGCTATGGGGATGGCAGTTTATGTTTTTGATCGGCGCACTGCCCGGTTTGATGGTCCTTCCCCTCCGATGGATGCTGCCGGAGTCCCCGCGCTGGCTGGCGAATCGAGGCCGCCTCGACGAGGCCGACCGGGTGGTTGCTGAACTCGAGGCGGAAGCAAGCTGCGGCGGCAAGATCGAGTTGCCTGCTCTCGTTGTAAAACCGCTCGGCGCGGCCCAGAAAACCCGCTGGCAGGAACTCTTTCAAGGCATTTATCTTCGCCGGACGCTGGTCGTGTGGGTGCTTTGGTTTGCGGCTTACTTTGCCACGTACGGGATTGCCACGTGGCTCCCCTCCATTTATTCCTCGGTGTTCAAACTTCCGTTGGCCCAATCGCTTCGTTATTCGGTCATGGCCTCGTGCGTGAGTCTGGCGGGGACCGTGCTCTGCGCGCTGCTGATTGACCGGACGGGCCGGAAGGCTTGGTTCACAGGGGCATCCTTGTTGGGTGGTATTCTTCTCCTGGCGTTATGGTGGTTGGGAGCAAGTTCAGCGTTGCAGGTGCTCGTACTCGCCAGCGCCGCGCATATGGCCTTCAACACCATCTCGCTGGGGTTGTACCTCTATACCCCTGAAATTTATCCCACGCGGATGCGCGCTTTGGGCAGCAGCATCGGCTCGGCTTGGCTGCGCGTGGCATCGGCGATTGGACCGTCCGTGATGGGTGTGGTGGTGGCACAGGGCCGTCTGGCCAATGCGTTCCTGCTGTTTGGGATCGTGCTATTTGTAGCGTGCGGTGTGAATGCGATCTGGGGGACGGAAACAAAAGGTCAGATTTTGGAAGAGATCTCACCGTAGGACCGGCTCCGTTCGCGGCAATGAGATTACGGTTGGTTCCGCCGGAGGGTAGACAGGAACGCCGCACGGGCGGTCTCCGAAGGAGGGAGTGGCGATGGAACATTACGATCCGCGACGCGGTAACTTACCCATCGGGGTGGAGCATTCCAATTGCGCACGCAAGACTGACGGCGTGTCCCGGCGGCGGTTTGTAACATCGCTCGCCGCCTTCGGCGCCAGCATGGTTCTGCCGTCCGGCGGGTCGCGCGCACAAACCGTCCCGCGTGGCTCCGGCAATCAGCCAAACCGGCCAAATCGGCCAAATCGGATTGACGTGCACCACCATACCCTGCCGACTCCCTACCTGCGCAGCCAGCGGGAACGGATTCTCTCCTCGGTGGATTCGGCTCGCATTCCTCAGGTGCTCGGTTGGACGCCGGCCAGAGCGGTCGAAGAAATGGATAAGTATGGAGTCGCCACCGCCATCACGTCTATTGGCGGCCCGGGTATCTGGCTCGGAGACGTCCCAGCATCGCGCAGTCTGGCGCGAGCCTGCAATGAATACTCGGCGCAGATGGTCCGGGACCATCCGGGGCGATTCGGCCTGTTTGCGGCGTTGCCGCTGCCCGATCCGGAAGGCAGCCTGCGGGAAATCGAGTACGCTCTCGATACGCTCCAGGCCGACGGGTTTATTCTGCTGACCAGTTACGGCGATAAATGGCCGGGCGACCCGGCCTATGCGCCGGTCTTTGAGGAACTGAATCGCCGGAAGGCGGTGGTCTTTTTTCACCCCGCCGCGCCAGCCTGCTGCCGCAACCTCATTCCCGGTATTCCACCCGTGGTGACGGAATTCTTGTTCGATACCACGCGGGCGATTACGAGTCTGCTCTTCAGCGGCAGCTTCGCCCGCTTTCCCGATATCCGCTTCATTTTCACCCATGCGGGCGGAACGATGCCGGTGCTGGCCAGCCGTATCGAAGGATATATTGAGCAGCATCCCGAAATTTTGCGGCGGCTCCCAAACGGGGTTCCCTACGAGCTGAAAAAGCTCCATTACGACGTCGCCAATGCGGTCAATCCGTCTTCTATGGCGGCGCTGATGAACCTGGTTCCCGCCTCGCAAATACTGTTTGGATGCGATTTTCCGTTTTATCCCATCGGGCTGACCGCCGGCCGGCTGGATGATTACGGACTCTCCGCCGCCGACCGGCAGGCGATCCATCGTGACAACGCCACACGGTTGTTTCCGCGGCTGAAGGGATAGGCGGGGGAGGGTGGGACTCCCTCGCTCTGGTCGAAACGGGGCGCAGGCTTTCCAACTCGCGCCGGTCAGTCCTTGCCGTCAATCAGGATGAAGGCAACCCGGCAGGGCTGATCGCCACGGTTGACCCAGGCATGATTGGTGCCCCGTTGCACGACCACGTCGCCCGCCTTCAGGTGGACCTCGGAATCGTCGAGCAGCATGTCAATCTCGCCGGATAAGATCACGGCGTAATCAATCGTTTTTGTTCGGTGCATGCCGGGGTGCCGCGGCCTGTCGCGGGACGGTCCTTCCGGCCCGATGCCTCTCTCCCGCATGAGCCGGATTCGGGTCGCGTAGTCGCCGGTGACGTCTTTCTCCGGCGCATACTCCACGATTCGGAAGATCGAGCCGTTTGCGGGCGGCTCGACGCCGATATCCCGATCCGCCGCGTCCGCATTCCCGGTTAGGGCGGCGGGAGTGGATTCCGCGACCCAGAGCAACGTCAGGGTGTTTCCCAATTCTCTGCTGGCGCGGACTCGCTTCCCCGCATCATCGAACAGGACGATTGCCTTCCCGCTGGCGTCCTTCCCTGTGACGACCCGGCGAAAAGAAGAAGCCGCCGGCAATCGCCCGGATTGTGGGACCGGCCCGCTGGCTTGTTGCCCATAAGTTACCAGGGGTCCTGCCATCATCGCAACGCACAGGAGCGATGCAGACATCAACTTATTTGGATTGGCCATTTGCTTCTCCTCTTTCGCGTTCCCTCCCGATGGGGGGAGGCGTTCAGCCGCGGCGGGTTTTTCGCTCCGTGCGCCGCAACGCCCTGTTCGGCGCTCGGCCACTTCCCGAAGAACCGTAAAGCCTTTCCAGAATCCACTGCCGAAGCACGGTGGTTTCTTTGACGCCCTTGGAGCGCGCGATTTTCTTGAGATGCTGAGCCTCGGTAGCTGGCAGGTCAATGCGGAGTGACGCGCCCTGAGCGGGCACAAAGACCGGTTCGGTCGCTTCTTCCAGTTCCTCTGCAAAGTCCGTCAGATCGTGGGTGTCCCAGAACCGGGCCAATTCTTCAATGGAATCGGACTGCGGCAGATGGTGCCTTCTCATGGTTTTTTCCATCAGTGGTACCGCTCTTTCTCCTTCCGAGTCATCGGCCGCGCCGTAACCGGGAAACCCTTCCCATTTGGAAACTGTATCACAACACAGAAGAGTCGCCGCCCCGTGGAGGTTTCACCCAAAACATAATAGACCGGGTTTTTTCCGGAAGCCTTGGCACGCTGAACCCATGCCTGACCAAAACAAACCGCTTCAACTTCTTCGGGCTGAACGCCGTGACGGGCAATGTGAGCGACTCGATCTGGCGACCAGATGAACTCCCGAATGCGCACGCCTTGA
>MEKR01000076.1:0-1234 GCA_001767035.1 Acidobacteria bacterium RIFCSPLOWO2_02_FULL_61_28
TCGAAGATATCTATCTCGCGGAGCAGGCCTATGCCCGCATCCAGAGAGGCGAGTCCCGCACGATTCCGCTCGAAGAAGCCATGCGACGTCGGGGCCTAACCGATGACTTGGAAGATTGAGCTGGACGAGCGGGCCAACCGCGATCTCGACAAGCTCGACCTTCCGGTAGCGCGGCGCGTCTACAAGTTTCTTTATGATCGAGTGGCGAAACTGAAGAACCCGCGCAGCATCGGTGAAGCGTTGCATGGTCCCAAACTGGGGGAACTTTGGAAATACCGTGTCGGCGACTACCGGCTGATTTGCAAGATCGAAGACGACCGCTTGCTCGTGCTGGTCCTGCGCATCGGCCACCGCCGCGAAATCTATCGTTAGCATCGGAAAACAGCAAGAGCCGTTGAATACTATGGCTGACCTTTCCTTCACTGGCGCCAAAACCTTTTTCCTGATCGCTGGCCCGTGCGTGATCGAGAGCGAGGAGCACGTGCTGCGCATGGCGCGGGCGATTCGAGACGCAACGCAGCGCCTGGCGATTCCGCTCATCTTCAAGAGTTCGTTCGACAAGGCCAACCGGACCAGTGTGCATTCCTATCGCGGGCCGGGCTTGGAGAAGGGTCTCGAAGCGCTGCGGCGCGTCAAGGAAGAAACCGGCGTCCCGGTGCTGACCGACGTGCACGAGGTCTCGCAGGTCGAGCCGGTCGCGCAAGTCTGCGACGTGATCCAGATTCCCGCGTTCCTTTCCCGGCAGACGGACTTGCTGGTGGCGGCAGGCAAGACGGGCCGTGTGGTCAACATCAAGAAAGGACAGTTCGTCTCGCCGCAGGAAGTCCGGCACGCCATTGAAAAGGTCCGCAGCACGGGCAACGAGCGGATCATCGTGACCGAGCGCGGGTCGTCGTTCGGCTACAATAACCTGGTCGTGGACATGCGCTCGCTCCCGATCCTGCGCGGAATGGGCGTGCCGGTGGTGCTCGACGTGACCCACAGCGTGCAGTTGCCCGGCGGGGCAGGCAATGCGAGCGGGGGCCAGCCGGAGTTCATTGAGCCGCTCGCGCGCGCTGGAGTCGGCGCCGGCCTCGACGGAATCTTTATGGAGGTCCACGACAACCCGGCTGCGGCGTTGTCCGATGGTTCAAACGCTTTGCCGCTCGCGCAGCTCGAGCCACTGCTCACCCGTTTGCTGGAACTGGACCGCGTGGTGCGGCCGTGGTTGTGAATCCGAGCCGCGCGCGTCAGC
>MEKR01000076.1:1257-23574 GCA_001767035.1 Acidobacteria bacterium RIFCSPLOWO2_02_FULL_61_28
TTCCTCACCCCCGACGCCACCGACCGCGCCCTGCGCGTCGAGCTGATCCTGATGGACGTGGACGGCGTGCTGACCGACGGGCGAATTCTGCTCGTTCCCGACGGCCGCGGCGGTGCGCACGAGGTCAAGATGTTTGACGTGCAGGACGGTGTCGCCGTCACGTTCGTTCATCGCGTCGGGCTGCGCACCGGGATCATCACGGGCCGGGCCTCGGAAAGCGTCGCAGCGCGCGCCAAAGAACTGAGCATGGAGATTGTCGAGCAGGGAACGTGGAACAAGCTGGAAACTTACGAGAAGGTCCGCGCGGCGGTGAAACTCGACGACACGCAGATTGCGTTTATCGGTGATGACTTGCAGGACCTGCCGATCCTGCGGCGCGCGGGCTTTGCCGTCGGCGTCGCCAACGCGAGGCCCGAGGTGAAAGAAGTCTGCCACCTCGTCACGGAGCGCAGTGGCGGGCGGGGCGCGGTGCGCGAGGCACTCGAGTTCATCCTCCGCGCGCAGGGCAAGTGGGAAAAGATTCTGGAGCGGTATCGCGCGTAGGGCGGTAATCAGAGCCGCGCGCGTAAGCAAGCGGTCAATTGTCCGCTCCCTTACGGTCGCGGCTCGGATTCTCACGGCCGGATGCCGGGAATTTTGAGACGAATGCGATAGAGGCCGGTGCGGGCCGTGACATAAAGCATTTTCCCGTCGGCATCGCCGAAGGCGAGGTTTGCTGGCACTTCCGGGAAGGCAATGGTCCCCAGGCGCTTGCCCGCCGGGGACATGATCCAGATCCCGCCGGGGCCGGTGCTATAGAGATTCCCCTTCTCATCCACCTTCATGCCGTCGGGGTTCCCCTCTGCTTTGTCCGAGGTCATATCTATGAACAACTGACGGTTGGCGACGGTGTCGTCCGGCTTCACCTCCAAGCGAAAAATCTTCCGGTCGGCTGCGCTGTTGACGTAGAGAACCTTTTCGTCGGGCGAAAAGGTAACGCCGTTGGGAAACGGCAGATCTTGAATCAGCAACTGGAGCTTTCCGTCCTTCAGCAGGAAAACGCCGTTGTAAGGAAGTTCCTTCTTGGGGTCTTGTTCCCGTCCGCGGAGGCCGGCCGGGGGATCGGTGAAGTAAAGAGCCCCGTCCGATTTGAGGACGGCGTCGTTGGGGCTGTTCAGCCGTTTGCCCTCGTATTGACTTGCCAGCGTCGTGCGCCGCCCATCCGCTTCCAACCGCACGATCTGCCGGTCGCCGTGGGCGCAAAAGATGACCCTCCCTGCCGGTCCACCGTAAGGCCATTCGAGCCGATCAGAGCACGCCCGTCGGGTCGCAGCGCTCCAACGCCCGTGGGGTCCGTCCCGGTGAACCCGCTCTTGTCCAGGAAGACGGAGACTTTGCGGTCGCCGGGGCTCCACTTGTTGATCACATTGGCAGGGATATCACTGAAAAGCAGGTACCCGCCTTTGCGGACCCACACCGGACCCTCAGTGAACCCGAAACCCTCCGCCAGGGTTTCCACTTTGGCGTCGGACGCAACGATGGCATCCAGCGCGGGATCGAGCCGGACGACGGGGCTTTTCTCCTGTGCTTGCGCGGCGGCGGAAATCATTGCCACCACGGATAGCAAGATGACCCAAAGTTTTCTTCCCATGGCATTTCCTCCCTCGGATTCAAACCACCGCTCGCTTGCGGTCTCCGTTCGACTTCGCTCACCGTTCGGCTTTCGCTCACGGCCCTGAGCAAGGTCGAATGGGCGGTCCTGAGCCTCTCGAAGGGCGGCTCGGACTCAAGTCACCGCTCCCTTGCGGCCTGCCCTGAGCGAAGTCGAAGGGTCGCGGCTCGGATGCCCGCTTGCTTACGCGCGCGGCTCGGATTATTTCCTTCCGGCCCGTTGCGCGGCCTTTTCGAGCGAGCGGCGCGTGAAAACGGCGGCAACGTCCCGCCGATAGGCGGCGGAGGCGTGGATGTCGGAGAGCGCGTCCACTCCCTTGGAAGCCAGGGCTGCGGCGGCCGCGATCTCTTTGGCGCTGGCCGCAGTCCCGCGCAGGGCCGCTTCGACTTTCTTCGCGCGATAGGGGACGGACGCCACGCCGGTAATCCCGACGCGCGCCTCCGTCACTTTGCCTTTCTCGTCGAACGTCAAGATCGCAGCGACACCGACGATGGCGAACCCCGACGCCTGCTGGCTCATCTTGACGTACGCCGAGCCGGTGCGGGGCCCGAGCTTGGGCACGCGGATGGAAGTCAGGATTTCGTTGGGGTAAAGCGCCGAGGTGAGGATGCCGACAAAGAAATCCTGCGCGGAAATCGTCCGCTGCGCGATGGCGCTGGCGGCCGTCAGCTCGGCGTCGAGCGCCAGAATGGCGGCGGGGAAGTCGCCGGCGGGGTCGGCGTGCGCCAGGCTTCCGCCGAGGGTGCCGCGATTGCGCACTTGCATGTCCCCGACCTCGGCGGCGGTCTCCGGCAGCAGCGGGCAGCCGCGGGCCAGAAGGTGCGATCGTTCGATGTCCACGTGGCGGACCAGGCTCCCGATTTCAAAGCCTCCGTTGGTTTCCCGGATGACCTTGAGTTCCGCAATCCTTCCGAGGTCCACGACGAACTGCGGCGCGGCCAGACGCAGCTTGAGCAGCGGGATCAGGCTCTGGCCGCCGGCGAGAATCTTGGCGTCCTCGGAATGCTGGTTCAGGAATTGCGCCGCCTCGGCAAGGCTCGCGGGGCAAACATAATCAAAATTGGCGGGAAACATGGTTCACTCCTGATCCGCAGATTTCACAAATCCTTGCCACAGAGGCACAGAGGTAAGGAGAAATCCTAAATCCCAAACCCGAAATCCTAAACAAATCCCAAATCCCAAAGAGGTTCCGGTTTGGAAATTGGACTTTGGACATTGTTTAGGATTTAGAGCTTGGAATTTGGAGTTTCCTTTCATCTCTGTGTCCCTGTGCCTCTGTGGCTAGTCTTCGCGCGCAAAATCCTCCAAATCTTTTCCGGCTTGAGGGGCATGTCGAGGTTCCGGACTCCGTAGGGCGCGAGCGCATCCACGACGGCGCTGACGACGGCGGGCGTGGAGCCGATCGTGCCGGCCTCGCCGACGCCTTTCACCCCCAGCGGATTCACGGTCGTCGGCGTCTCGGTGCGGTCTAATATGTACGTCGGGAGCTGATCGGCCTTGGGCACTACGTAGTCCATCAGCTCGCCGGTGAGCAATTGCCCGTCTTCGTTGTACACCGCCTCTTCATAGAGCGCCTGCCCGATCCCCTGAGCGATGCCGCCGTGGACTTGGCCCTCCACCATCATCGGGTTGATCACCCGGCCGCAGTCATCCACGGCGACGTACTTGACGATGGCGACTTCGCCCGTCTCGGGATCAATCTCGACCACGCAGATGTGCGTGCCGAAGGGGAAGGTGAAGTTCTGCGGGCTGAAGTAGCTCGTGGCGTCGAGGCCCGGCTCCATCCCCGGCGGCAGGTTCTTGGCGCTGTAAGCCGCTCGCACAACCTCCTGAAACGTGGTGAACTTCTTTGGATTGGTTTTCGCGACAATCTTGCCGTCGCGCCAGACCACGTTCTTCGGGTTGATTTCAAGCAGGTGCGCCGCCAGCTCAGTCATCTTCTTCTTTACTTTTTGCGCCGACATATAGACCGCCGTGCCGCCCACGGCGGTCGTGCGGCTGCCGAAGGTCCCGATGCCGTGCGGCACGGCCTGCGTGTCGCCGTGGATGACGGCCACGTCGTCGAACGGGACCGAAAGCTCGTCGGCGGTAATCTGGGCGAACGTGGTTTCCTCGCCCTGGCCGTGCGGGGAAGCGCCGCTCAGGACGGTCACTTTGCCGGACGGCTCGACGCGCACCGCGGCGCTCTCCCAGCCGCCGCCGGCGGCAAACGCGCGTGCCGGCCCCATGGCGCAGATTTCCACGTAGGTTGCGAGGCCGATGCCCATGATCTTCCCTTGCTTGCGCAGTTGCGCCTGCTTGCGTCGCAATTGCGTGTACCCGGCGAGGTCGAGCGCCTTCTTCAATGCCTTGTCGTAATTGCCGGAGTCGTAGATCAAGCCCGTCCGCGTGGTGTAGGGGAAGCTCGCGGGCTTGATGAAATTGCGCCGGCGAATTTCGGCCGGGTCCATCTTGAGTTCCGCCGCCGCGAGGTCCATGGCGCGCTCGACCAGGAAGGTCGCCTCCGGGCGGCCCGCGCCGCGATAAGCGTCGGTGGCCATCTTGTTGGTGAAGACTTCCTTCATCTCGAAGGAGAAGGCCAGCATCTTGTAGCAGCCCGGTGACATGATGGCCGTGAGCGTCGGGATCAGCGCGGTGAGCATCTGGAGATACGCGCCGACGTCCACAATCACGCGCACGCGCAGCCCCAGGATGCGCCCGTCGTTGGTCAGCGCCAGCTCGACGTAGTTGATCTGATCGCGGCCGTGGATGGTGGCCAGCATGTTTTCCCGGCGCGTCTCGACCCACTTCACGGGCCGCTCCAGGCGCATGGCCAGGTACGGCACGAGACCTTCTTCGGGATAGACGTTCAGCTTGCTGCCGAAGGCCCCGCCGACGTCGAGCGCCAGCACGCGAATCCGATTGTCGGCGATCTTGAGCAGCCGGGCAATCTCCGAGCGCAGCGTGTGCGGAATCTGCGTGGTGGACCAGACCGTGAGCATCTTTTCGCCGGGCTGGTAACTGGCCTGCACGGCGCGCGGCTCCATCGCCACCGGGATCACGCGCTGATTCAGCAAGCGGCCCTTGACCACGCGGTCGGCCTTGCGGAACGCTGCTTCGATGTCGCCCGAAACCAACTGCATGGTTCCCGCGAGGTTGCTTTTCCACTCTTCGTAGATGACCGGGGAATCCTTCTCCAGCGCCTTCTCCGGGTCGAGGACCACGGGCAAGGGCACGTAGTCCACGTCAATCAGATCGAGCGCATCGCGGGCGATGTAGGGCGTTTCAGCGACCACGGCCGCGACCGGCTCGCCCGAGTAGCGCACGCGGTTGACGGCCAGCACGTAGTGGTCCGGGATGCGCAAATCGGGAAGGGCCGCCGCCGACGGGAGCATGTTGAGCTTGTCGCGGATTTCCGGCCCGGTCAGGATTTCCAGGACGCCGTCCAGCGCGCGCGCCCGGCTCGCGTCGAGCGTGCGAATGATCGCGTGGGCGTGCGGGCTGCGGAGCAGGGCCATGTGCGCGGTGTTCGGCAAGTGCATGTCATCCACGAACTGGCCTTTTCCGGTGAGCAGCCGGGGGTCTTCCTTTCGCAACACTTTCCGGCCGGTATATTTGGCTGGCGGCATGAATGGATCTCCTTCTTTCCACTAACCACTAACCACTAACCACTAACCACTGCTTTAACCACCGCTCCCTCGCGGTCTGCCCTGAGCGAAGTCGAAGGGGCGCGGCTCGGATTCAACCGCACAAGCCCACGGCGAGAAAAAGCGCTCGCCGTGGCTACCCACTCATCACTGCTTTACGGCACAACTTCGGCGACGCCCGGAGCGGACGGCTTGCGGGCCGCCTTTTTCGCGCGCGGCGGTTTCTGCGGACGGGCGGCCGGCATCGGCACTTCTTTCATGTGGCGCGTCTTCTGGCGCATCTTCCGGGCGGCGTTGCGGACCGCCGCGACGATGGTTTGGTAGCCGGTGCAGCGGCAGAGGTTTCCGCTCAGAGCGCCCCGGACTTCCGCGTCCGAGGGGTCCGGAGAGCGGAGGAGCAGGTCGTGCGCGGCCAGCAGGATTCCCGGCGTGCAGTAGCCGCATTGCAGCCCGTGCTCTTCCCAAAAGCCGCGCTGCACTTCATCCAGTTCGCCGTCGGATGCCAGGCCCTCGACGGTGGTGATCTTCGAGCCGTTGGCCTGGACCGCGAGCACCATGCAGGACTTGACCGCCTCGCCGTCGAGATGCACCGTGCAAGCGCCGCAGAGGCCCGTTTCGCAACCCACGTGCGTGCCCGTCAGTTCCAGCACGTCGCGCAGAAAGTGGACCAGCAGCAGGCGCGGTTCCACTTCGGATGAATGCGGCGTTCCGTTCACGGTGACGGTGATCGGAAGTTTCACAAGAACCTCCTTAGAACAGGAGTCAGAAGCCAGGAGTCAGAACTCGGCGAATGGGGAGTAGGGAGTGGGGAATGGAGAGTGGTTCTATTCCCTGTTCCCTGTTCCCTATGCGAGCTACGAACATACGCCGGGGAAGGGAAAAATTCAAGAGGAGGGAATCAGAGCCGTGCGCGTCAGCAAGCGGGGCGCCTCGGAGTGAAGGCAGGAGGGAGGAGTCAGAAAAAAGGAGTCCAACACGGCCCTCTCCCGACACGCCGGGATCCGCCGGCCTCGGCCCTGGCCGGGCCGTGGGGCCGTGGGAGCCGGAAGAAGAGCAATCCGAATGGCTCGGAATGCCTGCTAATGCGGTTTCACGGTTGCTGTATAGTGCCCTTGTCGCCGATGACGTCATTCTGAGGGCCCGGGCTTGCCGGGGACCGAAGAATCTGCTTTTTTCGCAGGAGCATGGCAATCCAAAGAAACAGCAGATTCTTCGCGGAGTTTACCCTGAGTGAAGCCGAAGGGCTCAGAATGACGACATCCTTAGCCTATACAGTAATGATGGAAACGGTTTCGGGAAGAGGATTGGGGAGGGGACGTTTCAGGCTTCGGCCTGGCTGGTGGCGGTTTCCGCTGGGGGCCCGCCGGCGAGTTCTTGGGCCAGAAACCGGGCCCTGGCGTGGTAGGGAAAGAGCGAGGCCAGGTCCTGCAACTTGATCCTGGATTTCCTCACGAGCATCAAACCGCAAAACAGCATGATATAGGAAATCGTTTCGTTTTTTTTCATCGCGTCGCCTTTCGCAAGCGTTGCTGGGGGGGGCGAGCACGCTGTTTGGGCTTTTCCCGAATTTACGAACTACCTACTCTCCTACTTGGTACAACAACCCGGGAGGACGGGAAAGTCCCGCCCTCCCGGGTTTTGGGTTGATCCCCGCGCGCCTACGGAATAATGCACGGGGTTGTGTATTGAGCCTTCCCCGGAGCGCTGAGGTACGTGTCTAGCGCCGCGCAGGTAGTGCCACCAGTCGGCGGTGGGGGAAGAAGGATCGTTACCGTACCGGTCGGGCAGGCAACGACCGTTCCCTGTTCGTCAAACTGCGTATTGAACAGGTCGAGCGCCGTAGTGAGGTCGCTGGCGCTGCACGTGGCCAGTTGAGTATCCGAAGGCGCCACGCCGGCCAAGTAGCTGTTGGCGGCGGCCAACACCTCGCTGACCTTCTTGCCCGCCACGCAGTTGGGATAGCGGGAAGCCTGCCAGCTCGTGGTCGTATTGACCCCGTCGTCGGAGGTGCCGAGCAGCCCGTCGAGGCCGGGCGTCGCCTCTTTCGACGTTCGCTCCGTGCAGAGCAACTTGATCCTGTCTGCCTCCGTGTCAGCGTCGTCGCTGTCTTCGGTTATCTCGCCCACGGTGAAGTCCTTGAAGCCGCCCGGCTGCAATCCGCCCGCCACGCCCGACAGGTAGCTGTTTAGGCTGGTGGTCATCGCCTGGCTGGCCAATTCGCCACCCAACCGCTTCTTCATCCTGGCCACGTCCCCTCCCGTCAGAGGGAAGAAGGGGATTTCCGTTTCAGAATCGTAGTGATCGTCAAAACCCACCACGGAGCCATCGAACGCTTGCGGGGTCCCCGAAATCGGCAAAAGTGTGATCAAGGTCTGGCGGTCTATTGAGAACGTCGAGGAATCGCCTCCCGTGGTCTGGGGTCCGATGGTGATGGACCGGGTGTTGTGCACCCCAATGGTCGTCGCGTTGGAATCGCCGGTGAACACATTGTTGCCGGCATCCTTGGCCGCCGGGACAAAGCCGGCTCCGAAAACACTATTCGGGGGATCACTGTTCCAGGGGTTGCAACCCGCAGTCAAACAAGTTGCTATCGTATTCCAATTCCCGTAGGCTCCCTGGGACAGCCCGGCGCACACCGAGTCCTCATCCTTGGTGCAATCGGCCGCATCATCCACAATGTCCCAGGCTGTGCTTTGGGACTGGCCGAATACGTGCGAGGCGCCGGCTCCGTTTGATACATAGTGAGCGCGGAAACCGAACGTCTGGCCCGGCCAGTTGACCAGCAAATCGTAGTCAAAGTTGCCACTGGCGTCGGGAGCGCCGGAGGCTATTTGCGCCCAGTCCCCGACGGTTCCGAGCGGAGGACAACTTGCCTTGGGCAGCGGGGCTCCGGTCGGAAGTCCGCCAACCAGCGTCTTACACTCTTCGATCTTAATCGTGCCGAAGCCTGCCATGGACGCAGGGCACGCATTGGGGGCCGTATGACCATTCGCATCCACACAGGCAACATGTCCCCGGAGCTTGACTAAGGTGTTTGGGTCAACGTTGATGTCGCCAGTATCCCAGGTCGCGCCACCATCGCTCGAAAAACTCAAGGTCGTGGCCGTACTGCGCGGGTGCGCCATAGCCGTCCCGCTCGCAATCAGCAGGGCCAACATCAGCCCCGCGCCATTCAACAGCAAAGATGCTCTAATCATTTTCATATTTCCTCTCTGCGCTGGGGGGATTTTTTTTATCAGCAAGATCAGCAGGTACGATTTCTCCCAAGCACGTGACGATTCTCGCCGGGGGCGGCGGGTAGCGTCCATCGCCCAAAGGACACAATTTCCAGTGGTTCCAGCGTAATGGGACGGGGCTAGGACCGATGGGCTAGCAAGGCAGTGACGAGTGAAGAGTGATTAGTGACGAGCAAAGGCAGGAGCTAGAAGGGCAGTGGCGAGTGTAGAGTGACGAGCAATCTTGCCACTTACTGTGCTGCTTGTCACTCATCACTTGTCACTCGTCACTGTTCTTGCGAGCAATTGTTCTTTGCGGTAGATCAGGCCGGTGACGTTGTAGCTGGCCAGCTCGAAGCCGTGGCCGTGGGTGATGGCGTCGGTGGGGCAGGCCTCCACGCAGTACCCGCAGAAGATGCAGCGGTTGTAATCAATGTTATACACGGCGGCGTGGCGTTCTCCGGCGCTGATGCGGCGCTCGGAGGTGTTGTCGGCGGCTTCGATGTAGATGCAGTTCGACGGGCAGGCCGCCGCGCAAAGAAAGCACCCCACGCATTTCTCCAGCCCCTGCTCATCCCGCTGCAAGACGTGCAGCCCCCGGAAGCGTTGCTCGAAGTGAGGCGGCTCGTCGGGGTAGTTCTCGGTGACAGTCGGCCGGAGCAGATTCCGAAAGGTGACCCGGAACCCGGAGGCCAGCGCCGATGCGGTCTCGACCACCGTGCTGAGAATGGACGCCATGGTGTGCCGTCATTATTATATCAGCCACAGAATTGAATCAGCCACAGAGGCACAGAGACACAGAGAAAAAGGATTCCGAATTCAGAATTGAGAAGACAGGAGTCAGAAGTCAGGAGTCAGAATGGAACGGGGAACGTTTTTCTTCTGACTTCTAACTTCTTTATCTCTGTGCCTCTGTGTCTCTGTGGCTTGTTTCGGTTGTGCGCCTGGTCAGGAAGGCAGGCCGATGCGGCGCACCAGGTCTGTGAACCGGGGATCGGCATGGAGGCTTGCCAGCCGGGGATCCCACGTGAGGTGGACCAGCCAGCTCGATCGTTCCGTATACGCCTTCTCGAGCCATGCAAAAGCCTGATTCGTAGCCCCTAAACCTGCATAGACTGCCGCCACCTGGTACGGCGAGACATAACTTTTCGCGGCTCGCTCCGTCAGTTGGGCGAGCACCTTCTGTGCTTCGCCTCTTTTTCCAGAGACGGCGTAGGCATGTCCCAGAGACGCCATCGCCAGTGTGCTGGCGGGTCCGGGAGGCTTCGCGGCAGTCTGGAATTGTGCGATAGCCTCATCAAACATCATTCTTTGCTCATAGGCCCATGCCAGGTTGATCTGTGCCCAAACGAAATTCGGGTTCATCTGGAGCACCCGGAGGGATTGTTCAATGGATTGATCGTACTGGCGTCCAAACAGACGATGCCAGCCCAGGCACGCCGCCAGACCCAGGCTGAGCGGATCGAGGTCCACAGCCCGTTCGCTCTCCGCGAGCGATTCCGCGCCCCGGTTCATGGCCATCAGAAAGTGCGCGTAATCGTGGCGCACTCCCGCTTGATTGGGGTTGAGTTCGATGGCGCGCCGGAATTCTTTCTCCGCGCCGGCCCAGTCCCAATCGTAGTGCAGCTTGGTCAGAGCCAGGTACCCGTGGGCTTCCGCGAGCGTGTCGTCCCGGCTCAGGGCTTGGGTTGCCGCCTCCTTCATCCTGGGAAAACCCTCCTTCGGCGGGATGGCGTCGAAAAACGTAGGAATGTAGTAGGAGGCGGCCAGGCCCGCGTAGGGGGCGGCATATCCCGGGTCGAGCTGGATCGCCTGGTTGAAATACTCCATGGCCTTGGCCCGCTCCGCGGGCCTGCCGCTGTAATAGAGAGCCTTCAGATAGGCCTCGTGCGCTTGCGGATTGAGGGTGCGACCGTCGGTTCGGCGCGCCTGTTCCCGAGACTTCAAATTGATCCGAATCTCTCGGGCGATGGCCTGCGCCACCCGACGCTGCACCAGCATGATGTCCCGCAGGTTTACCTCGTAGGTTTCCGCCCACAGATGCTGGTCGGTGGGCGCATAAATCAACTGCGCCGTAATCCGCACCTGGTCGCCGGAGCGCAGTACCCCTCCCTCAACGATGGCGTCCACGTTCAACTCCCGGGCGATTTGCGGCAACGGCTTCTTCGCCCCTTTGTAAGGGATGATCGAAGTGCGCGAGATCACCCGCAGGGTGCTGGCTTGGCCCAACTCGGTGATGAGCGCGTCCGTCATCCCGTCGGCGAAATATTCCTGCTCCGGGTCGCCGGAGAGATTTTCGAGCGGCAGCACGGCGATAGACTGAATCTGCGGCAGTGAGGAAATTCCCCGGAGCCGATCGCGCAACCCGCCTGGATTGAAGCCAACCACGAATGCTACCAGCGCCGCCACAGCACCGAACGATGCGACTGCGTAGCGCAAGGCTGCGCTTTTCGGGCGCGCCGGTTCCGTCCTGGCTAACACCTCCGGAGGAACCGCTGTCGCGGCATCTGCCGCCGGTTTGGATGGGTCCAACGCCACCACCGGCAAGATGAAGCGGTAGCCGCGCTTTGGCAGGGTCTCGACAAACCGGGGGCTGTCGGCGGAGTCGCCCAGCGCCTCGCGGATTTTATTGATCGCTATATTGAGGCCGTGCTCGAAGTCCACGAAGGTGTCTGCGGGCCAGAGTTTCTTTTGCACTTCTTCCCGCGTTACTACTTCCCCGGCGCGCTCGAGCAGCATGGCCAGGACCTGAAAGGGTTGTTCCTGGAGCTTGACCTTGCGCCCGTCCTTGCGCAGTTCGCCAGTCCGAAGGTCTACTTCGAAGACACCAAAGCGAAAACCTCGCGGGGTTTCGGTGGATTGTGGCATACGGTCGCCTCCCCTGGTCCGTTCGTGGTGTGAGTATACGCCCTGATCGAGGGCGTTTCAATAGCCACGACTCAGGAGAGGTTCGGGAGCAACCCTTTATTCGGCAAAGAGATAACCGGAGACTTCCATTTAACCTTCCGTGAATTGACGCCTCCGAGCGCCCGTGCCAAAGTCGCCGCCATACAGACGCCTCGGCGTCTGGATTTCTTGAATAGAGGCGGGAACATGAAAACCAAAGAATCACGACTTTCGCAACTCGGTTTATGGCGGATCAGCTTCGTGGGGCTCTGCCTGTTGGGGACCCTGGTGGCGGACAGCCTCTCGGACTGGTCCCTGCCGGTCAACCTCGGTCCCACGGTCAATGCGGCCTCTGCTGAGCTCTGACCGATCCTTTCAAAGACTGGTCTCAGTCTTTACTTCCGATCGAATCGGCCGGGCAGCATTGCTGACCCAGTAACTGGCCAGCCCAGCGTTGATCTTTGGGTTGCGCAGCGACCCAGCCTCGATGCTCCCTGGGGGACTCCGCAAAACCTGGGGCCTCGAATCAACTCTCCCCAGACCGACCAGTGCCCCCACCTTTCCCCGGATGGGTACACGCTGATTTTCGCCAGCGACCGCCCTGGGGGCTTGGGTGCAAGCGATCTCTACATTACTCACCGGCGCAATCCGCGGGACGACTTTGGTTGGGATGTCCCTGAGAACCTCGGGGGCGGAGTCAATAGCTCCTCGAGTGAGTTCACTTCCGGCTCCTTCGAAGACGGAGACACCGGCAACTTCACCCTGTATTTCAATTCGAACCGCCCCGGAGGACCAGGGAACGGAGACATCTATGTGAGCGGCCTGCGCAACGACGGAACCTTCGGCCCGCCCAGCATAGTCCCGGAACTCAGCAGCAGCGCCGTCGAAAATTTCTCCGCTCCCCGGCGGGACGGCCTGGAATTGTTCCTCGCCTCCGATCGCACGGGCAGCATAGTTGATCCAGCGACTGGAATGCCCAGCTCTGACTTGTGGGTCTCGACGCGGGCGAGCACTTCCGATCCCTGGTCCCCTCCGGTGAACTTGGGACCTACCGTCAACACCACGGCACTCGAATCGGGCCCGGCCATTTCCTCTAGCGGAACCAGTCTCGTTTTCTTCTCGAACCGGCCCGGTGGGTCGGGAGCAACTGACTTGTACGAGATCACGCGCGTTAAGATCCCCAGCTTTACTGCAGAGTGCGCCGTCACAGGGACGCCTGCGATTTCGGCTGTCGTCAATAGCGGCTCGTTCCAGGCGGGCGTCGCGGCCAACGCGATGGTCAGCATCTTCGGTTCCGGATTCGCGCCGCAGGGATTCAGCCGCAGCCCCCGGTTGAGTCTCAATGAAGCGAGGTTTCCTACCGAACTGGGCTGCGTGGCTCTGGAGGTCGCGGGGCTGCGCGCTCCGGTGACCTTTGTCAGCCCCACGCAGATCAACGCGCAACTGCCGAGCCTCACGATTACCGGGCCCGTCGAGATACGCGTGATCCTGAATCCGGGACGGCCCAATGAAATCCGCGGCGCCAGCCAGAGCGTTCCGATCCAGGCGCGCGCCCCGGCGTTCTTTACCTTTACCGGCTCGACCATTGCCGCGCAGCACAATGACTTCGCGCCGCTGGCGGACCCTGCGGTCATTCCAGCGGGCCGACCGGCGCGGCCCGGCGACTTGATTATCCTGTACGGGACCGGGTTCGGGCTGACTGTCCCGGCGTTTCAAGCCGGCGAGATTGCCGACCGCACTGCACTGTTGCGGGATTCCATTACGGTCACTGTCGGTGGAGCAGCCCTGCGCCCGGAGAATATTCTCTACGCCGGTCTTGCGCCCGGTTCCATCAGCGGCCTGTATCAGTTCAATGTTCGGATTCCGGAGACGGTTCGCGCCGGCGAGGTTCCGGTCGTCATCGAAGTCGGTGGAGCACGGACTCAGACCGGACTCACCATCCCGGTAAGGTAGCCACGGCATGAATCTTATGCCGTGGGCACGTTCGAGGTTTGTTTCGGGATAATCCCACGGCACAGAAAACGTGCCGTGGCTACCCCAATTACTCCCGTGCCGGGGTGGCTTCCAGGAACGCGCGGAGCTTGCGGCTGCGGGAGGGATGGCGGAGTTTGCGCAGGGCTTTGGCCTCGATCTGGCGGATGCGCTCGCGGGTGACGGCGAAACTCTGGCCGACTTCTTCGAGGGTGCGCTCGCTGCCGTCCTCCAGGCCAAAGCGCATCTTGATGACCTTCTCCTCGCGCGGCGTGAGGGTCTTGAGCACTCCGGTGGTCTGCTCCTTCAGGTCGAGGTTGATGACGGCCTCGGAAGGCGACACGGCGCTCTGGTCCTCGATGAAATCGCCCAAGTGCGAGTCCTCTTCTTCGCCGATCGGCGTTTCGAGCGAGATCGGCTCCTGCGCAATCTTCATGACTTTGCGCACCTTCACCACGGGGATGTCCATGCGCTTGCCGATTTCCTCGCTGGTGGGCTCGCGGCCGTACTCCTGCACGAGCTGGCGCGAGGTGCGGATCAGCTTGTTGATGGTCTCGATCATGTGCACCGGGATGCGGATGGTGCGCGCCTGGTCGGCGATGGCGCGCGTGATGGCCTGGCGAATCCACCACGTTGCGTATGTCGAGAACTTGTACCCGCGGCGGTACTCGAATTTGTCCACGGCCTTCATGAGGCCGATGTTGCCTTCCTGGATCAGGTCGAGGAACTGCAAGCCGCGGTTGGTGTATTTCTTGGCAATCGAAACCACCAGGCGGAGGTTGGCCTCGGTGAGGTCCTTTTTCGCGGCTTCGGCCTCGCGCTCCCCTTCCTCCACGATCTGCAACGTGCGGTGCAACTCCGCCGCCGTGGCGCCGGATTCCACTTCCAGGGCGCTGATCTTGGCCCGCACCTGATTGAAGGTCCGGCGGTGGTCTTTCACCGCGTCCCCTTTGGCGGACGCCATCCGGGTTTCCATGTCGCGACGCTGGCGTTCCAGCGAGTCCAGCAATTCCCCCGAGCGGCGCATCTTATCCATCAACCGCTTGCGCTCCGTATGCGTGAACTCGATGCTGCGAATCATCTTGGAAATTTTCACGCGATGGCGGCCCAACTGGAAGCGCGTCTTGCGATGTTCCTTGGGCCGTTTGGTTCGCGGGATTTCGGCGAGCTTGGTCCGAAGCTGCTGGACTTTCTTAAACAACTTGGTGATCTCGTCGGTGGCGCCCAGAAGCTCTTCCAGGCGCTCCAGGATGCGGTCCTCGGTCAGTTCATCGTCGTTGAAAACGACGATTTCCTTGATGGACCTGTTGCCGGCGCGGATTTCCTTGGCCACCGCCAGCAATTCCTGGACGACGATGGGGGAGCGGGAAATGGCCTTCAATACCGAATTCTGGCCCCGCTCGATGCGCTTGGCGATTTCCACCTCGCCTTCGCGGGTCAGCAGCGGAACGGTTCCCATCTCGCGGAGGTACATCCGCACCGGGTCGTTGGTCTTCTCCAAGGCGCCGGCGGCCAGCTCGACCTCGGCTTCCTCGGCAAACTCGTCGAGCTTCTCCTCGGGCCGATCCTCGGAGAATTTGGGCCTCTCCTCGATCACCTCAATCCCGGCTGTCCCGAACGTCGCCAGAAGGTCCTCGATCTCCTCCGAGCTGTGGACCTCCGAGGGCAGCAGATCATTGACCTCGTCGTAGAGCAAGTAGCCCTTTTTCTTGCCCAGGCTGATCAGTTCCATCACCTGATCGTATTTGTCCTCAAGTGCCAAGTTGGTCTCCTCCCAGAATCTCTCTCCAAGGGGGTTTCCATCAAATCGGATCCGGCGCTCGCCATCACGTCACCCGGAAGCCCGGCACAACCGTTCCGCTGTTCCGAAGACAATCCCAACAGACTCTTCCGCGGCCAGTGCAGAGAGTGCCCGGGCAGCGACACGAACCGCTTTCTGCTTCCTTTTGAATTGGATGTACAAAGCCGGTCGAAAGTTTCCGATTCAGCCGCAAAACCTTTCACTTATAGCAACTTTGCCAACTCCTTGTCAAGTTCGTTCTGTTCCCTTAGCAGTTCGATTGCCAACTGCGAATCCTGAGACTTTTGCGCCGCTTGGATTTTGTGTTGCAGCGACAGCCGTTGCCGCTGCACCCGTTTCCGATCCAGGGCCAGGATATAAGTATTGATTTCTCCGAAGGATACGGGCCTGGCCTCATTGTCGAAGACCACCGCTGCCAGGAGCCGCTGCTGGCTCTCGTCGAGCCGGTCGGCCAGCGATGCCACATCCGGAATAGAGCCTCCCGCGATCATCCCGAGCAAGGCCGAGACAATTGTCCGGCCCTCCAATTCTTCCAATAACCCCTTGTTTTCCAAGCGGTTGCCAATGTCCTTGCAAGCCTCCTCACTGTCCAGCAGAAGGCGAATCAACATGGCCTCGGCGTTCGGAATCCGGCTCCCCGTGGCAGGCGCCTGCATCTGTTCCCGGCGGTCCAGAGCAGCCTTGCGAAACGCCTCCCAAACCAATCCCGTGCTTACATCTATCTTCTGAGCTATATCGGCTGCCAGTTCGGCTCGTATGAGCTTATTGGGGACTCGGGCCACGAACGGCAGTACAAAGTTCACGGCCGCCAGCTTGGCTTCCGGGGAAGCCGTCCCGTGGAGTTCGAGGGCGCGCGTCGCCAGGTAGCGGAACACCGGCTGCGCTTCGGTCAGGCGCGCTTTGTAAGCCTCCGCCCCGAATTGCCGGACGTATTGATCCGGGTCGAGCGCGCCCGGCAGCCGCAGGATGCGGACGCTCATCCCTCCTTCCAGCAGCAACCCCAGAGACCGATCCGTGGCCGCGACTCCGGCCGAGTCGGGGTCATAACTGACGATCACCTCCGGCGCGCAGCGCGTGAGCAGATGGACCTGCGGTTCCGTCAAGCTGGTTCCGCAACTGGCAATGACGTTCTCGATCCCGGCCTGCCACGCGGCGATGGCGTCCATGTAGCCTTCGACCAACAGCGCCGCGCCGGCCTTGCGAATGGCCTCCCGCGCCCGCGACAGGTTGTAGAGCACCCGGCTTTTCGTATAGAGCGGCGTCTCGGGCGAGTTCAGGTACTTGGGTTGATCCGAGCCGAGCGCCCGGCCGGCGAAGGCAATCGTCTTGCCCGTCTCATTCGTGATGGGGAACATCCAGCGGCCGCGGAAGCGGTCAAAGTACCCTCCGGTATCGCGGCGGAGGACCAGGCCGCTGGCTTCGAGCACGTTCGCCGCAAGCCCCTCGCGACTGAGGAAATTGGCCAGCGCGTCGCCGCTCGTCGGCGCATATCCCAGACCGAACCCCTGGACCGACTCGTCCGTTACTCCCCGCTGGCGGATCAGCTCGCGCACCGGCGCCGCCTCCGCCGACTGCAATTGCTTGCGGTAAAACGCCAACGCTCGCTCATGGACTTCCTCCAGGGCCTTGCGCAGGCGCGCCTCAGGGGTCGCAGCCTCGTCTGCGGTGGCATAGGCGGGAACAGGAATCCCCGCCCGCTGCGCCACGCGCCGCACCGCCTCGGGAAACGGGACCTTCTCCATTTCCATGACGAAGCGGAACACGTCGCCCTTGGCCCCGCAACCGAAGCAATAATAGAACTGCCGCGTGGCATGTACCGAGAACGAGGGCGTCTTTTCCTGATGGAACGGGCACAGGCCGATGTGGTTGCTCCCGCTCTTTTTGAGCGTCACGGTCTCGCCGATGACACGCACAATGTCAGCGGCGCTCTTGACGTGCTGGGCGAAATCAGCGGGTAAGGCCATAGTTATGAGTCCGAGCCGCGACCGGGAGGGAGCGATGCTTCCCCTGCATTTTTCAGCAGCCTATAGGGAGAAGCGATTTGCCGGGTGGGCGGTGAAGTTGCGTGGATTAGTGGGGCGCATACATACATGACAATGTATGCGCCACCCGCGATTATTCATCGGTGCACTTCCGGCGGTCAAAAAACGAGAAGTATAATTGGGCGGTCTTCGCCGGGTCGAACCACTGTTCCTTGGGAGTTCCGTTCTTGAATTCCGGGAAGTGCTCATCGGCCCAGTCCAATAGCATTTGCTTCTGCGCCTTGGTGACAACAAGCCAATTCACCTTTCCATTCTGGTCGGTGCGCTTCGGGTCAATCAACAACATCAACGCAAGCGTTGTCGGCAGAACGAGATCAGCCGATCGCTGGCCGCGCTCGACTTGAAGAGTGGTAATCTTGTCCATCACTTCAACTGAATTGGTGCTGTCAAGCTTCTTGAGAATGTCGAGCGCTCGCAGGTTGATACTTATGTGCGCATCGTAGACCACCGCTAGTAAACCCGCCGCTATTCTGATTTTCTCGTCACTTTCTTTGGCGGCAAACGGCTTCACCGAACGCTTCGCACAGATGAAGTCATTCGTCGAGGTCTTGGTAATCCGCATCATCGCGGCCAGCCATGAGAGGTAGTTGTCGGTTTTCCCCGCCGCCTGCTTTATCTCGTTCGCACGCTCTGCTGAATTCCTGGCGTGCCAGAGAGAAACGAGCGTCGCCTTGGCGAAGCCATAAGGCGTCAGGGGCTCGGGCTGAAGCAGACCGGGGCAAACCACAAGAGCTTCTGCTTTCGAGTCCGGAACCTGGGCGGAAGAGAGTACCGAAGCAAATATGAGAATTGCTGCTGTCAACGGGATCAGCCTTGCCATGATCGCGCTCCTGTCGAGCTTGCGGTTCCATGAACGTCTGAGGAAAGCGCCAGTTTAGCACAGAGCGGGCCACGGAACGTGCTTTGTGCCGTGGGCCTTTTGGCCTGAAACGAACCCGGAACGTGCCCACGGCATAAAAATACATGCCGTGGCTACCACTCAACCGCGGCCGCTCACGCCTCATGCGGCCATCGGGTGCAACGCCGTGTTAGATCGCGCCGTTCGCCTTTTGGCGTAATGATCGCTCGCACAGCTCAATGAACGCCGGAACGGAGTCAGCCATCCTGTTGTACTTATACTCAAACGACAGCAGAGCAACACGCAGGTTTCTGACACCAATTAGTTTCACGTTTTCGCCTGAGCGCAAGTTCGAACCGAAGTCGGTTTGCCTCCGTTCCCTGTCGGGTTTTGAATACAGCAGTGCAGTACCGGCCCAGTTCGGATGAGCGTATTCACTGAGCATTTCGTATTGATGGCGAAACCCTTCGACTTCTTTTTCAACTTTGTCGATGAACTTAAGCACGTTGATTGCTTCGGGCATGGCCGGATCGGTCCTGCTGCCAAGGAGCAAACGATTCAATTCGTTGTGGATGTCGCCCAAGGATTGAGCTTCAATGGCTTGATCAATTTTGAGGTTGAGATACCACATCGCAGCGGTACTCTCAACTGCAGCCCGAGTGAGAAGAATCGCGGAAGCAAGTTTATCTTCGGAAAAACTCTCGAACGCGCTACGGCATAATTCCGCGAATCGCCAAACAAGAGCTTCTCTGTACCAAAGCGCCGTGAATGGTACTAATGAAACCGCCGCAGCGTCAACGCGAGCGGGTAAATTGGATTCGAGAAGTTCGATACGTCCTCGGATTTCCTCCATCAGGGCTGGTATGTCTCGTTCCATGCGTTTCATCAGGGGAATAGCGATCTAACTCTTGTTTAGGTCGACCCGCCTAAACCGCCATGGCGGGCGCTACAAACCGCTCCCTCACGGACCACAGCTTTCCGACCTTCTTGAAATGCAGCGAGGGATGCGCTGGGTTCTCCTTCAGGCGTTCGAAGTTCTGCCGGGCCACTCGCTGGACCGCTTCCGGCAGACGCGCCAAGAAGGTCCAGAAACGGGCGGTGGTGCGATGCATTCACAGGTCCTTGAGAGTCCCCTTGGCCTTCTCCTCGCGAGCCTCCCGCACCAAGAAATCGAGCCTTCCAGCTTGAGAGTCGGCTTCGATCTCCTGGTCCCATCTCTCCCAGTCCTTTTCTGACAACCACCGGAAAAGCTCGGCGAACTCCATACTGGGAAGTCTCTCGATTTCCGCCTTCAGTTCATCTATTTTTGACATGGGCTTTGACATGGTGTTTCCCTTCCAACACTGCCTCGACAGGGCTGAATCACCGGGCTAACTCCTGTTTAGGCCGACCTTTCTAAACCGCCTTGGCGGGCAGCGGCTACGGAACCGCTCTCCCGCCCTGCGGGATCGCGGCTCTGATTACACCCACTCCCACGATTGCGGCGCGGATCAGTTCTCATTATAAGGCCACTGATGATCTATCCTGCCTGTTGCCTCCATCTTCTTAGGCCGGGCTTCTTAGGCCGAGCGGGGGCCTCGCCTAACAGTCCGCTGAAAAACGCCGGGACCGCTTCCTCACGGTCCCTTCGACTTCGCTCAGGGCAGGCGCGGCTCGGATTCAAGCCAAGAATCACACCTTCAATTCCACAATCGGTGTCCCGGCTCCGCCTACTTGCGGCCCAGGAGCGAAAACTCAATGTCTATGTTTTCCTGCTTGCCGATTTCGTCCAGTTGCTTGCGCAGTTCGTGGAGGTTCACGTGGGCGGGCACAGAAAGCTGGGCGTCAAATTGAAAGATGGGCGTTCCGCTCATCGGCGCGGCGTGGGTCGTAGTTTCCATCGCTTCAATGTTGATCCCCAGCTTACTGAGCGCGGAACTCAGCTTGTGAACCACCCCCGGATGGTCCAGGCAGGACGCTTGCAGCCGGCAGGGCAACGCCGAAGCGACGGGGATTCGGGCGACCGGCTTCTTGATCGCGAAGGCCAGGCCGGTCTGATCCGTCAGCGACGGGAGCGACTGCGCCACGCGGTCGAGCGCCGCCGCCTCGCCGGAGACCAGCAGAATGATTGTGAACTCCCCGCAGAACACCGCCATCTTGCTGTCTTCGATGTTGCAGCCTTCTTTGAGCAAGAATTGCGTCATCTGCTCGACGAGGCCAACGCGGTCGGGGCCGACGGCGGTGATCACGAGATGTTCTTTGGGGGATATGGTCATTCGGGTTGGTCGCGTCAGACCCGAAGTGCAAAATAAATTGAACTGCTAACCCAAGCGGGCCGAGCAGGTAGCCACGGCATGATGTTTATGCCGTGGGCAAGTTCCGGGTCCGTTCAGTGAAAAACCCACGGCACGAAAAAACGTGCCGTGGCTACCATTGCTGCCAGAGCGTCAATACTTCGGCACCGAGGGGTCTACCTGGTCGCTCCAGGCTAGAATGCCGCCGCGCAGGTTCTTGACCTTGCGAAAGCCGGCCTTCTTGAGAAAATCCACGGCCTTGCCGCTGCGCTGGCCGCTGCGGCAATAGACGATGATGTCATCGGCGGAATTCAGCTCGTGGACCCGCGCGGGCACCTGGCCCAAGGGGATCAGGCGCGAGCCGGGAATCTGGCAAATCTGTACTTCGTGCGGCTCCCGCACGTCGAGCAGGAAGAACCCGTCCCGGCGATCCATCTTGCGCTTAAGCTCCGGCGGCGAGATTTCAAATTCCGTCAAACCGGGCGGAGGCGGCGGCTCCGGGTGAATCCCGCAGAATTCGTTGTAGTCAATCAGCTCGTGGATGGTGCGGTGCGGGCCGCAGATGGGGCACTCCGGATTCTTGCGCAGTTTCAACTCCCGGAACTTCATCTCCAGGGCATCCACCAGCAGCAACCGCCCGACGAGCGAGTGGCCGCTGCCCAGGATGAGCTTGATGACCTCGGTGGCCTGGATCACGCCGATCAGTCCCGGCAGGATTCCCAGCACGCCGCCTTCGGCGCAGCTCGGCACCAGGCCCGGCGGGGGCGGCTCCGGATAAAGGCAGCGGTAGCACGGCCCGTCCTTGGTGGCAAACACGGACGCCTGCCCCTCGAAGCGGAAGATGCTCCCATAGACGTTCGGCTTGCCGAGCAGGACGCACGCGTCATTCACGAGGTAGCGCGTCGGAAAGTTGTCGGTGCCGTCGGCGATGATCTCATAGTCGCGGAAGAGTTCGAGCGCGTTCGACGAGCTGAGCGCTGTTTCGTGCGGAACGATCTCGATGTTGGGATTCAAGGCACGTAGCCGGTCGCCCGCCGAAGCGAGCTTCGACCGCCCCACGTCCGCCGTTGAGTGGACGATCTGCCGCTGCAAGTTGGTGAAGTCCACGACGTCAAAGTCCACCACTCCGATCCTGCCGACGCCGGCCGCCGCCAGATACAAACCGAGCGGCGAACCCAGCCCTCCCGCGCCGATCAGCAGGACTTTGGCTTGCTTGAGTTTCAATTGGCCTTCCATGCCCACTTCCGGCATGATCAGGTGCCGGCTGTAGCGCAGCACTTCCTCATTGGAAAGCCGGACTGTTTTTTCGAGTATTCCCGCCTGACTCGCCATGCTCATTCCTTCCCCCTGTTTTCCCCCTACCAAAGATCGTGCGGTTCCCGGCCCTATCCTCCGGCAATGGAGGGGACGATACTGACCACATCGGATTCTCTTACGGGCGTCTTCTCGCGTTCGAGGTACCGGATGTCCTCATCATTCCTATAGATGTTCACAAAGCTGCGAAGTTTCCCGTCTTCGCTAAAGAGATGCCTGCGCAACTCGCCGAACTGGGCCGTCAGGTTGCGCAGCACTTCCTCGACCGTCTGGCCTTCCACCACGACGTTGTCGCGCTTCTCCGTATATTGCCGGAGCGGGGTCGGGATTACGATCTTCACACCCATCCAGATGACTCCTTTTGTGTCGTTCGCTTGTCTCCCGCGTTTACGGGCGACCCGCGCTCGCACTTCCTTTGTCAGAAACGCGGAGCTCTTCCTGCAAAAATTGCCCCCCGTCCTGGGAGAGCAGCCAACCCGTCAGAGCGCCGGGAACCCCCCCGTTCACTCCCAGTATAAGATAAGTATACCAAGGCCAGGCGTGCTGGCGGTCATATTCCGAGGGCTGGGCGAAGTGATCCGGATGGGAGTGATAGAAGCCTAAGATGTCGAGGCCACGGCTTTTCGCCTCTTGGTCGCCGCGGATGAAGTCTTCGGGCAAGATCAAGAAACGATTCCGGGGAGAATCGTCACGGGCGTTC
>MEKR01000077.1 GCA_001767035.1 Acidobacteria bacterium RIFCSPLOWO2_02_FULL_61_28
CGGGCGGTACATGACCGAAACCTTTGACGACGACGCTTCCAGCGAGGTCGAGATTCTGGCCCGCATTGCCAAAAATCTCCAGGACTTTCCTCTCGCCGGATTTGTGTTTGCGGGATGGTCACCCTACAGCTTCCAGAATGAGCAAGGGGAAGCTGCCCTGGCCAAAGCGGTCTTGCGGGGGCTGCCCGTAGTCCGGGTGGGGCGCGGCAACCACGAAGGAATCACGCCGGTTCTTCCCAACAATCTATTTATTGAGGGGGACAATCTAACGGCCCCGAAAGCTCGCCTGCTGCTCATGGCGTGCTTGATGAAATTCGGCGCCCTGCCGGTCCCGGCTGACCCGGAAAATCCGACACCGCGCGAATTCCAAGCGGTTCGGGATAAAGTCGCTCAATACCAGGAAATCTTCAGCACGCACTGAGAAGGCCGGGCCGGCGACAGAAGGCCGATGAAAGCGGGCCGATGAAATACGCCGTCATCCACCGCTGCGGAGAAAACTCATCACTCATCACTCGTCATTATTGATCTCCCTACCCCTGTTGGTATTGACCGCCTTGTCGGCCTTCGCCGCCGCTTCCCCGCCCCCCACTTCCTCCTCACAAACAGCAGGTGTTGCCGCTTCCACAGCATCACCGGGACGAAAAGGCTCTACCGAATGGGGTTGGACGAGCGGCGGGGGCGCGCGCATTCCGGGGGGAGCGGGGGAGGGGAATTTCTGGGCGATGCAACTGCGCTGGGGACGCGTGCTCACGGCTCCGCACGGCCCGGGCGTGCTGCGGGGGACGCTCGAATATGCCTTTGAAGTTGTCCCCGCTTTCGTGATGGTTCAGTCAGAAACTCTATTCGGCGGCGGCGTCAACCCGCTGCTGCTGCAATACAACTTCACGCGCGGGCGGCGCTTCGTTCCTTTTCTCCAAGCGGGCGGCGGGCTGCTCTTTACCACGCAGGACGTCCCGGCCGGGACCGCGCAATTCAATTTCACGCCGCAAGGCGGAGCCGGCATTTACTGGAACCACTGGGAGCGGGCGAGCGCGGTGTTCGGCGTCCGCTACCACCATATCTCCAACGCCGGACGCATCCGCCCCAATCCCGGCCACAACGCCCTCTATTTTTATACCGGCATCTCCTGGTGGCGGTAGCCTCACCTGCCGCCGGTCGCTATCTGAGACACCGCGCCGGCCGCCGGGCGGATTTGCACCCGAGCGATCTTGTTGGTCCCGAATTCCGGCACCCAAATGGTGGGAGGATCGGTCCGGTTGTCCACGTCAATGGAGCGGTTCCCGCTCCCCAGCGACGGCAGCGGCAACTCGGTGAACTGCTCGGTGACCGGATTGAACTTGGCGATCCGGTCCATATTCATCAGCGTCACGTAGACCATGTGGTTCTTGTCCACCGCCACCGCATAGGGCAGAGCGTCCTTCCACGGAACCCGGTATTCTTTGACGAGCTTCTTGCTGTTGATGTCTATCTTCGCCAGGCGGTTCCCCCAGTATTCGGCGACCCAGAGCGTGTCCCCATTGGGATCGGCGGCCATGCGGCGCGGACCTTTCTGGAAGGCGTGCGAATCGGTGCTGGCGCCCGATATCCCTGCGAGGCGGGTGACGTTTTCATGATCGCGGTCCGTCAAGTCGTCCGTCAGTGGATCGAGGACAATCTCGCCGACCTTATCGGTCTGGGCGTCCACGAACACGATCCGGTCTCCGTTGATTTGCGTGAACCAGGCGTTGTCCTTGGCGTCCACGGCCACTCCATAGGGCGCGCCGCCGGACTTGGAAGCCAGGTAATCGGTGTACTTCCCGGTTTTCGGGTCGAGCTTGACGATTCCATCCGGGTTGCTGTGCAGCGCCCAGGGATTGCCCTTCGAGTCCACGCGGATGTCGCTTCCCACGGGCCGCATTCCGTCGGGCCGGGGAAAGACCTGGAATTTTTCCGTCTCAGTGTCAAACCGCGTCAGCGCGCCAGCCGCGTTATTGGTGAGCCAGACGTTTCCTTCCTGGTCCACGGTCAAACCGTGCGTACCGCTGGCTTCATTATTTCGGTCGGCCAGCACGTAGTCGGTCACCTTCCCGGTCCCCGGGTCGAGCTTGGAAAGCGTTCGGCCGGGAACATAGGTGTCGGAAAACCAGATGGTGCCGTCCGGGCCCATCTTGATCGAATGGAGCGCGCGCGCTTCATGCCGGGACGGGAAGCCTTCGGACCAGTCGGTGCCATTGTGCGGGGAGATATAGCCCGGCTTGTACCCGGGAGAAATATCGTATTCGGTGACGATGACCTGGGCCGCTTCGCCGGTTGGCCGGGGAAAGGGCTTGAACTTGAGCGCCATGGGATTCGGCCCGCGAATTTGCGTCAAGTACCCGACGACTTCTTCCTTGTACGTGTTCATGGCCTGATTGACGTTCGGCCGCTGGTCCACGTAGGGGGTGGTCCGTTCCATAAAGTTCACCATCATGCGCCAGCCGGAGGCGTCAAAGCGGTTCAGCAGCATGAAGGAGCTGACGTGGCAGGTGTTGCACTGATGATGAAGAATGTTCTTCAGGCGGCGGTCCTGCGGCGTGTCCTCCGGCAAGGCGGCCATCCATTCGGCGCCGGAGAGCTGCTTGCTGATGTCTTTGAACGGGCCCATCGTGAAATTCTGCTGCGCTCTCCTGCCGGGCGCGAGATCGAGGTCCGCCTTGCTGAGAGAAAACCCGACGGCCTGCGCAAAGATCTGATAATGGCCGCTGTCGAGCGCGGGGAAAGAATATCTCCCTTGCAGGTCGGTATAGACCGTCGTCGTAAAGGTCTTGCCGCTGGCGCGGGCCGAAACGCCCACTCCTTCGAGGGCCTTTCCGTCCGCCGAGCGCACCACGCCCATCGGCCCCGTGTCGGGTCCGGACGCGGTCTGCGCCGCCGCGAACCGCAATGAGATGAACAGGGCCACAGGAATCAGAAACAGCATCTTAATATTCCGCACGGCATTCCTCCCTCAAAACCAAATTTACAGCGTCTTCACGTAAGCGATCAGATCGTCAAGCTCTTTGGGGTCCAGCCCGTACTGAAAGCCGGGCATGTTCGGGCTGCCTTTCAGAATCTGGTTGCGCACCGTCGCTTCTTTAGCCGGGGGCGCATTCTTCAATACGCCATCGAGAAGCGGCGCCACTGCCGGAACCGTTTTTGGCTTTTGGATCTTCGGCAGATGACACAGGGCACAGCGCTGCAAAAAGACGCCGCGTCCCCGCTCTTCCTGTTCGGTCAACTTCGGCTCCGAAGAAGAAGCGGGGTTGTCTTGCGCCGCTCCGTTTCTCGGCAAGAGAATGAATAAGCCGGCCAGCAGTCCGGCGGCAATAGGGAGTGCGATGTTCATGAACCACCTCGGGAGCATCCGAAATTCCGGTACAATAATCGAACTCGCGCCGTTGCGATTTCTTTCAAACGTATTAAGACATTCCATATGATTCCTCGATTCACGACGGGAAATGGACCCGTGTCCGGGTGAAGTGCTCCCGATCACTTTGGAGAAAGGGAATAAGGAACTTACTCGATATGGTGGGGAGGGCAACCGACCTCGCTCCCTCCAGTCAAAATTGATGACAACACACTACCAGCGGATATATTTACCCACGTCGTCCCAGCCTTGTCAATTGATATTTCCGGAATTATCCCTTTGACAAGCCCAATCAATAGATGACCCACATCAGGAAGGAAAGAAATAGCAGGAAGACCCCAAAGCCGATCATCCCGAAAAGTTCTTTAGCGGTGCTGCGGTTCGTTTTCCACTCAGACCGTTTGTGGATAGCCTCACGCGACCAATAGCCGGGCTGTATCCCCAGGAAGCACACCCAAGTGAAAATCAATACCCCCAGAAGTCCGCCGCGCACAAGGTTCCACATTTCACTTTGGCCTAGTCGCCTTTTTCCGGCTCTTTGGCTTCCGTTCCTTCGGCTCCGGCTTCACCTTCAGCACGTCCGCTATCACTTCCTCAAACTTCAGGGGGTAGATGGATAGCGGTTTTAATCGTCGCTGTTTCTTTTCCACGTAGCCTCACTTTGACTTCCGGCCATTGTATACGTTCCGCCCGTCTGATCTCACTGCGTTTTGGCCTCCAGTGTAGCTGCGAATGGCCGTTCGGGCTAATCATGCAGACGAATGGTGCCCGCAGACTGGAGGACAATCGGATAATTCTACGCAATCCAGCTTGCAGAGCTTTGGCCATTGCTGGACCGCCTTGCGTTTTGTTGCTGAACTCAAAGACCTTCATTCGATAGTGAATCAAGGTTAACCGCTCCAATTCATTAAATCGAAGCCGACCATCCTTCGTTAGCAGTATCCAGTTTTGTTCGCCTACGAGGGGCATCCAAACGGAATCCTCTGTCCCAGCTTTTGGGAAATATCGAAAATGCTGATGGGTAATGATCCCGTTACTGCGCAGAACTGAGAGAATTGGCTCGCATCGCTGTAGATTTTCGTCAAGATAGATTTGGAAGTTCTTAGGCGGCTTTTTCCTTTTCCCACCTAATCGCTTCCTCGATTTCTTGTATCTTGCGGCCATATTCTTCAGCCAGACTCGCTACAGATTCTCTCCCGTTGAATCGGGCCGCGACTAATGCGGTGCTGATTCCAGTGCCAGCAATTACCGGCTTTCCGAACGCAATCTTCGGGTTGATCTGAATTAAGCGAGGTTCGGCCTGCGTCTTTTCCTTCACGAATGGGTAAAGCACTAGCGGAAAGCGGCCGGGGTCCCACTCTATCCGTTGCAAATAAATCTCCAGTAGTTCCCTGAAAGCCCGCTGCCCTCCCATAGATTCATTCACCAAATCTCCCGGAAGGGCTTCCGAAAACACGTAGACACCGTCCGTAGACAATGTTGCTTGCAGAAGCGGATGAATGGGCCATCGCTTCGTCATGGAGCGGACAGCCTCTCTGATTCTCTTTAATCTAACACCCTTCACGCGAATGGTGCTCAATAGATGGAACTCCACAAGATTATTGAAAGAGAAACGTGGTGGATGCACGGACGGGACTAGTATGACCGGAGGCTTTCCATTCCCAGCAATCCAATACTCGACCGTTTTACGTGGGATTTGAACGTAAGCCGAGACCTCTTCGACGCTGTAAACCGGAATTTCCCGAATATCTGTTGGCCGCACGTTTTTCTTTCTCATCGTCTGCCCTCCCGTGATACACTTCGAGTAGGCAGTCAGCAAATGGCGTTCGCAGCGCCAAGCTGATTAACTGAAAAAGCCAAAGATTTCGAGCCGTGATTCGCAGTCACGGCTTTTGTTTTTTCATGCCGCAGGTTTTGAGTCCCGCAGCATGAGACGCTTTCCATTCGCTCCCTTGACGGCCAGAGCCGCCCGCTCTCCGTCTGCAATCCTGCGCGAATTATACCTGAAATCGAACTCGCTTAGATAGCGGTGCAAGTGCTGTTTTCCGACATGGTGATAAACGCCGTTAATCCCGCGTTTCAGAATCGAGAAAAACCCTTCCACGCCATTCGTCGTGATAACGATGCCGTTTTCGCGCCTCACATATTCGCCAGCGGAGTGGTTCACCTGAAAGTGCTTCCGGCCCCTTCCGGCGCTCTCTAGCACACTGGAAGTATCGGTCATCAAGTGGGCATTCTCCGCAACCATTTCTTTGATGATCGGTTTCAGCGTCTTGGCTGTAACGCGCTCTACGTGCCTAGATTGAACGCGGCCCCCGCGTTGCAGAACGGAAACCACTGCGGCTTTATTGGCAACCGGGCTGAGATAATCTTGTGGCCTCTCCCCAGGCTTGGTGCTCTGCGAACCGCACCGGAGCTTCCCACCAATATACGTTTCGTCCATTTCGATTGTGCCGGTGAGCTTTGATGATAATGGCTCTTGGCTCATCGTGTACCGAATGCGATGCGCCATGAACCACGCGCTCTTATACGTGATTCCGAGCATCCGGTGAAGCTGGTGCGCGCTCATTCCCTTTTTGCTGGCGCACAACAGATGATAAGCCAAAAGCCATTTGTGAAGCGGAATATGGCTGTCCTCAAAGATCGTCCCGACCGTAACGGTGAACTCTTTCCGGCAACTCGCGCATTTCCAAACACCCTTGCGTACGTGGGTTTTCCCGTTCGGAGTGGGCGTTAGACGATAAGCCTCTCCGACCAATCCGCAATGCGGGCATTCCGGGCCTTCTGGCCATCGCTGTTTTTCCAGGAATGCGCGAGCCTTATCTTCGTCGCCGAAGTGTTGGGCAAGATCAACTAGGTTCATAACGGCCTCCATTACAAACCAAGTGTATCAGGAAATCATGGGCTTGTCAAGTATATAATTCCGGATATTTCGGCTGTGTCTCCGTTGGCTCTGACGCCTGTACGCCGATCTTTTTTCTAGCCCCGGCGTCTACGCCTGGGTTCGTGGGCCAGAGAAAATCAGCCCCCCCACTCCCATTGGGAAACTTCCCGGCAGCGTCAGTTCTTGATTTCGACGCTGGCGATGCCATTGATCCCGCTCAAAGCAAGCCACAGGACGCCCTGCGGGCTGGTCACCATATGGCGAACAACTCCGCCGCCGGAGGGGATCAGCCAGGTCTGGAATTTCTCCGTCTTGGGATCAAAGCGCACGACCGTGTTCTTGTCCACCCCGGACTCGCTATACCAAATGATGTTCCCGACGGTGGAAATCCCGTAGGGCTGGGACTTCGGCCCGCTCGGAGAGGGCCATTCCTTGGTCTGGCCGGTCTTGGGGTCGTAGCGTCCCAGGAAGCCGCGGGCAAAGTCGGTATACCAGACGGCGTCGTCGGGGCTGATCGCAAGACGCCGGGGACGAGCGCCCGCGTTCGGCAGGCCATATTCCCGAATTTCCATCGTCTCCGGGTCAATGCTGGCCAGCTTGTTGGTTCCGAACTCGCAGAAGAAAGGAATCCCCTTGGAATTCACCACAATTCCGTAGGGACGCACGTTCGGAGTCGGCGCCGTTACCAGCTTCACCTCGCCGGTCTTGGGATCGAGCTTTCCCACCATGTTCCCGCCTTGCACGGTGAACCAGAGGGTTCCCTTTTGGTCAAAGATGAGCGTATGCGGATCGCGGGCTTTGGGGTCGGGCATGCGGTATTCGGTGGACTCGCCGGTTTTCGGGTCGAGTTTGCCGATATGCATTCCCGCATTCGCCGTGTACCAGATGTTGCCCTGTTTATCGGCAACCAGGCCGTGCGGGCCGGAATTGGGTGTCTTCAAGCGGTATTCCTGGATCTGGCCGGTCTTGGGATCGAGCCGCCCCAGCAAATTCTTGACCTGCCCCGTGTACCAAACAGAGCCGTCGGGCGCCGCGAGGGGATCGTGGGGCCGCGAGCCGGGTGTGGGCAGGGTCCACTCTTTGATGGAAACTTCGACGTTTCCTGAAATCAGCACCCCGGCCGGCCGCGGGTCGCCCGGAAAATTCCGGAACAAATACTCGACGACCGCCGGGACCTCTTCGCGGGTCAGCGTAGCCCCGAAGTCAACCATTAAGTTGACGACGCTTTGCCAATCCTGCCGGGTGAATCGGGCTCGGGTCGCCCGCTCAATCCCGTGGCAGGGAGCGCACGCGCGCTCGATGACCTCTTTGCCGTTTCCGTCGGGCAGCGGACTTTGACTCCAGCCAGGGAGCACGACACAAAGAGAGATTACTGACAGCAACGCCACGCTCCAAAGTCCACTGCAATCACGCGCCTTACTTCCAGAGATCGCGTTCATACACCCTCCATTGAAATTCTTTGATCGCAACTCTGCCAATCTGTGATACCCCAAATTCTATGCCGCTTTCCACGGCAATTCAAGATGAAATTCCCTGTTGGCCGCCAATCGGATGGGGTCGAAAGAACCTTAGGGAGGGAGGAAACACGGCATGAAACCAGGCCGGATCCAGAGGCCCGTTGTGCCTGTGAATCTCGATTGCGATTTCGGGTTGAGGGGGGAGGAGGTTGTGTGAAACAATAAGTGCCAACTTCACTTGGGGAGGGGTTATGCGGATCAGGTCCACACTCGGTCTTGTTTCGGTTATCTGCTTTTTGGTTTTCGTTTCCTCTCTGACGGCTCAAGACCTGGGTTCGCAGTTCAAGAAGATCAAAGGGGGAATCTACGTGCAGTCGGCGATGGAAACCAATTCCAATTGCGGGGTCATCCTGACGCAAGAGGGAGTCGTCCTGGTTGACAGTGGCTTCAACCCGACCGATTCCCGGGCGGTGCTGGACGCGGTGAAGAAGCTGACCCCGCGCCCGATCCGCTTCCTGATTGATACCGAAACCCATCCCGATCACACGACGGGCCACTTTGTCTTTTCTCCCCCGACTATCATCATCAATCACACGGGCGCCGGCGAGGCGATGCGGAAGGACTTCGATCCGGAGCGGCTCAATACTCTGATGAAACAATCCCCGGCGATGCGCGAGGCTGCGCAGGGCTACCGGCTGGTGGCGCCGCAGCTCGAGTACGGCGACAAACTCACGCTGCGTTTGGGCGAGCGAACCATCGAGGTGCTGCACCTCAAGAACGTTCATAGCGGAGCCGACTCGGCGATCTGGCTCCCCCAGGAGCGGGTCCTGTTTGCCGCCTCCGCAATGGGTCCGAGACGCCTGAACAATATCCGCCCCTTTGTCACCATCCAGGATATGCTCCACGCCATCCGGATGATGAAAGCGCTGAATCCGGAGATCGTGGTTCCCGGACACGGTTCCCCCGGACCACCTTCGATGTTCGACGACGCCGAGCGTTACTATGCAGTGCTCCTTGAACGCGTCGGCGCGATGGCGCGCGCCGGCAAGACCCTCGATCAAATGAAGGCGGAGCTTAAGATGCCCGAGTATGCCGCCTGGGCCAATCAGGAGCGGTTGCCGAACAATATCGAGGCGGCTTATCGGGCCGTCCAGGGGAGCAAATAGTCGGGGTACTCCATCGGTTGATGTAAAATCAGCAATGGAGGAATGGGTGAGTGGTTGAAACCGGCGGTCTTGAAAACCGTTAGCGTCGAAAGGCGCTCGGGGGTTCGAATCCCCCTTCCTCCGCCATCTTTCCAGTTGGACCAGAAATCCTTCCCGCCCGGCCAACGCAGATAGCTCCGAGTGGAATGCTCGCTGTCCGTGTTATATCTAATATGAAGATGCCACGCCGCTGGTTCCAACTCGCGGCCATTCTGCTCCTGGCACGGCCGGGAGTGGAATTAGCAACACCCATCTTCGACGAGGGCGAGTTCGGTCGAGATCCTCCGCCGGTGCTCAGCAGCGTGGGAGGCCCGCTCCCGCGTTTGCTTCCTGCGCGTGACTCCGAAGACGGTTCGGAACCCGATTCCGATTCCGAACAAGATTGTTACTGCTGCGCGCACGTTGTCCCGACGGCGCACTTTTCACCTTCCCATTTGGAACGGACCGGGAATTCGCCGGCTTGCCCTCTCTTCCTCCTCCCGATTGAAAGACCCTGGAGCCTGTTCCACCCGCCGCCTGCCTAAGCTCCGCGTTCCCCAACGATCTCGGTTGAGGAGTCGAGGTGTCTCTGGACGTTTTGGCCCCGGCTGAGTTGGGTTCACTTTTTGCACAAGCATCCCCGGCCACTGGGACGGGAAGGGGCCCGGCTCTTTGCGGACTCGTCCGCCCGGGAAGCCCCGCGATCTCCGAGTGGAGCCGGAGTGAACAGGAAACAGCGCCATGCGCTTCCGAAAGCGGTTCTGCGCCAGCACGTTATTCTTAGTCGCAATTCTTAGGAGATGCCCATGATGGGGAGTCGAATGCTATCTGTGTCCGTCGCCATCGGTGTGATCGCAGTTCTCGCGCGAGGGCAAACTGGCGTTTCTGCCCTGGCCGCAGCCGATCTGGTTGAAATGGCAATGCAGAGGAATCGGGAGTTTTTAGCGGTCAAGCAACACATTGCCGAAGCGCAAGGTTTACTCCGTCAGGCAGGAATCCGGCCAGCCCCCGCCCTGGAGATCGAGGAATCCACCGGCCGGCCGCTGGGCACTCGGGGAGAAGGGGAGTTCTCGGCCGGGTACTTCCACACCATTGAAACATTTGGAAAGAGAGACAAGAGGATCGCGGTGGCCCAAAAATCAACCGAAGTGGCCGAGGCCGAACTGGCCGACCGCATTCGGTTGTTGACCTTCGAGGTGATGGCGCGATACGCCACGGCGGTGGCCGAGCAGCAGAAATTGGAAGCGATCCAGCGACTGCTCTCGACCAACCGCGAGTACTACCGCCTCACGGAGTCGAGAATCCAGCAGGGGGATGCCGCACCGCTCGAGGGGCAGTTATTCCTGACGGATTTGAACCGGGCGGAAGCCCAGCAGGTGGGACTCGCCGACCGTGCCGAGCGTGCCTTGCTCGAACTCCGAAAGGTGGTAGGCGTCCCGCCTCCGGAGCCGCTTCCTCTCCGCAGCGCCGCGTTTCCCAGCCCCAACCGGGTGGGCCTTTCGGAGTTGCAGGAACAGGCCGTTCGCAATCGCCCGGATCTGCGCATCTTCCGACTCTTGGAGGAACAGACTCTGGCGGAAGTGGATTTGGCCCGCGCGGAAGGGAAACCCGACCTCACCGCCTCTGCTCGCTACGCGCGGAGAAACAGCGCCTTCGACCAATTCGGTCTCAACGGCACGGGACAACTGACGCCGCTCCGAGACCGCGACAACATTTTAACTTTCGGTCTATCGGTCCTCCTTTTTCAACCCCAACGAAATCAAGGCGCGATCGAAGCGGCCCTTGCCCGGGGCGCCGCTGCCCGGCTCCGCAGAGAACACCTCGAGTCGGTAATTCGTCTGGAAGTGGAAGCGGCCTTCCGGCGGTGGGAAGCCGCCCAACGCACCGTGGAAATCCTCTATCGCGGGGTCCTCGGCCAGTCAGAACAAAACCTGGTGGTCATTCGCCAGGCGTATACCCTCGGCCAACTGCGAATCCTGGATGTGCTGAATGAGCAAAGGAGGTTGATCGAGACACAAATGGTTTATCTCGACGCACAGTCGGAACTCTTCCAATCCTTTGCCGAACTAGAACGTTCCACAGGAGGGTCAATTCAATGAAAAGAGCAGCGGTTGCGCTCGTCCTCGGCCTCACCCTTCTTTCCTGCTCCGGACCGCAGCCCGAGACGCAAGAAGCGGCCCCGCCCAAGCAGGATACGAGTGTGGTCGAGATGGGAATGGAAGCCCAAAAACACATTGGCTTGACGGTCGCCCCGGCGACCCTCGCCCAAGTGACCGAATACCTGCATGTTGCCGGAACCGTCCAGCCCATTGACAGCCGCATCGGCGCCGTGCGTCCCCTGGCCCGAGGGCGTGTGCAGGAAGTCTTGGCAAAGATGGGGGACCGGGTCGCAAGCGGCCAGCCCCTGGCTTTGTTGGACAACATCGAGGCCGGCGAACTCGTAACAGAATCGCAGGCGGCCCAGGCAGAGCTTCAAAAGTTGAAAATCCAACAAGCCGCTTCCGCAAGACAAATGGAACGAAGCAAGCGTCTGGCGGAGATCGGGGCCACTTCCCAAAAGGAGTTCGAGCTGATCCAGGCGGAGCAGAATGCGATGCTGGAAGCCATCAAGGCGCAAGAAAGTCTGCTGGCCGGACTCAGTTCGAAATTGCGGCGCTTCGGCCTGACGGAAGCCGATCTGCAGCAATCCTCGATAACCACCATCCGTTCGCCCTTTGCGGGCGTGGTGATTCAAGTCCAGGTGGCTCCCGGCGCGGTGGTGGATCCCGGCATGGAGCTTTTCTCCATCGGGGACCTCTCGGAGGTCTGGATCCAGGCCGAGGTCTATGAAAAAGATCTGGGCCGGATTCGGATGGGCCAATCCGCCTTGATCTCCGTGGACACCTATCCAGATGAGAAGTTTTCCGGGAGGGTCACTTATATCAGCGACACCCTGGACCCCAAGACTCGTGCTGCCAAGGTCCGCTGCGTGGTGCCCAACCCAGACTTGCGGCTCAAGCTGGAGATGTTTGTCGCGGTGGATGTGCCCACGACCTTCAGCCGCAAATCGCTGGCGGTGCCGACCGCCGCGATTCAGCAGATTGCCGGGAAGAATATTGTTTTCATCCGGGAATCGGAGCAGAAGTTTGAAGTGCGCGAAGTCCAGGTTGGGAGGGTGGTTGACGAGCAAACCGAGATTGTAGCCGGCCTTGCGGAAAAGGAGCTCGTTGTCATCCAGGGTGCGTTTCATCTGAAGGCTGTCCTCATGAGTAAACAACTGGGGGAGGATTAACCCATGCAACGCCTCGTGGCTCTAGCCCTCGAATTTCGTTTTGTGGTGTTGTTGGCGACTCTGTTGGTCGTTGTACTGGGAGTCTTTTCGCTTCAGAGACTGCCGATCGAAGGGGTTCCCGATATCACTCCCAACCAGGTGCTGGTGCTCACCCGAGCGCCAAGCCTTTCGCCCCCGGAGGTCGAAAAATACATATCGTTCCCCGTCGAGTGGTCCATGAGCGGCCTGCCCGGCATTACGAACATTTATTCCCTCTCCAAGCAGGGCTTTTCCTACGTGGCCATCTATTTTCGCGAGGATATGGATATCTACTTTTGCCGGAGATTGGTGATGGAGCGGTTGGCCCAGGCCCGAGCGTTGATTCCGCCCGGCATGGGATCTCCCGAAATGGGACCGATTTCTACTGGGCTGGGAGAAATCTACCAGTTCAAAGTAACTGGCGGCGGGCTTTCGAACATGGAGTTGCGCAGCATCCTGGATTGGGACATTGCCCCCAAGTTGCGCTCCGTGCCGGGTATCGTCGAGGTCAACGTCCACGGCGGGGAATTGAAGACTTACGAAGTCCAGGTAGATAGCGATCGGATGACCGCGTATCGAATTCCCCTCTCCACGATCATCCGCGCCTTGGGAGAAAGCAATGGCAATGCCGGCGGGGCCTACTTGGAACGTCCGGGACAGCAGCAATCCTTGATTCGCGGCGAAGGGCTGATCTCGAGCCTGGAGGATATTGAAAAAATCGTGGTCGGAGTATCCGACAGCGGCACGCCGATTACCATCCGCAATGTGGCCCAGGTGCGATTTGCCCCGATGGTGAGGCAAGGCCTGGCCTCCCAGGACGGGAACGGGGAGATTGTGATCGGGGTGGCCATGCTGCTGATCGGTGAAAACGCGCGAATCGTCGTGGACCGCGTGAAAGCGGAATTGCGGGAGATCGAGCAGTCTCTGCCGGCCGGAGTGCGGATTGAACCGTATTATGACCGGACCGATCTGGTCCGAAGAACGATTCGGACGGTGACCAAGAACCTCGTCGAAGGCGGCCTCGCGGTAATCGCGGTCTTGCTGCTTTTGCTCGGAACTCTGAAAGGGGGGGGGATCGTTGCCGCCGCCATCCCGCTTTCCATGCTCTTTGCCTTCACCGGAATGGTGCAGGCGGGGATATCGGGAAACCTGATGAGCCTGGGGGCCATTGACTTCGGGTTACTCGTGGACGGCTCGGTGGTCATGGTGGAAAACATCTTGCGCCGGCTGGGCCAGCGAAAACCGACTGAGAGCGCCCTGGAGGTCGTTCGGCGAGCCGCCCAGGAGGTAGCGCGGCCTGTTTTCTTCGGAGTCACGATCATCTTCCTGGTCTACGTGCCCATCCTGATGTTGCAGGGCACCGAGGGCAAGATGTTTCGGCCGATGGCCACTACGGTGCTGTTTGCCTTGGGGGCCTCCTTGGTCATCGCGTTGACGCTGATGCCGGTCTTGAGCTGGCTGGCCTTCCGGAAAAGGGTCCCCCAGGAACATACTTGGCTGATGCGGGGAATTGGCGCCGCTTATTCTCCGGTCCTGCAACGCGCCATGCGGCGTCCCCTGGTAACGTTCGGCGTAGCCACGTTGTTATTTCTGGCCTCCCTGAGTGTGATCCCCTTTTTGGGCGCGGAGTTTATACCCCGGCTGGATGAAGGCTCCATTCTGGTCACTACCTTCCGGCTTCCGGGAACTTCCCTGACGGAATCCTTGCGCGCGAATGGAGTCGTGGAACGTGTGTTGCTACGGTTTCCGGAGGTAACCACGGTGGTCACTCGGACGGGCAGCCCAGAAATTGCCGCCGAGCCGATGGGAATCGAAGAGAACGACTCTTATGTGATGCTCAAGCCGATCGCCGAATGGCCCAGCAAGCGCACCAAAGAAGAGTTGGTCGCCGCCATGGAAGAAGCCCTCGAGAAGGAGGCGCCCGGGGCCTTTTACAGTTTTACCCAGCCCATTGAAATGCTCATGCAAACCTTGATGGAAGCCGGGTTGCGTACCGATATCGCGGCGAAGTTGTACGGCGAGGATATGGATGTGCTGAACCAGAAGGCGGGAGAGATTGAGGCCGTGCTGCAAAAGGTTCGGGGAGCCGCCGACACCCGGGCCGAGCGGGTGGCCGGGCTTCCCTACTTGCGCATCCACATCCGCCGCGACGCGATCGCCCGTCATGGGTTGAATGCCTCGGATGTCCTGGATAGCGTGGAAGCCATGGGCGGCAAGGTGGTCGGACAGGTTATCGAGGGGAACAAGCGATTTTTCCTCCAGGTTCGTTTCGACTCCCACGATCGGGCTACCACCGAAACCATCAAGAACATCAAAGTGGGGGACCGCGAAGGTCACTTTATCCCACTCAGCCAGCTTGCCGATGTGATTGAGGAGGAAGGCCCCCTGCAAATCGGCCGCGAAAAGATTCACCGCAGGATCACCGTGGCGACGAATGTGAGGGGGCGGGACATCGCCAGCTTTGTGGCCGAAGCGCGACAGGCCATTGCCGCTCAGGTGAACCTTCCCGAGGGGTATTGGATCGAATGGGGGGGCCAGTTTCAACAGTTGGAGAGCGCCCGGGCACGGCTCCTGGTGGCGGTTCCTGTGACACTACTGTTAATCTTTGTGCTTCTCTACTTCAATTTTAATTCGGTCCGGCCGGCGCTGCTCATCTTCTTGAATGTCCCGTTGGCAACGACCGGCGGTGTTCTGGCATTGCTGGCCCGCGGAATGCCCTTCAGCATCTCCGCGGGCGTCGGGTTCATCGCCCTTTTCGGCGTCGCCGTGCTGAATGGCGTCGTGCTTGTTACCTACATCTCGCAGCTCCGCCAGGAAGGTTTACCGGTGGACCAAGCGGTGACGCGGGGGGCAATCACGCGCCTTCGGCCCGTCCTGATGACTGCCTTGGTGGCCAGCCTGGGATTTGTGCCGATGGCAATTTCCACGGCCCCTGGCGCTGAAGTCCAAAGGCCGCTGGCCACAGTTGTAATCGGCGGGCTGGTAACCTCCACCTTGCTTACATTACTGGTCATCCCCAGCATCTACCGATGGTTCGAAGGGAAACGCGCAGAAGCGGAATTGTAGCGAAAGGGATTCCCGAATGAAAGAAATCAAAGCAATCATTCAGTCATTCATGGCAGAGAAGGTCTTGGACGCGTTGCATCAGATTGCGAACGCGCCGGGAGTTACCGTGTCCGAGGTCCGGGGCTACGGGAAGCGGCCGGCCGCCGGTCCTCCAGCTCGGGAAAGAGAAGGGGACGTCTTCGGGGAAAAAAAGGTCAAGCTGGAACTCGTCGTGCCGGACCATCTGGTGGAGCAGGTCGCCCAGACCATCGCCCGCAGCGCCCACACCGGACATCCCGGCGACGGCAAGATCTTTATTTACAAGGTGGACGACGTGGTGAAAATCCGCACGGGCGAACGCGGCGAACGCGCGATTTAGACCGGTTTTCAGATTTGGTGCAGAGGGATGCGATCTCGTCAGGGCATGGCTTCAGCCATGCCGCAAAGAGGGCCTCTCGGAGCGGGCTTTAGCCCCTGAGGGATGCCCCTCAGCCGTTCGACTTCGCTCACGGCCCTGAGCCTGTCGAAGGGCGGCTAAAGCCGCAAGGAAAAGGAGTTGATGTGACACGCTGAACGGCACGACTGAAGTCGTGCCCTGACGTCCCCGCATCCTCAACACAAATGCGGAAAACGCCCTAAAAGGCGATTTGATCTTTCCTGGCTTCGATTTTCGTGGTGTCCAGATCGGGGACCTTGGCGAGGTCCTCCCACTTGGCGAAGGCGCCGTTCTTTTGCCGGTGCTCGACTACGGCCTCGGCTTCTTTGTCCGAAAGCCCCAGCCCTGCGGCCAGTTCTTTCGCGGTGGCCTTATTCACGTTGACCTTTTCCGTCTGGGAGCCTTCCGCGGCTTTCTCCCTCCCAAAATGCTCGGCGAGATACACCACGGCGGTCGCCGTTTCCTCCTCGGTCAAGGGAGCGCCCCGGGAGATCATGTCCCCCACCACCATCTTCCAATCCGCTTTGCTGAACCGGGAGTTCGTGACATTGGACAGGCCGTGGCATTGCGTGCAGACCGTTTCGACCAAATCCTTTCCTTTTCCCTCCGGCAAGGATGCCTGACTCCCAGCGGCTCGGGCCGCCCCCACCACCAGCAACGCCCCTGCCAAACCGCGCCAACAAACACTCCTCCATCTTCTATCCCGCCTCATCCGGAAATCCTTTCTGGCAATTTCTCCTGTCTTTAGATCCGCCAGTCAACGGAGAGTCCCTTACTCGCCCCCGCCCTCGGCCGTGAATTTGGTGGCAAACTCGAAGTTGATCTGCGGTCCCACCGGCGGCGTGCCCCACTCATCGGCCAGCTCCTTGCGCAGTACGATGGTCTTGCCGCCGAGCACCGTCAGCAGCGGGAAGATGCTGGGGATGTCCGCTTCCGCAACCGCGAAGTAATCCTTGTTCAGGACCACGAAATCGGCGAACTTGCCGGGCTGGAGCGAGCCAAGTTCCTTTTCCTTCATCAGGTAGTAGGAAGGCCAGGTGGTCATCATCTTCATCAGCGTCACCCGATCCACGGCCTCCTCCGGAGCCACCGGCTCACCCCGGCTGTTCTTGCGATTGAGGAAATGAATCTGATGCGCAAAGTAAGTCGGTCCGGTGCCGCTTTCCACGTCCACCTCGGCCTCGGCCGTGACCATGATTCCTGCGTCGAGCATGGTCCTGTTCGGGCCGATGCGGTTGGCCTTGTCCTCCCCGTAAACCTTCAACCAGGGATAGCTGCGGTCCAGAAACATCGGGTCGCAACTGATAACCATGCCGAGCCGCTTGATTCGCGCCAGTTGCTCTTTGCGCGGGTAGAAACCGCAGTGGTCGGCGGTGAGCCGCCGCGACCGGATGTAGTCCAGCGTGATGCCCGGCGTCGTCTCCACCACCCGCTCCACGGTGTCCATAAAAGTATCCATCGCCTTGTCGCCGTACACGTGATTGACCACGTAGCGTTCATAGGAGCGCAGGGCGGCCGCGACAGCTTTTTCATACTCGCTCCCGGGAACCAGGATGCACTTCTCCTTGGACTTGTATTCCGGGGCCGCGTCCATCGAGGTGCAGATGTTGGGGGGGCCGGTGTCAATCCCGCCGAGCGTTACGCCCACGTTCCAGAAATAATCGTTGCCGAGACCGGCGGTATCCCCGAGCCGCATGAAGCAGCCCGCCATGTCCGGCTCCACCTGCTGGCAGAACCGCTGCGCAAACCCGAAGCGGATCGGCATCTGCCCGTCGCGCACCAGTTTCATGTAGGCGTCTTGAATCCGCAGCCCCACGATGTGCGAGCTGAAAGAGGTCAGCCCGAGAGCCGCCTGATGTTCCAGGCCGTCTTTGATGAGGTCGGCCATCTCTCCGATGCGCGGCGCAAAGTAGCGGTCCACAACCAGCGACCGCCGGATCGTGGTGTTCATCGTGAGAGCCTTGTCCACGTTCTCTTCGCTCCAGTCCACGCCGTAGAGGTTCAGGAACGAGGTCTGGGCCGACTTATTCAGCAGCCAGGCCGGGTGCGAGTTCAAAAACACCGGCGTGCTGGGCGCCCACTGGTTCAGTTCCTCATGGGTGATTCCCTTGTCGTTGAGAAACTTCACCCCGATTCCCGTCCCCGCGTTGCCGCCGTTCGGAAGCTCAATGTACGCCCACTGGCCGGGCCGGGCGCGCGCCATTTGCTCCTTGACGACGAGCTCGATCCCGCGTTTGAGTTCGGCGTAATCTTTCCCGGTCACGGAGAATGCCCGCTGCACTTCCAGAATCTTGTCCTGGTTCGCGCGAGTCCAGCGCCGGATCGAGTGGTCGTGCATGTGGGAGTGGGTGTTGATCATGCCGGGGATTACGGTTCTCCCCTTGAGGTCAATCCTGCGGGTCTCCGGTCCCGCCAATCCCAAGATTTCTGCGTTGGTTCCGAGCGCCAGAATTTTTCCCTGGCGGGCGGCCATCGCCTGCACGATGCGTCCCGTGGTGGCTTGCAAGGATGGGTCGTCCATTGTCACGATCTTGGCGTTGTGAACAATCAAATCCGGGTAGCCCACCAGCACTCGGGGAACCGTAACCGTTTCTTGCCCCCAGGCTACGGCCAGCGGAAAGACCACCGCCAGGAATCGAATGCCCATCGCAAGGATTCTCTTTTTCATATGACTTCACTCCTCTCCCCCGTGCGGTTCCGGATGGTCAAAAAATTCCCCCGTCCGCCGCGTGCCTGCGGACACTTCAGAATTTTATAGAAGCCCCACCGGAAAACCCACGGTACGGCACAGCCGCAGAATTTGTCAAGGGGCACGCATGGCGGAGGATTGGCTCAACTCGTTCGCGCGGCTCACGCCGACCTGAGGCAATAGGGTTCCATTTGCCACTTCTGTTCGAGTGAGTCGGGAACAGAAGTTCTTCCGCACCCCTTCCACGTCCGCTCTACAAGTTGTATAATTCCCACAAGCCAAGAGGAGGGCAGCAAAATGCCAATGAGAATAACGAAATTACTTGTCGTGACACTTGTATTCGTGGCGACACTCCCCGCTTTCGGCCAGCGGCAGTTTGACGACGTGGAATATCTCAAACCTGCTGGCTCAAGTGAAAAGAAAGGACAAACCGTCAAAGGTTTTTTGCGATTTGACAACAAGGAGAAGGAACTACAGTTTGTGGGCAAAGCAACAAATTTCACCGTCAAATATGAAAGGGTGAAAAATCTGATATACGAACGAACTGCCAGACCGCGTTACGTAAGCGGAATCCTTCTTGCTTGGCCGTTACTTTTCACTAAGGGAAAGAAACACTTTCTTACGGTTCAATATGCTGACGACACTGGGGCTGGCCAGTTTGCGACCGTCCGCCTTGAAAAGGGTAACTATCAGGAGATACTCGTTACGGCTGAAGCGGAAACAGGGATAAAGGTAGAACGCCACGCAGAAAACTAAAGCCAATCAGCTTTTCTAAATTTGCACGCCTTTGAGCCACCCAGCTTGGCTGGACTGCCTCTGTTGAAGGGACCTTTTGCGCGGTTCAGGACGGGCGGGAGAGTTCCGCAACGCGGCGGAGGCCCGTCTGGCGGCAATACTCCTCGAGTTCGCGCGCGATGCGCACCGTGGCGCGCGGATCATAGAAGTTTGCGGTGCCGACCTCGACCGCCACTGCGCCTGCCCGCAACAGTTCGGCTGCATCCGGCCCGCAGACGATTCCCCCGATGCCAATCACGGGAATCCGCACAGCGCGGGCCGCCTGATACACCAGGCGCACGGCGAGCGAATGAATGGCGGGGCCGGAGAGGCCTCCCGTTCCCCCCGGCAGCGTGCGCCGGCCGGAGGAATCTTCGATCTGCATCCCCACGAACGTGTTCACGAGCGAAATCGCGTCCGCGCCGCCGGCCTCGGCGGCTTTCGCAAACGGCCGTATGTCGGTCACGTTGGGCGAGAGCTTGACCCACACCGGGCGGCGGCTGATTTCCTTGACCGCAACTGTCACTTCCTGGATCAGCGCGGGATCGCTCCCGAAGGCGATTCCGCCGTGTTTGGTGTTGGGGCAGGAAAGGTTCAATTCATACGCAGCCAGCCCGTCCGCCCCCTCCAGACGCCGTACGACGTCGACGTAATCTGCGGTCTCATTCCCGAACACGTTGGCGATAACGGCTGTTTCGAGCTTCGACAGGCGGGGAAGCTTGTCCCGAATGAAGGCATCCACGCCGACGTTCTGAAGCCCGATGGAGTTCAGCAGCCCCGCCGGAGTCTCGACCAGACGCGGCGGCGGGTTGCCCGGCATCGGCTCGCGCGAGAGTCCTTTGACCACTAAGCCGCCCAGTTCGTTGAGGTCCAGGAGGCTCGAAAATTCCAAGCCGTACCCAAACGTCCCGCTCGCGGCAATCACCGGATTCTTCAGGCGCAGCCCGGCCACTTCGACCGACATGTCGGGCGTTTCCGTCACGGGGCTTGCTCCTGGGGCGTGAACCAGACGACCGTCGCCCCCCAACCTCCCGCTTCCATCGGAGCATCTTGAAAGGATTCCACAAAGGGCGTCCGGCGCAAGACCGCGTGCACGCGGGCGCGCTGCACCCCTTTCCCTCTCCCATGAATGATGCGGACAGTTCGAATCCCCTTCGTCCGCGCCTCCTCCAAATAGGTTTCGACCACGGCGGGGATGTCCTTGGGAAGAAACGTGTGCAGGTCCAAAACGTCGGTGACTTCAAGAACAGTGACGAGTGACGAGTGACCAGTGACGAGCGAAGGCGTTTTCTGTGGATCGTTTTGCTTGTCACTCATCACTTGTCACTCGTCACTGGTTTTTCCACCATCGGGACAAACCGCACGGGGATCACATTCCGCCCGACAATCTGGTCGGAGGTCTTGCTTTTTTCCAGCACCATGAGTTGCTGCGTCCTGCCGGACTTCCCCACCGGCACAACCATCCGGCCTCCGCGCTTGAGCTGGGCGAGCAAGGCGGGGGGAATTTCCGGCGGCGCCGCCGTAACGATGATGCCGTCGAAGGGAGCATGTTCCGGCCAACCGAGATACCCGTCTCCGGTTTTCACCTGGACGTTCGAATATCCCAGGCTTTGGAGGCGGCGCGCGGCGTCCTGGGCGAGCGGAGGGACAATCTCAATGGTATAGACCTGGCGCGCCAGGCGCGAGAGCACCGCCGCCTGGTATCCCGAGCCGGTCCCAACCTCCAAGACTACATCGCCGGGCTGCGGGCGCAGCAGTTCCGTCATCAAGGCCACGATGTACGGTTGCGAAATGGTCTGCTCTTCCCCGATCGGGAGAGGCTTGTCGGTGTACGCCTGCGCTTGCCAGCGTGGCGGCACAAACAGGTGCCGCGGGAGCTCCCGCATCACGCGGAGCACCCGCTCGTCCTTCACGCCGCGCGCGGCAATTTGATCCCGAACCATGGCCTCGCGGAGGCGCTCAAATTCCCGTTCTGATTGTGCCGCCCGAGCCGTCCAGGCAGAAAGAACCAGCGTTGCCGCCAGACAGCGAACACCGCAGTTCGTGAAGGGCTTTCGGGGATTCATGGCATCAAGGCCCCATGGGCTTGTCCAGGAGGAGGCTACCGTTCAGCCGGCTCAGCCGCGAAAAACCAATGGCCCGTCTCGACCCGTTCGGTTTCCCCGGACCATTGCCAGCGCTCGACGTACTCAAAGCAGCGCTGGTAGAGGTTCGGGATCGCCGGATGAGGGACGTGGATCAGGGAGATCGTGGGGAGCAGTTCCTCCTCCGTAGGATCATCCAGGAATGATTCGCGGGCTTCTTCCATTTCGATCTCAGTAACCAAATCGCCACGGAGAGACAGAGGCACAGAGAAAGTCTTGTCAAAGACCGGGCAACTGCGATCTTGATTTCCAGCAGTGTCTGAGGCTCATCGTCAAAATTCTCTCTGTGTCTCCGTGCCCCTGTGGCTATTCTTATCCCAAACCGTTACGGCGGCGACACGACCTTATAATACGACTCCCCGGAGCAAGAGCGGCAGAGGACCCGGCCGTTTTCTACAACTTCCCGCTTGAAATTGATGTCTTCGCCGCAGGCCGCGCAGACCGCGCGCGCGCCCTTGTATCCCGGCAAATCCTCCGGCGCGAGGTCCACCTCGACCCACCTCTCCTCGAACAAATCCTGGTCGGGCATCTGGCGGTAGGCGGCCATCTGCTGCCGGTTCTTGTCCGCAATCTCCGGAAACAGGGAGCAGGCCAGCGCCTTGGAACCTTCCTTGGCCGAGATGCGGACGGCCCGATGGGTAGCAAGGTCCACGAAGGTCGCGGCGACTTTGCCCCAGTCACGGAATTTTAAGGCTCGCTTGCCGAGGCGGCAGCCCGTCACCACCGCCACGGCGTCGGTGGCGCAGCGGTCTATCTCGACAAAGGTAACGAGGCGCTTGCGCTCCCGGACCGGATCATCAATCCCAAGACGTTGCAGGCCGCGCATGGCCATGCGCACGCCCAGCACCTGCCCCGCACACAGATGCCCATGCGCGCGCTCCGCATCCTGAAGATACTCGTCGAGGGTCTTCATCGTTCCCAATCGGGAGGAAGCCTTCGCGCCACCTCTAGCTTGTTCTCACGCTGCCCGCACGGTCAACCGTACGCGTACCTTCTTCTGTAAGGCGCGCACAATGGCAAAGAAATTCGCGGCCTTCGGGCTGCCCTTAGGACCGAGCATCCGATGGAGGCTCTTGCTCGGCCTGTCCACCAGGCGCGCGAGTTCCTCGAAGCCAATGGTTGCGTGGATCAGGTCCTTGAGAACTGCCTTGCCCGTGGCTTCGTCGCCGGCGAGATAAGCATTCAACGCCTCCGTGAATAGTGCTTTTCGGAATGCCGGATCCCGTTCTGCGCGAGCTTGTATGGTCTCACGGAATTCTCGGGTAAGCGCCATCTTCCTGACTTCCTTTCCTTTCACATCGTTCGGGACTTTGCCTGCTTGTAAGCTGCCCAAGCCTTCTTCGCGGCGGCAATGGCCGCCTGTTGGTCCTTCTTGCTGCTGCCTCCGAGAAGAAGGATCAGCCTCTCTCCTTCTCTACCAAAGTAGATGCGGTACCCAGGACCAAAATCAATCGTGCACTCATAGACTCCGGAGCCGACGCTCTTCACATTCGAGAAGTTCCCAAGCTCCAACCGGTAGAGCGCCGTGGCAACTTTGGCAGCGGCTGGAGCATGGAGATCGTTGAACCAGCGAGCATACGGAGACCTCCCGACCGGATCGAGGTACTCTCTGACGGTAACGCTCATTCTGCCAAGAGCGATAGTAACATATGCGTTACCATCCTGCCAACCCTAATTGGTCTGGTCCGAAAACACATGGATAAACGCTTTGGGCAAGGCAACCAGCCAGTCTTTTTGTTTGGCGACGCCCATTTTCTTGTAGGCCGCGCGGGTGACTTCGCTTTCGAGCTGGAAGGAACCGTTTGACAGCCCGGTTCCTCTTTCGGCGACGCTCTCGATGCACAGCAGAAGGCGCATTGTGCCCGGCGTCGCAATCTCTTCCACGACGCGAGCCGGGATGCTGTTCTCGCGGTTGCGTTCACTCTCCGAGGCGCTGGCTGCAATCAACTGGACGTGCTCCTGCGGAATGCAGAAGGACACCTGGTCGCCCTTGAGCCGCCCCGGCAAGTACGGCACCGTGACGGGAAACATTTCCGTGCGGATGCGCGTGGTGTCACTCATCGGGTCCAATTCCTCGACGGTCCCGGAGAAAATGTTTGCGATGCCGAGCAGGCGGGCCACCGACGCGCTGCGCGGATGCAGAAAAATCTCTTCCGGCGCGCCGGTTTGGACGATGCGGCCCGCCTCGTACACCGCCATCTGAGCGGCCAGCTCAAACCCTTCTTTCACGTCGTGCGTGACGAGCAAGATGGGGATTCGGTAACTCTGCCGGATGCCGCGCAGTATTTCGTAGAAGTCCTGGCGCAACGGATAATCCATTCCCCGCACCGGCTCGTCGAGCAGCAGGAGTCTCGGCTCGGTGACCAGCGCGCGCGCAATCGAGGCTCGCTGCTTCTGCCCGCCGGAGAGTTCGTGGGGCCGCCGCGTCGCGAGCGCCGCGAGACCAAACCGGTCCATCATGTCGCGGACGCGGCGATGCCGTTCGAGCGCGGGCACCCGGGCAATCCCGAAGGCGAGGTTCTGTTCGAGCGTCATGTGGGGAAACAGCGCGTCGTGCTGGAACACGTATCCGATGCCCCGGCGCTGCGGCGGGAAGCAAACGCCGCTCTCGGCGTCAAACAAGATTTCGTTGTTCAAGAGAATGCGGCCGCGGTCCGGGCGCAGGAATCCGGCGAGCGCCTCGAGGGTCAGAGTCTTGCCCGAGCCGCTGGCGCCAAACAGGACCGTGACGCCCGCCTCGCAGCTCAGGCGGATGTCCAGCTCAAAGCCGGGCGCGGTTCGACTTCGCTCACCGCCCTGAGCGACAGCCGAATGGGCGGAACGACTGGCCGGGAAACGCTTTTCAATCGTGAAATCGAGCAGAGCCATGACAGTGACCAGTGACAAGTGACGAGTGAAGAGTGACGAGCGACTAGATTCTTGCTTGTCACTCGTCACTGGTCACTCATCACTGTCTTACACGACGCGCTCGCCTTGCAGGCGATTCGTCCAATAAAGAATAGCGACGGCCACGGCGGAAATCATCAGCACCATGACGTTGGCCGGCCCCGTGTTGCCGGACTGCACGGCGTCGTAAATCGCGACGGCCATGGTCTGCGTCTTGCCGGGGATGTTGCCCGCAATCATGATCGTGACGCCGAAGTCCCCCAGCGCCCGCGCAAAGGCGAACACCGTCGCCGCCAGAATCGAGCGCCGGGCCAGCGGCAGGGTGACGAGGAAAAAGATGCGCCACTCGGAAGCTCCGAGCGTCCGGGCGGCGTTCTCCATGTTGCGGTCCACGGTTTCCAGCGCGGCCCGCGCCGACTTCACCAGAAGCGGAACACTGTGAAACGCCGCCGCCACGACTGCCGCCTGCCAGGTAAATACGAGCGGGAAGCCGAAGACGGCTTCAAACGCCCTCCCGAACGGCGTGCTCCGCCCCAGCAGGACGAGAAGATAATAGCCCAGCACGGTGGGCGGAAGCACCATGGGGAGCGTAACCAGAGCGTCCAGCGCCTCGCGGCCCCGGAAGCGATAGCGGGCCAGCAGATAGGCCAAGGCCAGCCCCACTCCCAAGGAAAGGACCGTCGCGATCCCCGCCACCTGGAGCGAAAGCCAGAGCGGGAACCAATCCAT
>MEKR01000078.1 GCA_001767035.1 Acidobacteria bacterium RIFCSPLOWO2_02_FULL_61_28
CGGGCGGGAGGCGGTAGTCAACCTCCCGTTGAAAGTAGGGGCTGTTGCCGAGAGAGTGGAAGTCACCGGGGAAGCGCCTCTGGTGGACACCACCAGCGCCTCGATGGAGTTTCTGGTGGACGACAAGAAGATCCGCGATCTCCCGCTCAATGGGCGTAATTATACCCAATTGGCCGTTCTCCAGCCGGGAGTAACGCCGTACAAGTTGTACGGTGACAACCTCTCGGTGGGACATGGGCAGGGTTTGTCCATCGCCGGCGCGCGCGTGGACCAGAACAGCTTCCTGATGGACGGCCAGGACATCACCGACTATGCGGGCCGCACCCCGGGCAGCGTGACGGGCTCCAATCTGGGGGTAGATGCGATCCGGGAATTCAGCGTGTTGAGCGGTTCCTACAGCGCTGAATACGGCTTGGTGTCCGGCGGGGTCATGAACGTGGTGACCAATTCCGGCACCAATCAGTTGCACGGATCAGGCTTCGAGTTCCTGCGAAACAATAGGCTCGATGCCAAGAACTTTTTTGATCCCGCCCGAGACCCGATCCCGCCGTTCAAGCGGAACCAGTTCGGGGGAACGGTGAGCGGACCGATCATCACCGACCGCATGTTTTTCCTGGGCGCCTTCGAAGGATTGCGCGAGCGGCTGGGCCTGACGAAATCCTCCCCGGTGCCGAACGCGCGGGCACATGCCGGGTTCTTGCCGGATGCCGCAGGGGGAGAGGTTTTTATCGGCATCAGTCCCCTGATGCGAAACCGCATGGATATTTATCCGCTCCCGAACGGGCAGGACTTCGGCGACGGCACCGCGCTGCTGACCAGCAATCCGAACAGTCCCTCGCGGGATGATTATGTGATGGGCCGGATCGATTACCAATTGAACAACAATAACTCGCTCTTCGGCCGGTATACCTTCGACCACGCCACGACGGAATTGCCCGAGGATATCCCGTTCTTCATCTACACCAAGCGCTCCCGGTATCAGTATGCCCTGATCAGCCTGACCTCCATCGTGAATTCCGCGACGGTGAATGAAGCGCGCATTGGCTTCAACCGGTCCATCGCATCGTTGGGAGGAAGAAGCAATTTCTCGCTGTGTGCCGACCTGAACAATTGTCCGCAACTGGGAATCGTCAAGGGGTTGCCGCTGGTGACGGCCTGGACCATCCGAAGTCCCAGCATCACCGGAGGGATGGGCGGAGGCCACCTGTCCGAAGTGCCCCGGCGCTTCGCCATGCAAACCTTCGAATTTGCCGACAACATCAGCTATACCCGGGGAAGCCACACCTTGAAGACCGGCGCGGTGTACCGGCGCTACTACGCCAATCCGCGGAACAACTTCGGCCTCAGCAGCGGATTGGTCTTCAACACCCTGCGCGAATTCATGCAAGGCAACCCGATCACGATTTCCGGACAGGACATTGATTCGCAGTATAGCTGGCAGGAGTCGCTGTTCGGGTGGTTCGTGCAGGACACCATCCGGCTGCGCCAGAGACTGACGCTGAATGTGGGGCTGCGACATGAATTCGCCACCGATCCATATGAAAAGCACGGGCGGATGGCGGCGCTGCGAAATCTCAACGACACCAACGTCACACCGGGGACAATTTTCCACAGCCCCAAAGCAAACTTTTCGCCGCGGGTGGGTCTGGCCTGGGACGTGTTCGGAGACGGGCGAACCTCGGTGCGAATGGGAGGAGGGATCTATCAGGAACAGATGATCCCGACCACGCCGCGATTTACCTTCAGCAAGATATTCCCCTTCCACAAGCAATACGCGCTGATCCGAACCAGCGAGGCCGCGCCGATCCTTCCCGACCTGGTGCTGGACTTGAACGCGCTGCCGAGCACCGCCAACGCCCCCAGCATCTGGGAGTTCGAGCCGAACATTCCTTCGAAATACCAGTGGAACTTCGAGGTCCAGCGGGAATTCGTGGCCGGGACGACGCTGAGCGCGGCGTATATGGGTTCCCGCTACTTGCACAACGAGGTCCGGAAGTCCGTGAATAACTTTGTTCCCGGGAGACTTCCCGACGGCCGAAAGTGCTTCCTGACCGCCGCACCGTGCAACGCTCCCGGACGTCGCAAGAACCCCGTGTTCGGAAGTCTGAACGGGCAGAACTGGGAAGGCGACTCCTACTATCAATCTCTGCAATTCAACCTGATCCGGCGATTTAGTCGCGGGCTGCAATACCAGGCGTCCTACACCTGGGCGCGCTCGATAGACACCCAGACCGCCAACTTCGCCGGAGTGCCGCAAGGGCTCAATGATCTGCCGGTCCAGGATCCGGACAATATGCGCGGAGACCGGGGACTGTCGGCTATGGACATACGGCACAACCTGACTGCCAACGTAACCTACGACCTGCCGTTTGCCAACGGGTTGTCTGGAGCCGGGAAAATGATCCTGGCTGGCTGGCAGGTCAACGTGATGCCCTCGCTGCGAACCGGCTTCGCCTTCACGGCCGCCACCGCCATTGACCGCAGCGGGGACGGCCAGGGTGGCGGCGCCGATCGCCCGGACCTGGGTGCGGGGATGAGTAACAACCCCGTCTCCGGGACCACCACCGGCTGTCCAGGCGTTCCCGCAGGGCAAAAATTACAAACCGTGGAACGCTACTTTGACCCCTGCGCCTTCACCTTGCCGGCCCAAGGAACCTACGGCAATCTGGGAGCCAATTCCATCATCGGCCCGGGATCAGTCAATTTTGACATGGCCGTGCACAAGACCTTCAACTTCACGGAACGGCTCAATCTGCAGTTCCGGGGAGAGTTCTTTAACCTCTTCAACACCGCGAGCTTTGGAGATTTTGCGCGGTCCATCTTCCGGTCCGCCACGGGAGGCCCCGGAGGAACCCCCCTGTACAACGGTTCCGCCGGGCGGATTCTGGGGACGATCACCACCTCGCGGCAGATTCAGTTTGGGTTGAAGCTGTCGTTCTAAGAGGGGAGCACCCTGGGTTGACTGTGAGTTTGCTGCGGAAGACTCGAATCCGGAGACCCTGGTTTAGGGAGGAAGATGTCATGCGAAGACAGAGTGCGATTCTCAGATGGTCGGCTATTGTTCTCGGGATTTCCAGTTGGTGGTTCTTGAGCTCAGCCCAGGGATTTGCACAGCAGGGGATTCCGCAAGGCTACGTTGCAAAGAACATACAACCCATCAGTTATGTGGATATGGAACCACCTTTCAAATTAGCCATTCAAGAGGTGGGGGGAAGATGGTATCTGTACATGGGGCACCTGTGGGACAGCACTTGGAGCATCATGGATGTGACAGACCCACGGGAACCGAAAGTACTCAAGGTGATCGCGGGGCCTCCCAATACCTGGACTCTCCAGATGGAACTGGAGGACGGGAAAATGGTGACTCCCCTGCAACGCAAGACGGCTATCTGGGGCGGGGACGAGAGCAAGCCTTTTGAAGAAGGCTTCCTCATCTGGGACGTCAGCGATCCCGTCAATCCGAAGCGGTTGAACCATTTCAAGACGGGCGGAACCGGCAGCCACCGGCTGGGCTATTTTGGAGGACCGTACGTTCACCTCTCTTCCCACGATCTGGAAGGCTTCACCGGCTCCGTCTACCAGATCGTTGACTGGCAAAAGAACGCGGAGGTGGGTCGTTGGTGGGTACCCGGACAGCGCCGAGGGGAACCTCCGGACACCGCTTCCTTACACGGCCCCCCCTATGTGGTGGACAATCTTGCTTACATTCCTTACGGGCAAGCGGGCCTGGTCATTCTGGACATCAAGGACGCAACCAAGCCGCAGTTGGTTAGCCGGTTGGATTTCCACCCGCCTTTCGGATCCACCAGCGTCGGCACGCATACTGCACTCCCCTTGAAGGGGAGGGGGTTGGCCATCGTCAGCTCCGAAGCCATCCGGTTCCAATGCGACGAGCCGTTACCTTTTGCCGGCATCGTGGACATCAAAGACCCCAAGAATCCCCGTCTGCTCTCCCTGTTGCCGGTTCCGGTTCCCCCGCCGGATTCGCCCTACCGGAACTTCTGCGAAAAGCCGGGACGCTTCGGGCCTCACAACACAAATCACCATCAGCATAGCCGGTTTGTGGATCATAACGAGAACATTCTGTATTTCACGTACTTCAATGCGGGTCTTCGCGTCTTTGACATTTCCGATGCCCGTCTCCCCCGCGAAGTCGCTTACTTCATCGAACCCACCCCCGGCAAACTGGCGAACCGAAGATCACCAGCCAACCTCGCAAGACTCGGCTGTACTAGCTGTACGATTGCGGAGGATGTGCTCGTGGACACACGGGGGTATATTTACCTCACGGATTCGAACCAGGGTCTTTGGATCCTGAGGCTCTCGGGAGGGTAACTCCCCATATTAAATCGGTCTCTGCTGTTCTCTGATAGAGGCAGTCCGGAGGCAATGCGCTATGGCAGGGAAGCGGAGAGCCTCTCGGTCGCGACTGGCAAATGCCGAGCGGTTTACGGAACCGCACAACGACTCGCGCCAAATGCAGTTTGGATTGAAACTAAATTTCCGGACGCAACGATTCTCGAAAAGCTGGGGGAGGTTGGTATGAGGATGAGGAACTTATGCACCGTTTGCCTGGGGCTGGCGCTCTGTTTTGTTTCCCTGGCATACGCCGCTTTTGGCGGAACGGTCGCCGGGACGGTAAAGGACTCAACGGGGGCTTCCGTCAAAGGAGCGTTCGTGCAGGCGCGGAATCCGCAGAGCAACATCACGGTCTCCGTATTGTCGAACCGGCAGGGAAGTTATCGGATTGACGATCTGGCTCCCGGGGATTATGAAGTGAAGGTGATGGCCCGGGGGTACAAGGGCGAGTCGCGGCCGGGCGTGAAAGTGGCGGACGGGAATGCGGTCCCGCTGGATTTCACGGTGCAAACCGATCGCGTGCGCTGGAGCGACCTGTCGCTCTATGAGCACAAGACGTTGCTTCCGGAGGGCAAAGGGAAGGCAGACTTGTTTGGGGGCTGCATTGCCTGCCACGGGATCAGCACCAAGTTCGGGCGGCGCAGCGAGGAAGGCTGGACCACGGCGGTCAATTATATGAACAACCTGGTCGGCTATTTCCTGGGGGACCGCTTTAGTGGTCAGCGTGGCAAGGACTTGATCGCCTACCTGAACCGCGTGTATGGCGAAGAATCAGAGTTGCCCCGTTACCCGGATGTGAAGCCCCGGGAGTTCAGCGACGAGGCGATGAAGCTTGTCTATGTGGACTACGAGGTCCCGACGTCGAAGGCCTTCCCCTGGAGCGCGTTTCCGGCCAAGGACGGCTCGATCTGGATTCCGCAATACAATTCGAACAAGGTCGGGAAGCTCGATCCAAAGACAGGCAAGATCGAGGAGTTCCGCGTGCCGGAGACAGGGCCGGCGCATATCCATAGCGCAGTGGCCGGACCGGATGGCACGGTCTGGGCGACCGAGAGCAGCGGCGTGCACAAGCTGGCCCGGCTCGATCCCAAGACCAAGGAATGGAAGGAATTTCAGGACCCGGCCACAGCCAGCACTCGCGGAACGATGCAGGGCCGCCGGCACACCGCGCTGGTTGGGCCTGACGGCAATATTTGGAGTTCCGGCGATCCAGTGACGCGCTTGGACCCCAAGACAGGCGAGTTCATGCGCTATCCCACCGGCGGCACCTACGGGATGAGCCTGGATCAGGCCGGCAATGTCTGGTTTACGCAGCTCGGGGAGAGCAAGCTGGGAAAGATTGATGTCAAGACCGGGAAGGTAACCAAATGGGATCCGCCCACACCCGATTCGGGAACGCGGCGGATGCAGATTGACAAGGACGGCATGGTCTGGATCGCGGAGTTTCGGGGTGGAAAAATCGCCCGCTTTGATCCCAAGACGGAAACCTTCAAGGAATACCCCTTGCCGGGACCGGAACCGACGCCGTATGCCTTCCTCATGGATTCGGAGGGCTACGTATGGTATTCCTCCTACATGCATGATGTGCTGGGACGATTGGACCCGCGGACTGGGGATGTGGTGCTGTATCCGATGCCCTACGTAGACAACCTGATGAGGGAACTCTTCCTCGATGACCAGAAGCGATTGTGGTATGGCACCGGGGGATTCAACAAGGTGGGGTACTTTTCTATCAAGCAATGACCGGTAAGGTCGGCAAACGAAACGATGGATCGTGGTGCGCGAATGGGTCAGAGCACAGCTTCCGCCGTGCCCCCAGCGCGACACCGTCACTTCAGGCGCTAGAGCGACTCTTTTCCCAGCCGGTTGCGGCACGCCGGAAGGCGTGTGCTGACGAATATTTCCCTAACTACTCTTCTGATGTGATCTATAATAATCCCGCCCGGAAGGCGCAGTGGGCCGATGAGCGGTTGGAACGGAGGAAAATTTCATGGACGCAAGGATCAAGTCGGGGTGGGTCATCCGTATTTTTTGCATCATTCTCAGTATTTCCCTTTCTCCCGAATTGTTTGCTCAGGTGACGACGGGAACGATTTCCGGAACGGTGACCGACGCCACCGGGTCGGTCATCCCCGGTGTCGCCGTGAAGGCCACCCATGTGGAGACGGGAATTGCCCGCGAAGTGGTTTCTGACAACCAAGGGCGCTACCGGATTCAGCAACTGGGACTGGGCGATTATTCGGTGCAAGCGCAGATGACGGGATTCCAGACCGAAATTCGCAGCGGCATTCGGTTGACCGTAGGCCGAGAGGCCGTGGTGAACCTGGAATTGCAGGTGGGCGCCGTTGCAGAGAGAGTGGAGGTGACGGGGGAAGCCCCGCTGGTCCAGACTACCGATGCCACGGTCTCTTATCTGGTGGACGAAGCCACCATGCGGGACTTGCCGCTGAATGGCCGGAGCTACACTCAGTTGGCGACGCTTCAGCCCGGCGTCGTCCCCAATAACAATTACGTCGGAAACGTTTCCGGGGGAACGGGTCTGAACCTGGTCGTACAAGGGCAGCGGCCGACGCAAAACCTGTTCCTGCTCGATGGAAGCATCGGGAATGATTACACCTCCCGAACCCCGGCCGGCGTGGGCGGCAACAGCTTGGGGGTCGAGGCCATTCAGGAATTCAGCCTCTTGTCCGGCAACTACAGCGCGGAATATGGCACGGCCCTCGGTGGGGTCATTAATCTCGTGACCCGCAGTGGGACCAACGCGTTTCACGGCAGCGTGTTTGAGTTTCTCCGCAACTCTTCGCTGGATGCCAAGAACTATTTTGACCCCAAAGATAAAGCCATCGCTCCCTTCCGGCGCAATCAGTTTGGAGTTGCCCTGGGAGGCCCCATTAAAAGGGATCGGGTATTCTTTTTTGGGAACTTTGAAACCATGCTGGAGCGCAAGGCCGGAACCGATGTCATCACGGTGCCCAACGCGAATGCCCATCAGGGAATTTTGCCCACAGGCGGGGTAACGATCAGCCCGGCCACCAAACCCCTCATTGATTCCCTGCCCTTGCCAAACGTTCCCGGCAGGCTCGACTTTGGTGACGGCACCGGGCAGTTCGTTCACAACCCGAAAGGGGCCATCAATCAGTATTACTTCATGTCCCGGGTGGATTACCAGGTGTCCAACTCCCATTCTTTCTTTGGCCGGTACACGTTTGATGATTCCGCCTTTACCAAGCCGGAGACCATCCCGGTTTTTAAGGATATCGGGGAGCGCCGCGATCAGTTCGCCACGCTTCGTTTGAACAGCGTTTTGAATCCAACCACAGTGAACACCCTTACGTTCGGATTCACGCGGACCATCGGACAGGCACATACCGAGGACATCTTTGCTTTCCCGGCAGACTACAAGTTTCTCTCCAGCGCCCCCAAGGTGGGAGCCTTTGTCATTCGGACGCCTTCGTTGAGCGTGGGTTCCTGCGCGGGTTGCCGGATCGAGGATCCGCGCCTGTTTGTCCTGAACATCTTCGACCTCAATGAGAAGGTGGCCCTCCAGAAGGGCGCCCATTCCTTGACCTTTGGCGGGACTGCCAGGCGGTACCGCTTTAACGAGCACGCCTTCCGCGACACCCACCTGGGAACGCCCACCTTTGACAACATCAGAGACTTGCTAACGGCCAATGCGGTGAACTTCAGCGCTGCCAAACCCGGATTTAATGATCGAGTGCGCGGAAACCGGACAACGCTCCTGGGGGTTTTTGTGCAAGACGACTTCCGGGTGTCGCCGCGGTTCACTTTGAATCTGGGGTTGCGTTACGAAATGGGGACGACGCCGAGGGAAGTCAATGGGAAAGCGTCCATTATCTTTAATGACTTGACGGATACGGCCCCAGTGGTGCAGGACATCTATTTCGAAACCAGCAAGAAGAATTTCGCTCCCCGGTTTGGTTTTGCCTGGGACCCGTTCGGAACCGGCAGGACCTCCCTTCGCGGAGGGGGTGGCATCTTTTACACCATCATCATACCCGAGGAACGGGGTGGGGTGGGGATTGCCAGCCAAGTCCCCTTTGACCAAGGGGTCACTCTCGTTCGCGGCACCGACCCGATCGTCCTTCCCCGGCCCTTTGAAAATCCAGCGCTGGTTCTGCGGAACGTGCCGCTGAACCAGACAACCTATGAGCCGGTAGCCAAGGCGCCGACCCGCTATTATTGGACCTTCGGCATTCAGCACGAGATCATATCCAACACGGTGCTCTCGGCCACGTATTCCGGGTCCCATACAGTTCATCTCCTTCTTGGCTCCGATTCGAATACGAGGATTCCCGAAATCATCAATGGAAGGGAATTCTATTCGCTCACGCCCCGCCGAAATCCGAATTTCAACTCCGTAAGTCGAAGGGGGTACAATGGCAACTCGTTCTATAACGGACTCAGCATCAACCTCAACCGCCGCTTTGCTTCCGGCTTCGGGGGGCAGGTGACCTACACCTGGTCAAAGGTTCTCACCGATAGCGACACGCTCTTTACCACCTCGGAATCGCTCAACTCATCAGGCAACGCGCAGAACTTTTATGACCGGAGGAATGAGTGGAGCCGTGGCACCTTCGACGTGCGCCACCGCTTTGTCACCAACATTACCTGGGACCTTCCCTTGGGTGATCATGAGGGATTTGCTCAGGCTCTGTTGGAAGGGTGGCAGGTTAGCACCATTCTGGAGAGTGCGACGGGCCTGCCCTACACTGCCAAGACCGGTTTCAACCGTTCCCTGGACGTTCCCACAGGCGCCGGCGACAATCGTCCCGATCTGGCGCCGGGCTTCAGCCACAACGCCCATGAGGGCGCAACAGCCGGCTGCCCGGGGCTGCCGGCAAATCTGGTGGGACACGAACTGGGGGATCCAGCTCTCTATTTTGATCCGTGCGCCTTTGCTTTGCAGCCGGTGGGATTTTACGGCAACTTGGGACGGGGCACGCTGCAAGGGCCGGATAAATTCAACCTCGATTTTTCGGTGAAGAAAACGACCGCGTTCACAGAAAGAGTCAAGATGGAGTTTCGCGCGGAGTTTTTCAATCTCCTCAATCATCCGACCTTCAGTGGCATGAACGTGAATTTATTTACCACCACAGGGGGCCGGCAGGGAGCCACCGGGCGCTTGACGAGCACCTTGACGGACTCGCGACAGATTCAATTCGGCATGAAGGTGTCGTTTTAGTTCGGATGGAAGCGCCCCTGGGAAAACAAAAAGTTAACCAGGGGCTTGCCCCTTTTATTGTAGAATTACTTACCATCTTTATTTCGGATTTTCAGGAGGCCCTGATGAGGAACAGAGCAGGCAAGAGCATAAGCCTTTTGGTCTTATTGATGTCGCTGGGGTCCAGTGCCTTCGGAGCGACGATTTCGGGTACCGTGAAGGATTCTGATGGCTCACCCATCAAAGGGGCGTTTGTGCAAGCTCGGAGCGGCCAGATGCCTAATTTTTCGGTTGTGGTTTTGTCCGACTGGCAGGGCCAATACCGGATGGAGAATCTGTCTCCGGGCGAATATCAAGTCTTTGCCTCGAAGATCGGGCACAGGGCAACGAGTCCCACTCCCGCAAGGGTGGCCGACGGACCGGCGACATCGCTGAACTTCGATTTGCCGAAGGCTAAGGTCCGGTGGACCGAGGTCTCCCTTCGGGAGGGCCAATTGCTTCTCCCGGAGGGCCCAGGGAAAGGCGTGTATTTTGACAAGTGTACCGGGTGCCACGGGTTTCAACGCTTCATGGCCGGGGTGCGCACCGATCTGAATGGATGGCACCGCGTCGTCCAGTACATGCGGAACGAGATGAGAGTTTCGTTGACCGTCTCGTTTAAGGATGAGGACGAAAAACTGGTAGCTTCCTGGTTCAATCAAGTGTTCGGCGTGGATTCAGATGCGCCCGCCTCGCCGGAAGATCTGCCGAATTTCCAGCAGGCTTGGAGAGGCGAGTATAGCGACGAGTCCATGAACATTGTATATAGCCTCTATGACTTGCCGAGCCTGACACCGAGGCTGTATCCTTTCTCGGCTCGTCCGGATGAACAGGACATCGTATGGTTGCCCTCCTACGCTCAGGGCGCCGTGGGAAAGCTCGATCCGAAGACGGGCAAGGTGGATGTCTATCGCTTCACCATGCCACCTGATCCGGTAGCCGGGACACGGGCCGCCGTTCATGGCTCTGCCCCTAGCCCGGATGGCCGGAGCGTCTGGTTGGCGGTAACAGATAACAATCGAGTCGGGAAACTCGACCGCCGCACGGGGGAGATCGGTTTGTTTACACCGCCGCCGGCTCCCGCGCAAGCCCGACGCATGGGCCTGCAACGCGGATCGGTGCACGACGTTTGGTCGGATTCCAAGGGAATTGTTTGGACTGCCGGCGGCCCGGTCCAGCGGTTCGATCCCAAGACAGAACAGTGGACACAGATCCGGGAGTTGCCGGGTACCTATGGGATGGTGATTGATCAGAATGACGATGTTTGGGAGACGGAGTTCCGGCCGGGTGGCGCGGTGGCCAAGGTAGACGGGAAGACTTTCAAGGTGACAAAATACTATCCCCCCAATAAGCGAGCCCAACCGCGCCGGGTGGTGGTGGATTCCAAGGGGAATGTCTGGGTCGGAGATTGGAGTGGAGGGATACTGCGCTTCGATCCCAAAACCGAAAGCTTCCGGGAATATAAGATCCCCGGTCCCGAGCCGACCCCGTATTCGATCCAGGTGGACAAGGACGACCGCGTCTGGTTCACATCACACAACAACGATTATCTCGGACGGTTGGATCCGCAGACGGGAAGGTTCACCGCGTATCCGCTGCCGGTCTCCGATATTGGGACTCGGGAAATGTATCGAGATTCCCAGGGGCGGATGTGGGTGGCCAGTCCCCCGAACGATAAGGTCATTTCTTTCACGCCGCCGGGAATGTAGAAGGCTTCCCGTCGAAGCACGCGGCTTTTGAACCGGACATCAAGACTTCATAAGAAAGTTAGGAGGATGCCATGGCGAAATCAATCTGGATGAGTATGACTCTCGTTGTTTTATCCGTCTCCTTGGGGCACGGCGCTACAGGGTCTGCCATTTCCGGTACCGTAAAGGGGCCCGATGGCGCGCCCTATATGGGCAGCTTTGTACGGGCCCGGAATCAGAAGACCAAGATGACCGTGAGTGTTCTGTCCGACCGGCAGGGCCGCTATCGGATGGAAAACCTGCCTTCGGGCGATTATGAAATCCAGGTGAAAGCGGTGGGACACAAGGCCGACCCGCGCTTCGGCATTAAGCTGGCCGAAGGACAAACGACCACATTCGATTTTGCCCTCCAGAAGACCATGGTGCGGTGGAATGACCTCTCCAATTTTGAGGGGACGCAGCTATTGCCCGAGGGAGAGGGAAGGGAAGAGTACATCGGCACCTGTTTTGCCTGCCACGCCTTTCAAACCCGGCTTGCGGGAACTCGGCGGGATGAGCAAGGCATCATCCGTTCCGTAGATTACATGGCGGAAGAGTTTAAGCACTTCTTTGGAAACCGCCTCACCGAGGAGCGCAAGGCCAAGATCAAGAACTATATGATCAAGACCTTTGCCCTCGATTCCGACCTGCCGCGGTCGCCGGCCGATTTGCCGAAGTACAAAGAGCTCAAACGTCCTGAGTTCACCGACGCCTCCATGAAACTCGTGGTCGTAGATTACGAAACCGCAGGGCCGAGCCGGTTTCCGGGGACCGGGCGACCGGACAAGAACGGAAACATCTGGATGTGGAATTACCACTCCAATAACCTCTCGATGCTGAACAAGGAAACGGGCATGGTCCGGGAATGGAAAGTGCCCAATCAAGGACCGGCCAATATCCATGCGGTGGTGCCCGCCGCGGATGGCTCGGTGTGGCTCACGGAAAGCAGTCAGGCGAATAAACTGGCCCGCTTCGATCCCCGAACCGAGACGTTTGAGGAATATCAGGATTCCTTGGACGGCGATCCGGCCAAGGGGCGAAAGCATACCGCCGAAATTGATCTCCAGGGAAACGTCTGGTCCACCGGGCGCCCCTTGACGAAATTTGATCCGCGGACGAAAAAATTCACCCACTTTGACGAAGTGCCGCAAGTCTATGGGGTCGGCGTGGACAAGGAGGGCACTGTCTGGTTCGCCGAGTTCACGGAGAACGGCAAGATCGGCAAGGTGGATGTAAAAACAAACAAGGTGACGAAATATACTCCGCCGAGTCCCGATCCCCGGCCGCGCCGGCTCAAGATTGATTCCAAAGGAATGATCTGGTTTGGGGAATATCGCGCCGGAAAAATCGGCCGCTTCGACCCCAAGACAGAAACATTTAAGGAGTTCCAGCTTCCCGGTCCGAGTCCGACTCCCTACGGGCTGGGGATTGATAAGAACGACCATATTTGGTACACCTCGATGGAGATGGACATCGTAGGGAGACTGGACCCGGCAACGGGCGAGGTCACCCAATACCCCATGCCCTATTCCGAAGTCGGCACAAGAGATCTCTTTCCGGATGCTTCCGGGGAGAAAATGTGGTATGGCACGCAGCCGAACGACCGAGTCGGCTATTTCATGATCGCATCGGATAAGTAAAGAGGGTGGCGGGCAGTACACGTATTTTAGAGCGTACTCTAGGAGGATAAAGAATGAAACCAACAAGTCTGATCTTTGCGGTGATCGCGCTGGTGTCATCGTGGGGGTATGCCGCTTTTGGCGGTACAGTCTCGGGAACGGTGAAAGACCCGAGCGGCGCACCCTTTAAGGGTGCTTTCGTGCGGGCACGAAAGCTGAAAAGCAACGTAACCGTGAATGTGTTGTCCGACAAGCAGGGGCGGTACCAACTCCGCGACTTGCAGTCGGGCGATTACAACATTCAGGCCACGGCAATCGGCTACAAAGGCGACCCGTCGAAGTCCGTGAAAGTGGAGGCGCAACCGGTCTCTCTCGATTTCAGTCTCCAAAAAGGCGCGGTGCAATGGACCGATCTTTCCAATTATCAAGCCCGGGAAGTGCTTCCCGCCGGCAAAGGAAAGCCGCTTCTGGTGACGCGGTGCTTTGCCTGCCACGGCATGCAAACCCGAATGGCAGCCCGACGCCAGGATCAGGCAAGCTGGTGGCGGGACGTGGACTACATGCGGGACTCCATGCGCTACTTCCTCCGGGACCAGATCAACGATGAGGCGGCTGCGGAGCTAGCCTCCTACCTCACCGACAACTTTGGCCTGGATTCGACGGCGCCGCATTCCCCGGCTGAGATGCCGGCATGGGAAAAGGTAAAACGGGGCGAGTTCAGCGACGAGGCCATGAAGATCGTCTACGTGGATTACGACCTGCCGGGGCCGAACCGCATGCCCTGGAGCGCCGCTCCGGACAAAGACGGCAACCACTGGATTCCCTATTATGGCCGGGCCAATCAAGTGGGGAGGCTGGATCCGAAGACCGGGCTGGTCCAGGAATTCCGCGCTCCGTATCCTGACACCGCTGCAATTCACTCGGCCGTTATGGGACCGGATGGGACGGTCTGGTTCAGCGAGCAAGGTTCCAATCGGCTGGGTCATTTGGACCCTCGAACCAGAGAGGTCGGAGAATTTCAGGCCCCGTTGAAGCCGGGAATCGGGACCGAGCGCGGCTCCAAGCACACCGTCCGAGTGGACCCCTCGGGGACAGTGTGGGCGACGGGCAGCCCTCTGAGCAAGTTCGATCCCCGGACGGAGAAGTTTACGGAGATTACGGAAGTTCCCTCCTCCTACGGGATCACCCTGGACAAGGAGGGGAATGTTTGGTTCACCGAGTTCACTGAAACCGGCAAGATTGGCAAGGTGGATCCCAAGACATTGAAGGTAACCAAATATACTCCACCCACGCCGAACGCTCGCCCGCGCCGCATTCAGATTGATACGGACGGATCGGTGGTGTTTGCCGAATTCGGGTCTGGGAAAATCGCGCGCTTTGACCCCAAGACGGAGACCTTCAAAGAATATCCGTTGCCGGGACCGGCTCCGACGCCATACGCTCTCGGGATTGATCGGAGCGGAAATATCTGGTACTCCTCGGAAGCAACCGATATCGTGGGACGACTCAATCCCAGGACGGGTGAGGTGATCGAGTACCCCTTCCCGTATTCGGAAAACAGTATGCGGGAATTCCACCTGGACGCGGAAGGACGGATGTGGTTTGGCACTCCGCCGAACAATAAAGTCGGCTATTTCGTCCTAGCGCCTGGGAGCTAGAGTCCGGGGACTACGATTCCCCGGGCAGGTCCGTCGGAATTCCTTGGGAGGGGAGGCTGAGGAATGCTGAAGGTATTCTTGTGCAAACTCCGCCGTAGGCAGGTAAGGTTCTATCTTGCTCTGCTGGCGGCTACCTTGTTTTGGAGTTCGGCGGGACTCCAGGCACAGACCTCCCCGCCCGCTGCTGAACTCCAATGGCTCAATCCCAATGATGCCCGGCTGTCATGGCTCAACATCGCGGACTGGGAGCCGCGAGACGGAGGCTGGCAGCCGGTGCGCGTTCCCAAGACCTGGCGCGAGCGGTGGCCCGAACGCACCGCGGGGCGCGCCCAGTCTGCCGCGGGGATGGCCGTCCGCTTCCGCACCAATTCCGCCAAGCTCGTCTTCCGCCTCACTTTCATTGAAGTCCCGGACCGACAGGGGGGACCTCCGGAAGCACTCTGGGAGAGGTCCCGACCTTCATACTTTGACCTCTATCGGGATGGCAAGTATGTCCGCAGCATCCCTGGAGCCACCCGATTCACGGAGCAGGACGTAACGTTGATAGACGAGTCTTCGGTAAGCCCGGCGGACTCGGAAATCATGGTCCTGCTTCCGTTTTACTACCGGAATGCCGAGCTTGCGTTGCGGGGAGTGGGCCTGGACCGCAATGCCCGCGTCGCTCCTCCGGCCGCGGACAACCGGCCGCGAGTCCTGTTCCACGGTGACTCGATTACGCACGGCCACGGCGTCACCAGTCCCCGGGAAACCTACGGCTGGCTGGCGTGTGAACAGGCTGCTTGCGTGTCTCTGAATCTCGGCTTCGGTGGCAGCGCCTGGGGGGACCGGGTCGTGGCTGAATACATCGCGGGCCGGAGTGATTTTGATGTCCTGGTGATCGCGATCGGCACCAATTCCTTCGGCGGCGCCGATTCCTCCGGCCAGCCCGAGACCGTGGAACAGTACGGCAAGAAATACGAAACATTCTTGAATACGATCCGGGCCAAGCACCCGAGCAAACCGATCCTGTGCGTGACACCGATTTGGAATCGGTCGGATGGAGACGGCGGAAGAAAAAATCGAAACGGGGAAACGCCTCAGGATTATCGGAATGCGATCCGGCGCGTTGTGGAAGGGCTGACCAAGACGGATCGAAACCTGCACCTGCTCGATGGGCTAACGCTCGTGAATGACCCGTTGTATCTGCTGGTTACCGATGTCGTCCATCCCAACATGGCCGGTTCGTTGCGGATGGCCGAAGGCATTGCGGCAAAGCTAAAACCCTTGCTTCCGAGGCGGTGAAGTTCAGCGCCCGCCGCCTCGAACGACTCGCGACAGATTCAATTTAGCCTCGAACTAGGGTTTGGAAACCTCCACTCTATTCGCACGAGGAAGGAACACATGAGAAAGAGTCTGATGGGAATTGCTCTAACGGGCATATTGTGCAGCGGTTGGTGGTGCTTGCGCGCGCAAACCCAAGGCGGGCCGCGAGAACCCTTCAAGCTGGGAACCTTTGAGCGGCAGGGCCAGGTGTTTCCCGGCCTGGTCCTGCGCGACTCGCAGGTCATTGACATCGCCCAGGCTAACACTGTGTTCGAGGGCCGCAATCCTGCCTCGGCAAGACTCTCGATTCCCCGTGACATGAAGGAGCTGCTTACACGGTACGAGACGGGGCTGAGGGAGCGGCTGTATGCCATTGTCAACGAGGTGGCGGGGGCCCCCAGCCCGCCCCCGTACGCCTACCAGCTACGAGACCTGAAGGTGCTTCCGCCCGTGCGGCCGGCGCTCATGCTCAATGCGGCCGTGAACTATCAGGAGCACGGACAAGGAATCCAGCAGCAGCAACAAAGGGCCGGAGGCGCCGCTCCGGCGGCAGCTCCCCGGGCTAATTCCGCGCCGGGAATCTGGGAGCGCAAACCGGGCGATGAACGCGGAAATCCGTACCTATTCCTCAAATTACCTACAGCGGTGATTGCGAACGGTGAACCCATTCGCGTCCCCACGGGCCGAGAGCAGATTGATCATGAGTGCGAGCTGGGCATTGTAATCGGGAAGCCCTCCAAGCGCGTTCCGTTGGAGCGGGCCGCGGACTCCATTTTCGGGTACACGGTCCACAACGACGTTTCCGATCGGGGCGGCCGGGGGGATTCGCGCTTTGGGTCCGATTGGCTGATCGGCAAGAATCACGACACCTTCGCCCCGCTGGGCCCTTTCATTGTGCCCAAAGAGTTCGTCAAGGAGCCGATGAACCTGCGGCAGGTGTTGACTCTGAACGGCGAAGCGAAGCAGGATTCCAACACCAACCGGATGACCCACAACATTTACGAGCTGGTACAGTACGCATCCAACATACTGACCTTGCAGCCGGGGGACGTGATTGCCGGCGGCAGCCCGGCGGGCACCAACATCGAGCGAGCCCAGCCGCGCTGGATGAGGGCGGGCGACACCGTGGTTTGCACGATTGAAGGAGTCGGCGCTCTGACCAATCCCGTAGTGGCCGAATCGCGGTAGCCCAAGAGCCTAAAAGCCTCCTCCCGGCTTGGCAAATACTTTGCGTCCACCCACGTAGGTGGCCAGCGGAGAGAGGTCCTTGATCTGCTCCGCCGGGACGGTCAGGAAGTCGGCGGAGAGAATAAGAAAATCGGCCAGCTTGCCGGCTTCAATCGAACCGAGGTCTTTCTCCCGAAACATCAGGTAGGCGTTGTTGATCGTGGCGAGGCGCAGGGCTTCCTCGCGGCTGATTTTCTGCGCCGCTCCCAGCACCTCTCCGGCATTGGTGATGCGGGTTACATACCATTGGAGATACGGAAAGGGATTGTTGTTGAAGGCCGGCCAATCGCTTCCACTGCTGACAATCAACCCATGATCCAGCCACTCGCGAATCGGCTGCACCCGCTCGTTCAGTTCCTTGGAGAAATTAGGGTTCGGCCCGTTAATCCCTTGCATCTGTGTGGAGACCAGGATGTTCAATTTGGCCAGGCGTGCCATCTGCTCGGGATGCGAATACTGGATATGCTCCACGACCCAGCGCTTGTCCTTGAGGGAGTGCTCGCGGTCCGCCGCCTCATAGGCTTCCAGGTTCATATCCAGGCCGCGGTCCCCGGAAATGTGAAAGCCCGGCCGCCAGCCATAGCGGTTCATCTTCCGAACGACTTCAATGAACCTGTCGGTGGGGAGACGCTGTACGCCATAGTAGTTGCCTTGCGCGTCGGTCAGCACCGTCAGAAAGTCGCTATGGGGCCAGCGTCCAATCTCTTCGCCGATATGTCTGCGATTGTTCGGACGGAGAAACGGCCGGCGCATCATGTTGCCGACTCGTTGGGTGTCCACTTCAAACTCCGCCAGGGTGGCGTCAAATTGAAGCATGTCGTTTCCGAAACCGGGCATCATCGGCAAGGGACTCAGCATCTGATCCATCTGCTGCGGCGCCCATCCGTCCACGTGCTGGACTCCGAACATCAACCCCATGCTCACCCGCATAGTCAGCTTCCCTTGCCGCCACATCTCCAGGTAGGTTCGCATGTGTTCCACCGGAAGCACCAACTCCCGGATGCCGGTCAAGCCCAGCGCGTGCTGGCCCTGTTGCTCCTGCATGAGCCACTCGATCTGTTGGTCCACGGTGGGCTGGGGCAGAATCTTGAAGTCCGCCGCCAAGACTTGCTCCCCGCCGCTGAGTTCGCCCGTCGGTTCTCCGGTATCGTCTTTCAAGATGGGGAAGGACCCCCAGTCTTTCGTGTTCCGGTCAATGCCGAGCACTTTCAGGGCGGCGCTGTTCAGGTTGGCATTGTTGCGGCCCGACTGAAATTGAAACACCGGGTTGGTCGGAGACGCCTCATCCAGATCTTTCCGCGTAGGCCCGCGTTTTTCCGGGAAGTTGCGGGGAAACCAGCCGCCGCTGCCGACAATGACCTCCCCCGGCTTGGCCTGGGCTGCCGCCTGACGCAGCCGGTTCAGCATCTCGGCGAGCGAAGGCACGGTGACCATGTCCATGCCGCGTTGCATGACGCGCGCCCTCCAAATCTGGTGATTGTGGTTGTCCATCAGGCCCGGGATTACGGCGTGGCCGCGCAGGTCCACCTGTTGCGTCCGGGGACCGGCCAGGGCGCGAACTTCGGCATTCTTGCCCACCGCAACGAACTGATTCCCTTTGACGGCGAAGGCCTCCGCGATCGAGAACGGCCTGTCTACCGTGATAATTTTTCCGTTGTAATAAATCGTGTCAGGGGCAAGCAGGGGCGAAACCTGTTGCCCGAACAACGTCCCCGCTGATACCACCCACGCCGCAACCATGATCCATGCAAAACGCATCGCTCACCTCGCTTGTGCAGATATGAAAGAGGTCCAGAACAGTAACCGCGCAGAAGCTGCTTCCTTGCTGGTTCTGTTCCCACAACGCATTGCTTTTGAAATAGACTGACTAGCACCCGTTCGTTGAAAAATTCGCAGACAGACGGGGCGAGCGGACGGCCCACACCCATCGCCTCAAAACGTGTATCGAAGGCCGAACTGAATCTGTCGGGCGTTCGAGGATAGTTCCCGAATATTCCCCGCGTTCCCGGACCGTCCCGTCGGATTGAAAACTTCTTTGATCGGCAATCCGAAGTTCGCTTGGTTGAACAGGTTAAAGAACTCTGATCGAAATGCCAGATTGTGGTTCTCCGTAAACCGGAAGTTTTTCACTAGCGAAAAATTAAAGGTCGTTAAACCAGCCCCGATCACGGTATTTCTTCCGAGATTCCCGTAAAAGCCGGCGGGCTGCAACTGAAACGCGCAGGGATCAAAGTAAAGATCCGGAGTCCCCAACTTTTGTCCGGCTCGGACGCCCGGGCAGCCAGCGGTCGTTCCGCTGGTCGGGTTATTGGAAAAGCCCGGCGCCAGATTGGGCCGCTCCTTTTGCGTGCGGCCTCCATCCAGGGATCGGTTGAAGTTCTCCTGCACCGTAAAGGGCAGCCCGTCCTCGGTGGTGAGGATTCCACTCATCTCCCATCCCTTCAAGACGGCGCCCGCCACCCCAGTCAGCGACTTGCCCGGGAACGCATAGGTATAGTTCAGAGTGAGAACCCGCCCCCGATGAATATCGGCCAGCGAGTAATCATTGGTCCGATTGAAGTCCATCAGAGATTGGCTGGGAGTCCCCGTGGATTGGGGTTGCTGAAACGGGCCGCTCTCGGTCATGGCCTTGGACCAAGTAAAGCTGCTCTGGAATCGAAGACCTTCGGTAACGCGTTTCGTCAACTGGAGTTGCAAGGAATTGTAATTGCTTTTCGCGTCCGTTCGGAAATATCCCAAACCGATGAATTGGGGATTTCTCCGCGGCGCGCCCGCCGGGAAAAAGGGAGTGCCATCCGGCAAGAAACTGGGGGCAACCGTATTCCAATCCGTATTCCGGGCTAGGTGCAGCCCATGCGAACCGGAGTACCCCAACCGAAGGACCATCGTGAACGGCAGTTGATGCTCCGTCGTCAGGTTCCAGTGATAAACGGTGGGAATGTTGGTGTCTGGGTCGAAACCGGCGAACGTCGGCAGGCCGGTGACCTGGAGTTGTTGGAGCGGAAGGGTGGGAAATAGAGCCAGGGTCCTGGCGTCCCGGACCTGGAGGTTGCCGACCGCGCTGGACACGCCCGTGGCGTACTCCATCCGGCCCAGAATTTGGTTGTGGTAAATCCCAAAGCCGCCTCGGATCACCGATCTCTCTCCGCCCATCGGCTTCCAGGCGAATCCAAACCGGGGGCCCAGTTGCTTGTGGGAGAAATCGCGCCCAAACATGCAGACACCCAGAGTCGGCGTGTTCGCTGCGGTGGCCGTCATGGGATTGTCAATCCGAGCGGTGTACCCATGAACCTCGGTAGGACAGCGGAGAAATTCCCAGCGCAGACCGAAATTGAGAGTCAGCCTGTCGTTTGCCCTGACATCATCCTGGAAGTAGAACCCAATCATCGTCGTCCGCAGCCCGATGTTGGTGACACCGCCAAAGACGGGTCCGGCCAAAAAGTTGTTCGGTTGTCCCCGCAAAAACGAAGCGAGATCGGTGAAAACAAACTCTCCCATGCGGAGGCTCGTGAAATTGTTGTTCTGGATCCTCTCCAGGTTGAACCCCATCTTCAGGGCATGGCGTCCCTTCTGCCAGTCAAAGTCGTCGCTGACCTGAAAGATATTCTGGGTCCCCCGGAACGGAACCACCGTGGCGTGGCCCAACTGGCTTACCGGGGCGCCGACCTGGCTCGGGTCCGTGGTGAAGCTGAGACGCCAGGGGCGTCCGGGCACGAACGTCAACTGGTCATCATTCGCCAGAGAGGAGCCGGTACCCGCGAAGGGATTGGTTCGGTTAAACGCAACGCGAAGGATGTTGAGCCGTTCCGGGGAAAGGATCGCCTTGTGCTCCACGGTGGTGAAGAGACTGCGACTCTCGGTGGGAATCGTCCATTCGGGAAAGTCGCGGTCCCCAATCCTCTCCGCCTGATCAATCGTAAACCGGCCGAAGAGGTAATGCTTCTCGGAGAATTGATGGTCAATGCGCACCGAACCGAAGTCTTCGGTAGTGGGTCGCAAATAGGCCCAAATGAACTCGCCGGTCCCGTCTCCGAAATTCCTTCCATTGGGAAGGGGATACAAATCCAAGTACGATCTCACATTCGGAGCCACCGGGATTGGACTTGCGGCCGTGCTGATCCCTGGGATGATTCCCCGGCGGGCGTCGGAGTCCGGCGTTCCGCTGAGATGAGTGGAGGACTTCCGTTCGCGCAGGCCCTCATAATTGGCGAAGAAAAACGTCCGGTCACGCAGGATGGGGCCGCCGACAAACGCGCCAAACTGGTTTCGCCGGAACGCCGGCACCTCCCGATCGAAAAATTCCCGCGCATCCAGCGCACTGTTGCGCAGGAATTCAAACGCGCCTCCGTGCAAGGCATTGGTTCCGCCGCGGGTCACGGCATTGATGACTCCGCCCGCGACTCTTCCGTGCGAGGCGTCGTAGTTCTGCGTCAAGACGCTGAATTCCAGAATCGAGTCCACGCCCAGATTGGTCCCCGCCGCGCTGCCCGAGCCAAAATTGGTGTGGTCGTGGATGTCCGTGCCGTCCAAGAGAAACGCCGTCATGTCAAAGGAGGTCCCGGCGACCGATATTTTCGGACCTGCTCCATTCAGAATGTGGGTATGCACCTGGCGATCTATGTTATTCATCAGGGCGACACCCGGCTGCAGGAAGACCAACGCGTCGTAACTGCGTCCATTCAACGGCAAGTCGCGAATCTCCTGTTGCCCCACCAGCCCGGAAAGCTGCGCGCTGGTGGTCTGCACCAAACCGGCTTCCGAAGTGACCGTGACGCTTTCCGTGACCTCTCCCACCTGCATGTCCAGATTCACTTCGGCTTCCATCCCCACGGTTAATACGACCCCCGAGCGGACCACCGAACGGAAACCCGCCAGCGTGGCTTGAACGGTATAAGTGCCGAGTTCCAGGGCTGGCACTCGATAACGTCCCCCCGAGTCGGTGACCACCGTTCGAGCACGCCCGGTCTCCTGGTGAGTGACTTGCATACTTGTGCCGGGCAAGACGGCTCCGGTTTGATCCCGAACCACGCCCAAGATGGCACCCGTCGTGCCTTGCCCCATCACCCCCAATACGC
>MEKR01000079.1 GCA_001767035.1 Acidobacteria bacterium RIFCSPLOWO2_02_FULL_61_28
TGCTGGCCTGCATTTACGGCATCATCGGCTTGCCCACCAGCGGGAGGGCTTTGCGGGAGAATCTGGGGCAGCGCCTCCGGCTCGGGCTGGACTTGCAAGGGGGAACACACCTGATCTTGCAGGTGATGGTGAATGAGGCGCTCAATGCGGAAGCCGACCAAACGATCGAGCGGCTGAAGACCGCGTTCGGGCAGCGGCAAATCAACTACGCTTCCATCACTCGCATGGACGCCGCCGACATCTACTCCGAGGGCGGGATCGAGATTCAGGGCATTCCGGTCGAACAGACCAGCGCCTTCCGGCAGGCCATTGACGAGACCGAGCTGAACTGGACCTATCAGGCCGGGGAATCCGGGGGCTACCGGCTGAAGCTGCGCGCGGCGGTATTGGCGGAGATTCGCCAGCAGACGCTGAACCAGTCGGTCGAAACGATCCGCAACCGCATTGACAGCCTCGGTGTCAGCGAGCCGACGATTCAGGAGCGCGGCCAGGGCGAGTATGAGATTCTGGTGCAACTGCCGGGCGTGGACGATCCGGCGCGGGTCAAGGAGATCATGCAAACGACCGCCTTGCTCGAGATCAAGAAAGTCGCGGGCGGCCCGTATTCCAACCGGGAGCAGGCGTTGTCGGCCAATGGCGGTTTGCTGCCTGTGGGAACCGAACTGCTGGAATCCATCGAGCGCCCCGAGGGGGATACCGCGGCGGCGAACCAATGGTATTTGGTGACCCGGGTTCCGGCCATCACCGGGCGGGAACTGCGCACGGCGCGTCCCGGCCGCGATGAGAACAACCGGCCGGAGGTGGATTTCACGCTCACCGCCGACGGGGCGCGGCGGTTCGGCGAGTTTACCGAGAGCAACGTCGGCAACAGCCTCGCAGTCGTTCTGGATGGGAAGATTCAATCCGTCGCGACGATTCAAAGCCGGATTTCCGATTCCGGACGAATCACGGGGCGGTTCAGCCAGCAGCGGGCGAGCGATTTGTCGCTGGTGCTGCGCGCCGGGGCGCTTCCCGCCTCCATGCGGTATCTTGAGGAACGCACGGTCGGACCGTCGCTCGGCGCCGATTCCATCCGGGCGGGGGTGGTGGCCGCTCTCGTGGGGTTGTTGGCCGTGATCGTGTTCATGCTGGCGTATTACCGCATGGCAGGAGTGAATGCCGTCGTTGCGATGGTCCTCAACGTGATCATCCTGCTGGCCGCCCTCGGATACATCCAGGCGACCCTTACCTTGCCGGGCATCGCAGGCATCATCTTGGCAATTGGGATGTCGGTGGACGCCAATGTGCTGGTCTTCGAGCGGATTCGGGAGGAGTTGCGCGCCGGCAAAACGCCGGTCTCGGCCGTGGAAACGGGATTCGGCAAAGCCGTGCTGACCATTATTGACAGCAACGCCACGACCGTGGTGGCCGCCTTCTTCCTGTTCCTGTTCGGGACGGGGCCGGTCAAAGGGTTTGCGGTTACGCTCAGCATCGGCCTGATGGCGAACTTGTTCACGGCCGTGTTCGTCTCGCGGGTCATGTTCGATTATATCCTCTCCCGCAAGGCGAGAGGAGTCGCGCTGAGTATTTGAAAAATTCGGAAAGTGGTGAATAATGGAAGAAGTGCACGGCTGGGGATGGTGTTGCCGGTTGCGGGATCGCAACCGATGGTTGCCCAGTAAAGCGAAAAGACGGTAATTCGTTCGGTCGAATTCTGCTGCGATGGAACTCTTTCAGAACCTCAATATTGACTGGCTCCAGAAGAAGTGGCATCTCATCGCCGTTTCTGTTGTACTCAGCGCGATGGGAGTCGGATCGCTTCTGATCAAAGGGGGGCCGGAGTACGGCATTGATTTCCGGGGCGGAACCCTCGTCCACATCAAGTTTCGGGAGACCCCGCCGCTCGACCGGATTCGAACCGCTCTGCGCTCCCAGGGGCTGGGCGGCAGCGCCCTCCAGCGGTATGGGCCGGAGTCCGGTCACGAAATTTTGATTGGCCTGGATCTCGCCTCCGCCACCGAAGCCGACCTGGACACCGGGAGGCGGGCGATCGTCAACGCCCTGCTCCAGGAGTTTGGCGGAGGCGGAAAGACCAACTGGAATGAAGCGGGCGCGCAGAGTCTCGCGGACCAGTTGGTAACCAGCGGCATGTCGTCCGAGCAAGCGCAGCCGCTGGCCCAGCGATTGGTAAGTTTCCGGGATTCGCCGCCGCGCAGCGGGTTGATCGGCAGTTTCGAGGAACTGCGCCAGGTCGAAGGAGTCACGCCGCAAGTCATCCAAGCCTTTGAAGCCGATTACTCGCTCCCGCCGTTTGCGGTCCGCAGCGTCGAGATTGTGGGGCCGAAGGTCGGGGCGGCGCTGCGGCGGCAGGCCTTGAGCGCCACCTTGCTCGGTCTGGCGGCCATGCTGGTGTACATCGCCTTTCGATTCGAATGGATTTACGGCGTGGCCGCCGTCATCGCCACGTTGCATGACGTCATCATCGCAGTCGGACTTCTTTCGGTCGTGAATATGGAGATCAGCCTGACGGTGATCGCGGGTCTGCTGACCTTGATCGGCTATACGGTCAACGATAAAATCGTCATTTTCGACCGCATCCGGGAAAACGTGCGGTTAATGCGGAAGGAGAGCTTCACGGAAATCGCCAACCGCAGCATCAACCAAACGCTCAGTCGAACCTTTCTTACCGGCAGCATGACGCTCACCGCCTGCCTGGCAATTTTCCTGTTTGGAGGAGAGGTTCTGCGCGCGTTCGCCTTTACCTTGCTGGTCGGAATTACCGTCGGGACCTATTCTTCGATTGCGGTAGGCAGCACGGTCGTGACGAGCTGGCAAGAGTATATCAAACGGGACCGCCGCGGGGGGACCGCCGCCCGAGTCGAGCGGGAGCCGAAGAAAGCGAAACGCGATAAAGTCGGCGTCGGAGCCAAAGCCTGAGCCATGCCGGCCTCCGCCGCCTGGGGGAAAACGGGGAGCGCCAAGAATCATCTTGCGCGGAGGGCCGGAGGTGAGTACTATAAACTCCGGTTATGGCAGCTATAATTAAATATTGATTTTACAAATCGCTGGCGCTAGCATTATATACGAGGCTGGCTGCGGCAGGGAGCGGACGGTTCGGAATACGGAAACTTCCCATTTCTCGGGGAAACAGTGGGGGCAGGAATATGTTTGAAGATAGCTTGTTGGATTATGGGGGCCGGGGGAAAACGAAGAAACCATGGACGGTGGCGTGTTCGTTCGTCATCCAGAGCCTGGTGACGGGAATCATGGTTTTGGTTCCCCTCATTTATACGGAGGCTCTGCCGAAGCACCAGTTGATGACTTTCCTCATGGCGCCTCCGCCGCCTCCTCCACCGCCACCGCCGCCGGCGCTGGCGCCCAAGGTGCGGATCATGCCCAAGGTGATTCAGCAGCCGCAAGAGATGGTGCAACCCCGTTCGATCCCGAGGCAGGTGGCCATCATTAAAGAGGAGCCTCTGCCGCCTTCCGGCCCGGTTGGAGGCGTAGTGGGAGGAGTCCTGGGGGGGATCGAGGGCGGAACCATGGGCGGAATCCTGGGTAATATCGTCAGCGCACCGCCACCCCCGCCGCCGCCACCCCCGCCGCCCCCGCCGCCGGAGCGCGTTCGAGTGGGGGGACAGGTGCAATCGGCCAAGCTGGTCGCCCAGCCGCGCCCCCAGTATCCTCCGCTGGCCCGGCAGGCGAGGATTCAAGGAACCGTCCGCCTGGAAGCCGTCATCAGCAAAGACGGCGCCATCGAGGAATTGAAAGTCGTCAGCGGGCACCCCTTGCTGATTCAGTCTGCGATTGATGCCGTGAAACAATGGCGGTATCAGCCGACTCAATTGAACGGGGTTGCCGTCGAAGTGGTTACCACGATTGACGTAAACTTCACCCTGGGCGGGTAGCGGGGTGGACCTCAGGAAGGACAATCAAGTTTGATCGGCAGGAAGAGTACGACCGCGAGGGGAAATCCCTCCGGGTTCAATCATGTTGCGAGGAGACTGGAGCGCTAGCTCCCAAGAAGGAGACAGGAGAACATGGGGAACGTTTATCTGTATGGAATGTGGCTGTTGCAGGAAGCGGCCGTCGGTTGGGACGTGCTTTCGATGTGGAGGCAGATGGGGCTCCCGGCCAAGGCTGTCGTAATCATGTTGTTCGTGATGTCGGCATGGTCCATCGGTGTGATGATTGACCGCTATCTGGCCTACGCGGCCGCCCGCAAACAGTCCCGCACCTTTGCGCCGCTCGTGGCCGGCGCGCTGCGGGAAGGGAAGATGGACGAAGCGGTTCGCATTGCGGAACGGCATAAGAAATCCCACCTGGCGAAAGTCGTCACCGCGGGACTCCAGGAATTTCAGGCCCACCAGTCGGGCGCGGAAATTTCTGGGGAAGAAATTGAATCCTCCAAGCGCGCCTTGGACCGGGCTTCCGCGATTGTCCACGCCGAGTTGAAGCGCGGCTTGAGCGGATTGGCGACCATCGGAGCCACGGCTCCGTTCGTCGGTTTGTTTGGCACGGTCGTGGGAATCATCAACGCGTTCAAGGGCATCGCGGCCGAGAAAGCGACGGGCCTGGCGGCGGTCGCCGGCGGCATTTCCGAGGCCCTGGTGGCCACGGCGCTCGGTTTGTTCGTGGCCGTCCCGGCCGTCTGGGCGTTCAACTACTTCACCGCCAAGGTGGAAGCCTTCGACGTCGAGATGGACAATTCTTCCTCCGAGCTGATTGACTATTTCATCAAGCGCAGCGCGGCCAAGGGGAGAGGAAAGTAATGCCATTTAAGAAGGAACTCAGCGACGTCAACTCGGAACCCAACGTGGTGCCGATGGCGGACATCATGTTGGTGCTCCTGATCATTTTCATGGTGGTCACCCCCATGTTACAGAAGGGGGTCAGCGTGGACTTGGTGCGGGCGCGCAATCCGCGCAACATGCCGGACGCCGACAAGGAAGACGCCGTCGTCGTCGCCATTACTCGCGACGGCAAGGTCTTCCTGGGAAGCGACCAGGTCGCCGAAGATTTGGTGGCGAAAGTTCAGGAGAAGATCGCCTCGCGCGTGGATAAGACGGTTTATATCAAGAGCGACTCCCGCGCCAAGTACGAACGGGTCGTCGCGGTCGTGGATGAAGTGCGTTCGGCCGGCGTGGACCAGCTCGGATTGATCACGGAACGCGTCGAGGACCGGCGCGGACCTGGTTAGCCGGCAGCCGGGACGTTTCAATCACGCTTCACAGCGGGCTTCCCCCTGCCCGCCGGTTCTCCCGGCGGTGGGGGGGGAATCCGCCGGGCCTGTCGAATAGAGGAGGCAGACTATGGGTATGGCAGTAGGGGGGCGGAAGGGCGTTAAGTCCGAACCCAATATTGTCCCGTTGATTGACATTTTGTTGGTGCTGCTGATCATTTTCATGGTCATCACTCCGCTGGTGCCCAAAGGCTTGGACGCGCTTGTGCCTCAACCCAATCCTAACAAGCCGGAGCAGGAGGTGCCGGACGATATGCGCACCGTGGTGGTTTCGGTGAACCAGGGTGGAGCGCTCCTGATCAATCAAGATCCCGTCACCAAGGATCAATTGGGCGCGCGGTTGACGGAAATCTTCAAGACCCGGGCCGAGCGTGTGATGTTCGTCAAAGGCGACCCGGAAATCCTGTTCGGCGACGTCGCCGAAGTCATTGACATCGCCAAGGGCGCCCAGATTGACAAGATCGGCCTGATCACCGCCAAGATTGAAGAGGGCCAGTAGGCTGTCTCCGCCTCCGCCTCTCCGCAACGGCGAACGCTTCGGGGACGCGGACGGGAGGGAGCGGCCGCAGCAACGGACAACCTTATTTTTCCGGAGAGAGAGAAATGAACTCACCAAGAATGACGAGATGGGGAGGAGCGCTGGTCCTGGTCGGTCTGCTTCTGGGAGCCTCCGGGTGCCAGAAGCTGAAAGCCCGGGACGAACTCAATAAGGGCATCGCGGAGTACAAGAACGTCCAATATACGAAGGCCATTGAGCATTTCAAGGTTGCGGTGCAGTTGGAGCCGACCAATCTGAACGCCCGGCTGTATCTGGCCACCGCCTACGCGAACCAGTATGTGCCGGGCTCGGAAACCGACGAGAACATCCGGGTCGGCGAGCAAGCCATTGAGGAATTCCAGAATGTTCTCAAAGAGGACCCCAACAACCTCGGAAGCATCGCCGGCATTGCCAGCATTTACTTCCAGATGAAGCGCATGGACGACGCCAAGGAATATTATCAGAAACAGATCCAAATGGAGCCGGCCAATCCCGAACCCTATTACTCGGTGGGAGTCATTGACTGGACGATGACGTACCAGCCGCGGATCGTGTTGAAATCGCGCATGAAGATCCCGGCCGACCAACCTATCAAGGACGCCAAGGAACGCCAGGCGCTCGCCGAGCGGAGCCTCCCCTTGATCGATGAGGGGATGCAGAGGCTCAACAAAGCCATGGAGCTTCGTCAGGACTACCACGAGGCCATGGCATACCTGAACCTCCTCTACCGCGAGAAGGCAGACTTGGTGGAAACGCCTCAGGAACGCGAGGAGCTTACAAAAACGGCGGACAGTTGGATGGACAAGAGCTTGGCCACCAAGAAAGCGGTGGAGCTAAAGGAGCAGGAGAAACAGCAACAGGGCGCTGCCGGGGGGTAAATTCCCTCTGCATCCCGATTACCTGGCTTTATAATTAACCCTGGAAGGATTGTGGAAGCGATCTTTCCAGGGTTTTTGTTTTAGGGACATTCGGGAAGAACGGACGCCAAGGCTAGAGCGGTTTCACAGTGGCTGCATAGCGCTCTCGCCGCTGATGACGTCATTCTGAGGGCCCCGTCTTGCCGGGGACCGAAGAATCTGCTTTTCCCGCAACGGATTGCTGACCGCAAAGAACAGCAGATTCTTCGCTGCGCTCAGAATGACACCATCCTGAGCCTATATGAGAATATGGACAACATTTCCAGCACATTCCGGCAGGCCATTTCCACCAACCTCCTGACGCTGACTCGCTTTCGGGATTTGCTGAAGAAAATCAAGCAGAACCGCCCGAGCGAGGATTTGGAGTTGTTGCGCCGGGCCTACCAGTTCTCGGCGCGCACCCATAAGCGGCAGGTGCGCCTTTCCGGAGAACCCTTCCTGTCCCACCCCCTGGAGGTGGCCCACATTCTGGCGGACCTGCGGCTCGATGTGCCCACCATCGCGACCGCACTGCTGCACGACGTGGTCGAAGATACCACAGTGACTCTGGACGAGATCCGCAGCCAGTTCGGCGACGAAGTGGCCCACCTGGTCGAAGGCGTCACCAAGATCAGCAAGCTGGAGTTCGCGAGCCGGGAAGAGCGGCAAGCGGAAAACATGCGCAAGATGCTCCTGGCAATGGTGGACGACCTCCGCGTGATCTTCGTCAAACTGGCGGACCGCCTCCACAACATGCGCACGCTGCGGTATCTGCCCTCCGAAAAACAGCAGCGGGTGGCGCAGGAGACGCTCGAGATCTACGCGCCGCTGGCCCACCGGATGGGAATGGGAAAGATTCGCGGCGAGCTTGAGGATATGGCGTTCGCCTATATTGACCCCCACGCCTATCAGGAGATTCGGGAGGAAATCGAGGAGAAGCGCCGCTACAGCGAAGACTTGTTGAAAGAAATGGCTTCCGCCATCGAACAGAAGCTCCAGGAGAACGGCTTGCAGGCGCGGGTGGAGTGGCGGATCAAGCGCCTCTACAGCACCTACAAGAAGATGAAGCGACAGAAGGAGGACCTCAGCCAGATCTACGATCTGCTGGCCGTCCGCATCATTACACAGTCCGTGAATGACTGTTACGCCGCGATGGGAGTCGTCCACAGCGTCTGGTCTCCGGTGCCGGGGCGGATCAAAGACTTTATCGCCATGCCGCGGCCCAACCTCTATCAGTCTCTGCATACCACCGTGATCGGGAAAAGCGGGCAGCCGGTGGAAGTGCAGATTCGCACCGAAGAGATGCACCGCACGGCCGAGGAGGGAATTGCGGCCCACTGGAAATACAAGGAAGGCGGGATGTACTCCGCCGCCGACGAGCAGAGCATGGCCTGGTTGCGGCAACTCGTGGAATGGCAGCAGGAGATGTCCGACCCCACCGAATTTCTCTCCACCCTCAAGATTGACCTCTACCCGGAAGAGGTCTACACCTTTACGCCGAAAGGGAAGGTCGTCGTATTGCCCCGGGATGCGACTCCGGTGGATTTCGCGTATGCGATCCATACCGAGGTCGGAAACACCTGCACGGGAGCCAAAGTGAACGGCAAGCTCGTGCCGCTGCGGTATCGCCTGCGCAACGGCGACATCGCCGAAATCGCTACGCAGAAAGGGGGGCACCCCAGCCGCGACTGGCTGACGTTTGTGAAGTCCTCCCGCGCGCGCAACAAGATCAAGCACTGGATCAATGTCACCGAGCGGGCCAGTTCCATTGATCTGGGCCGGAAGCTGCTGGAGAAGGAAAGCCGGCGCTACAACGTGTCCTGGGGCAAGGTCTCCGCCGAGGAATTGACCAAGGCGTCCCAAGGGATGGGCTATCCGCACTCCGACGATTTGCTCTCGGCCGTGGGGTTCGGGAAGGCGCCGCCCCGCCAGGTGCTCGCCAAGCTCTTTCCCGAATCCGTTCTGGAAGAAAAGGCCGGCAAGAAGACGTTGACGCAAACGGTCCAGAAAGCCCTGGGAATGACGCCCGGCGCCGCGTTGCAAGTCAAGGGATTCCACGACTTGCTGGTGTATCGGGCCAAATGCTGCGAGCCGATCCGGGGAGAAGAAGTGGTCGGCTACATCACGCGCGGCAAGGGGGTCGCCGTGCACGCCAAGTCCTGCTCCAACGTCCAGAATCTTCTCTATGAGCCGGAGCGCCGCATCGAGGTGGAGTGGGTTGCCTCGCCCGACGATTCCTATCCGGTGCAATTGGTCTTGCGCAGCTCGGACCGGCCCGGCCTCCTCAAAGAATTAACCGCAGCCATCACGGAAAGAACCAACATCCGCAATATCGAAACCCGCTTCGCTGAAAACGGGGAAGCCACCATTGACCTGACTCTGGATATCACCGATAAGAAGCACCTGGAAAAACTGGTGACGGCGATGCGCAAGATCCACGGAGTCCGCGACGTGGAACGGATTCATAAGGTCTAGGATCAGAACGTATCGCCATTTACTTCCTTGCAAAAGAACGCCTGTGCGCTGGGGGGGAACGACGGCAAAGCGTCGTGTCTCCGGGTTCCTTTCCGAATAGTTTGACTGAATTTGCAACCCTTTCCTGCGGGCGTTCGTCTATCCATTGGGCGGGTCCCGACCGAATGCTGTGGAAACGCTTCGTTAGACCCTGGGAAATAACCTCTGGAGGCTCCCAACCTGTGTTTTTGCGCTCTACCTGGATTATTGTCTTGGCATTTGTCGGAGCTGATGGCGTGTTGGCGCAGGATCGCCGTCCACCGCAAGGGCGAAGTGGCCTGCAGGACGGTCGGTCCATCAGGGCAGTCCGCGCGGCAGAGCCTCCGGTGCTGGATGGTCTTCTGACCGAGGCTGTCTGGGCGCAGGCCGAACCGGTAAGCGACTTCTTGCAAAAGGACCCCCAGGAGGGAGCGCCCGCCTCGGAGAAGACAGAGGTGCGAATTCTCTTCGACACGCAACACATCTATGTGGGAATCTTCTGTTCCGACTCCAATTCGAGCGAGATCCGGGCCACCGAACTCCGCAGAGATAACGATTTCCAAAACGATGACCTCTTCGAATTGATCCTGGATACCTTTCACGACCACCGCGATGGATATTTGTTTCGGATCAATCCCTTGGGCACGCAATATGACGCCACCGTGACCAATGAAGGGCAGACAACCAACACGAATTGGGACGAGAAGTGGGACGCCAGGACCCGGATCACCGAAGGGGGCTGGTCGGCCGAAATCGTGATTCCGTTCAAGACCCTTCGCTTCCTCGATGAAGATCCGATTGTCTGGGGAGTCAATTTCCATCGTGCCATCAAACGGAAGAACGAGGACGTTTTCTGGGCCGCGCACAACCGCGATTTTCGATTCGCGGAGGTGTCCCGGGCGGGACACCTGGAGGGATTGGAGGGCATCCGGGCCTTTACCTTCCGCGTCAAGCCATTCTTCACCACCGGAGGGAGCCAGGCCGTCCCGGATGGCCGCACCGTGACGCGGCACTCGACCGATGTCGGGTTGGAGGTTGCGAAGTATCTGATTACGCCGCAACTGGCGCTTGACCTGACCGCCAATCCCGACTTTGCCCAGGCCGACGTGGACGACGCGCAAGTCAATCTGTCTCGCTTCAGTCTGTTTTTTCCGGAGCGGCGGGAGTTCTTCCAGGAAGGCTCCGGCATCTTTCAGTTCGGCTCCCGCAACCGCCAGGCGTGGGATTCACGGCCGCAACTCCTGCTCTTCCACAGCCGCCGCATTGGCCTTTCCGACAACCGCGAGGAGATTCCTCTTTGGGGTGGTCTCAAGCTGACCGGCAAGCAGGGACCCTTGGAGCTGGGTCTGCTCAATATGCAGACCCGGCGCTCCGACCTGGCTTCCGGGCAGACTGCGCCGGGGCAAAACTTCACGGTGCTTCGAGCAAAGGGAAATATCCTGGCCCGCTCCTATGTGGGCGCTATGCTCACCCGAAACACGGCCAGTTCAACCCGGCCTTCCAATCATGTTGCCGGTCTCGACGCGAGTTTCACCTTCGTCCGAAATTTGAATGTGCAGGGATTCCTGACGAAGAGCAGTTCGCCCGGCCTGGATGCGGGACAGTGGGCCGGGATGAGCAAGGTCGAATGGGACAGCGACCGCTTTCAGTTTTCCCTGGAACGTCTCGAGATCCAGGAGAACTTCCGGCCCGAGATGGGCTTCGTGAGCCGGGCGCAACCCAATTGGAAGGGTCTCCAGCAGAGTGTAGGGGTGGCCGCTTACAAGCCCCGGCCGCGGTTGCCGGGAGTGCGGCAGATGGAGTTCTCTGCTTCCGTGGAGCATCTCGCCAACCAGCAGGGTTTGCTGGAAACCCGGGACAGGGAGTTTGGCTGGAGCACCGACTTCCAGAGCGGAGACACCGTGGATTTCGAGTACTCCCAAACCTTTGAACGTCTGCTGCGCCCCTTTCCGATCCGCGGCGGGGGAACGGTCCCGGCCGGCGACTACTGGTTCAATGAATCGGAAATCCAGTACCGGGCTTTCCGGGGCCGCCAGTTCTCGGGAAGCTTCAGCGTCAGCCGGGGCGGGTTCTATAACGGGACACGGACCGGCGTAGAAATCTCACCCCAAATCAAGGCCACGCGAAATCTCTCCTTCGAGCCGAGCTATGAGTGGAACAAGATTTCGCTTCCGGACGCGTCCTTTACGACGCAACAACTCAACACCCAGGTGAATTATTCCTTCAGCCAGAAGTGGCTCACGCGGGCCACCTTCCTGCTCAATAGCCAGGACAATCAGTATGCCGTCAATTTTCGCCTGAATTACATTTTCCGGCCCGGGGACGATCTCTTCATCGTCTATAACGAGACACGGACCTACGGCTCCGGAAGCGGCCTGCAAGACCGCGCCCTCATCGTCAAAGTTACCTATTCGCTGGACTATTAGAGCAGGTTGCTCCTAGTGTAGACTAGGGGTCCGTCAGGGCATGGCTTCAGCCATGCCGTAAATCGTGGCTCTCGAACGCGGCTTCAGCCGCTGAGGTATGTCTTGCAACGCTCACGGAAAAACTCACCTCAGGCGCTGAAGCGCTCCGTAGCCGAACTCGGTCGGCACGACTAAAGTCGTGCCCTGACGGTCGGTCTACACCATTTGTAATAACTGCTCTAGAAACGGTGCTGTTCGGTGGGAGCGGGATCAGGCTTTGGTGACGCGGCCCGAGCGGATGCAGGAAGCGCAGACGACGAGGCGCGCGTGGCCGCGATTCACAATAGCCCGCACGCGGTGGAGGTTGACGTTCCAGACCCGCCGCGTGACGTTGTGTGCGTGGCTGATTCGGTTTCCCGTGCGGGGCCCTTTCCCGCAAATCTCGCATCGTCTTGCCATGTGTATAAACGCCTCGGTTCAATGGGGATTACAAACGATTAGTATAGCAGAACTTTCCCTTGGCACCCACAGCCGATTCCGGGGAAAATGAGGCGCCTGGCGGAGCGGGCAAGGAGCGAAGTGATTCTCCCGTCGCTTGGCCCACTGCCGGGATCACTGCCCGGCGACGCGGGGGAGGCGGGGGCGATAGCCGGTCCGGGTCCGAACCCGGTAGTTCTTCACATGGTCGCCGACCAGTTTCACGGTGATGCCGCGCCATCCGCGGTTCGGGTTCGGCTGCGGGTAGTAGCTGAGGGCATACAAGTGCGAGAGATCGTCGCGGATCGAGGCGAAGGCTTTTTGCTGGTCCTGCCAGTTCTTGGCGAAGTAGGCTTTGCCCCCGGTGCTGATGCTCATCCGTTCAAAGACGGCGGTGGAAACGGGGTCGTGCCGGGCCTCCCGCGTGCTGATCATGTAGATCGGAATCCCCTCGGCCTGGGCCAGTTCGCGGACATCTTCCGGGGCGACCATGCTGGCGTTATCCGGCCCGTTGGAGAAAACCACGACCATTCTTCGTCCGGAAATCTGCGCCGCGTCGCGCAGGGTCATCAGCAAAGCGTTGTAGAGAGCCGCGTCATCGCCGGCAATGGTCTGCCGCACGCCGCGCAGGACCTGGACGCGGTCGGTCGTGACCGGGACGACGCGCGCGAAGTCGCGGCTGTAGGAATACAGGGCCACCCGGTCGGGATTTTCCAGCGACCGGATGAATTCCGTGATCGCATCCTGGGCGAAGACGAAACCCCGATACATGTAGTTGCTGGTGTCGAACAGAATGTAGACGCTGGCCCCGGCGGCCATCGCCGCGACTCCTTCCGGCGTCTCCACCTGGATGGGATTGCGCGCGGAGCCGTCGAGCAGGGCGCGCCCGCGACTCACGCGCGCCGCATAGGGCTGCACCAGGCGCGGCCGGCTCTGGCCGGCGACGAATTCGCCCAGCCGCCGCGGCGCTTCGCCGCCTTCGCCGAAGGTGGCGAGCCGTTGCGCAATTCCATCTTCGGTAACCTGGAAGTCCCACGGGCGCAGGTCGGTGACATAGTTGCCCTTGTTGTCGGTCACGGCGACGTTGAGCAGCACCATGTCCACTTCCACACGGAAGACCGCCCCGGGCGCTTCGCCCTCCTGGGCGAGTCCACTGACCGCAACAGCAGAGATTCCCATTACAAGCAGCAGAGCCAGTTTCGCCATAGTTTATAACCTGCCATGCCCTCCCCCGGCCGCTCCGAGACCGGCCAGGGGGGATATAGAGTCTCTCAAAGACTTATTGCCCCGAAGCCCTCTCCGCGTTCGGTGCGGAGAGAATCCTGCCGGCACGGAATTCCTCTCCGGCTTCCCGCATGGCCCGCAACACCGCGGGCCAATCTTCCAGATGGGTGGCGAAGATTTTTTCCACCATGCGGTGGGTCAGCGCCGGAACCAGGCGGTGGAGCATCGCCGGGGGATGGCCTTTCTCTTCCGCCAGCCGGGCCCAATACAAGTTGTTGGATTCCCAGGATTCGGCGAGCAGCCGGCTGGAGTAGCCGAGAAAGGTCGGCAACGGCTTGAGCACCAGGAGTTCGCGCGTGTAGGTTTGTATCAAGGTCGGGTGGGGAACGCCGAAATCCTGCGCGATCCGTTCCCAACTCGTCTCCGCCGGATGTTCCCGTACGAGACGCGCCAGCTCCGGTTCGGCAGGGCCCCCCGCTCCGGCCTCGCCAGGATAGAGCCGGCGAAATTCCGCCGCGAGGTACGCGCTCTCGGTCGGCAGGAATTCCGGAAGAACTTCCTGGGGGCGTCCCGCTTCCAGGGCTTGCTCAAAATGCTCCAGCCGCTGGGGGAGCATCCGATCGAACAGGATTTCGAGGACGCGCTGGCGGAGTCGCGGATCGTTCCCCGCGGCGAGCAGCAATTCTTCGCCGAACCGCTGATAAAGCGCCACGGCGCGCAGCTCGGCGGGAGTGACCCGCCACCACCGCGGCAGCACCGCCGCCGTCAACAGGCCCGGCACCAGGTCGGCCCAGATCAACGACTGGGTGTTTTCCGGGACGATGAAATCCTGCTCCAACTGGGCCAGCACATAGGGCAGATCGGCGAGCGAACCCGCCAGATGCGCTCCGCCGCTGGCGCTCCATCCCCGCCCGAACATGCGCGGTGTCTGCCAGGACTCCTCGCCCGTGGGGGTCATTTGCCCGGAGAAGTCATGCGACCGGACGAAGAGCGTATTGTTGTGGAGCATCTGCGCGCCCGGCGGTTCATAGTAGGCATAATTGAACCCCACCAGGACATCGCGGAAGAAGGGAGTCAACAGGCCCCGGGCATCGGCCAGTTCGCGGGGAGCTTTGCCCGATTCGTTGATGACTTTCCGCAGATCGGTCCGGACTTGCAAGTCGGCGTGCGGATTCTTATGAAGCCCGGAGGCCCACTCGCTGCGCTCGCGCTCGGTGAAGATGGGGCGCGGCAATTCAAATTCGCGCAGTTCGCCCGCGAGCCGCATCAGAGAGTCCGAGGCGGCTTTCCCCTGGGTCATGCCGCTTAAGCCATCCGCCAGCGAAAATAAGGTGTTGAGGGAAACCAGCCGTTGCGCGTCGAGCACCGCACGGATCCGGTTGGCCATCTCCTGGCGCATTTGCTGGCCGGCGGGTGTGCTTTGTTCGGGTCCGCCCAGCAGAGCGATCATCTCCTCCTGGGACAAGTCCGGTTTGCCCGCCGCCGCGCGCAGGACTTCTCCGAGCGAAGCTCGGGCGGCGTCGAATAGCTGCGCCGAGGTCTTGATGTCGGCGAAGGGGCGCATCACGCGCTGGAAGGAGCTGTTCAAATTGCCGGCCGGGATTTGTTCCTGCCGCGCCAGGATTTGCCACAGCCCGAGATTGGCCTGGAACGTTCCCAGCGCATTGGCCCGCACCATCTTGTCGGGAACCCGATCGAGCGCGGTTGCCGTGGTGACAAATTGGGTGATGGAGGCGTTGTCCAGCTCTCTCCATTCGGTGAAGAGCAGATACTGGTTTTGGTAGCGGGAGAATCGCTCGGCCAGCAGACGGACAGTCGCAGGACTCAGCCGCTGCTGGGGAGAGCGGCGCCGGTCAATTTCCGTCAACAGCAGATAGACGGAAAAGGGACTGTCTTTGCTGGGAACCCGCGAAAGGGAAAACATCGCTTCGACGAATTGTTCCGGGCGACTCCAGCCCGTGGCGCGTTTAGCCCAGTCGCGGACGACCTTGCTGTCGCTCTTCCGCCGAAACACTTCTTTCCATACCTCCAGGTTGCCCGGGATATGGGGCTGGCCATTTGATTCCAGTTGCAGCCGGGTGAGCAGAAGCAGAAGGCCCGCGACCGGACGGAACACCGGGCGCGCGGGGCTGGGCGAGAGATTCTTGCCCCGCAGTGCCTCATAGAACCGGGACAACCGCTCCGGGTTCGTGAAATAGGTTTGCTGGCTCCGCGGAACCCTCGCCAAGGTGTCAAAATAAGCAGCCACCCATCCTTGATCTTTCTCCAGCAAGCGCAGCACAAACTCGCCGGGCACATCCGGACCAACTCCCACGAGGGCTTTCCAGGCAGGTTCGGCGGCGGCTCCTCCAGGCACGACCACCCGCCCGGAACGGATGTAGACGTGACTTCCATAGAAGTCCAGAACCGCGGCGAGCGGCAGCAGCTTCTGGATTCCCGGCGATTGTCGCAGCGTCAGGCGCGTTCGTTCATCGAGCCGCGCGAGCGCCCAATACAGACGAGCCAGGGCAGGATCGTCAATCAGAGTGTCGAGAACGCTCTTTTCATTGCCGGCCCAGTCGTTGGAGTCAAACAACACCGGGACTTCGGTCGAAACGACCGAATAGCTGAACGGTGTGCCTTGCCGCAACGCTTCTTCCAGTTCCACCAGGGGAAAGCCGGAGTCCACCGCCAGAAAGGCCTTCTCCGGGTCGGCGGTCTCTAAGGTGGTGCCCGGCCCGCAGGGGGTCCGGAAGCGATACCCAATCACCGGCAGCAACCGTTCCACCTCTGCGCAGTTGGCGACGCGAAGGACACCCTCGGAACCGGCCAGGGTTTGCAGTTCGCGGGCCTGCAGCAAGTAATCCTTGAGCAGCTTCAAGTATTCGGTCGGCTTCCGCGCCTTGTCCTGCCAGTATTGGTATCCCTCGACAACGACATTGCGCGCCAGGAACGGGAGGACTTCCTCCGGGGTGGACTTCTGGCTGATGGCCGCCATGCGGAGAAAAGCCCGGAGCGGCCCCGGAATTCGGACTCGGGAGCGGTTCATCGAAGAGGAAGGGGCTGGCGTGCTCGGCGATTGCTGGGTGCCCGGTGCAGCAGCCTGCCCCCAGGCAACCGGGTTGAGCAGGGAGTTGCATGGGAAACTGAGCAACAGAAGGCCAGCGAAAAGCGCAGAACGTTTCATAGGCACAAGTCCCACCTTTTAGGCCGTCCGCCGCTGCGACCGCATTCAAGCATAGGGAACCGCTCTCCGCGACCGCCTCGGCTGCATCCAGGCCTGCCTCAGAATCAGCACGTGTGCCAAACTATACAACACCTTCCCCGAGAAAGCCAAGGGACTTTTTCAAGGTCATTCTTGAAGGTCGCCGGGGCAGGGAATTCCAGCAGCTTGGTGGGGTCCTTGTGACAAACCGGACGCTCCCGAGTCGGATCGTGGTACGTTTTCAGGATGTCTGGAGGGTTTGTCGCGAACTACTGGGACCGTCTCGGAGAAGCAATCGTTTATGGAGGTTCGGCCGGGTGCAAAGAGGTGTATACTTTTCGTCGCCGGAACGCCAAAAAGGGAATTCCGGTCAACACCATCTGAGGGCTGAGATCGTGAGGTCGGATGGTGACCCCGAAAATGCGACAGGTGATCTTGGGAACGTCGTCGAACGCCGACGAAAGGCGCGGCGCGAAAGGAGAAGTATGAGAAAACGCATAGCAGTGCTGGGGACAGCCGCTCTCGGTTTCATCGCAATTTTTCTGCTGGACGGCGGAACGGCTCCGCCAGCGCAAGCGCAGGCGCAGGCGCAAGCACAAGGAGGATCAGCGCGGGCGCCGGCGAGCGTAGCGGCGGTGGCGGGACAAATCGGCGGCCAGGACATCTTTGGCGCCTACGAGCCTGTCGCGAACTGGCCCCAGGACCTGGCCGAGTTGCCGGGGCATGAGAAGTGGACGTGGGGATCGGCGGAGGGCGTCTTCGCGGAGAGCCCCGACCGGGTCTTCATCTTTCAGCGAGGCGAGCTGCCGAAAATTCCCGCGCCCCGGCCCCGACGGACTCCCGAGTTCGGGCCGAGCTTGGCGTTTCCGGTGGGGGCAGGCCGGGTGCCGATGCGAAACGCCACCACGGCCAGCCCTCCGGCCAACGGCGGCACCGGTCAAATCGCGGAGGACGGACTCCGGCTGTACACCGGAAATTTCGGCGTGGACGCCCAGTGGGAGCATAACCTGGTGGTGGTCAACGCCCAGGGCAAGATCATCGAGGAGTGGACCCAGTGGGACTCGATGTGGCAGCGGCCGCATTCGATCTACATCAGTCCGTACGATCCTGAAAAGCACGTGTGGGCGATAGACGACCACAAGCACACCATCTATAAGTTCACGAACGACGGCAAGAAGTTGGTGCAGACCATCGGCACACCCGGCGTGCTCGGCGCCGACGCCACCCACTTCCACCGGCCGACGTTCCTCGCCTGGCTGCCCGACGGCACTTTCTTCGTCGCCGACGGCTATAACGGCACCCGCGTAGCCAAGTTCGACAAGGACGGCAAATTCCTGCTTGACTGGGGCCAGAAGGGAGTCGCGGTCGGCAACGGAACCAGCCCCCCGTGGGATACGCGGCCGGGCTATTTCAACAACGTCCACGGCATCGCGGTGAATCCGGATACCCGGCGGGTGTTCGTGAACGACCGCTCCAACAAGCGGATTCAGGTCTTCGACGAGAACGGCAAGTACCTCTACGAGTGGAGCATCGGCCCGGAGCCTGCGCAAATCTACACCATCTACATGGGCGCCGACCACGCACTGTGGGGCGGGGACTACGGCACCTCGAAGATGGTGAAGTGGGACGAACAGGGACATTTCATGTACGCCTGGGGAACCTACGGCATCTACCCCGGCGGAATGTGGGGCGTGCACCAGATCAGCGTGGACCAGGAAGGCAACGTCTACGTGGCCGAAGTCAACAACGGGCGAGCGCAGAAGTTCCGGCCCCGGCCCGGCGCCAACCCGGCGTTCCTGGTCGGAAAGCCGGTCTACTCGGCGTGGAAATAGAGATTGATCCCGGTTGAACTTCCCAGCCGCCCGTGGCTTGAGACCCGCATTGGCACTGAACAGGCAGAAGTTCTGGAGGCGGCGTGCCCTCGGCCAGGGCAGCGTGGCGATCTCCAGACGCGCCAGCTTGGCGTCGTCGAAGGGATAAACGTCCTCTTCGACCTGCTGCGGGACATTACGGAGTTGCAGAAACGCTCCGTGGAAATGCCCTGCAAAAAACCGCTGGTGGAGTATAATAAGTGCTTGTACCAAGCGGCCAGTTGGAAGAAGGCCCGCCGTTTAGTAGCCCACGTAGAGCATCATTCCTGTAAGTTGCTCCCACGAGTTGGGTCTGTTGTGACTAAGGGGAAGTGCAAGAGTTCAGAAGTGTCCAGTGTCGGATATTCTGGCCTCAAACGGCTCGCAGGGATCCCAAAAGAATCTCGGCTGAATGGTTGTTTTAATTCTACTTTATGGTGAGGTAAACCATGTCGAATGAACTGCGTAATTTTTTGGCACACTCGTATGACGAACTGGAAGAGTTGAATTTAAGGGCGAAAGAGCAGAGGAAAAACCGTGTCCCCATCGAAAAGATTCGAGAAGAGCGGATCAAGTATCTGACGGATGAGAAGCGGATCAAGGCGGTAACGGTCCTCTTTAGCGACCTGGAAGGCCGTTTACACATGCTCGACTACGACAAGAAGTTTCTCGTCAAGAACTGGGATAACCTTACATTCGACGGCTCTTCGATCCGCGGCTTCTCCGCCCAGCGAGAGAGTGATCTGCGCCTCGCGATGGATTGGGCTTCCTTTTACTGGGGTCCGGCTGATGTGTTCGGGGCCGGCAAGGTGCTCATGTTCGGCGATGTCATTGACAAGGACGGTTCTCCCTATACGGCCGATATTCGAAACGTCCTGAAGGGGTATGCCGAGAAATTATACAAACAACACGGCTACACGCTGAACGCAGCCAATGAAATCGAAGGGTTTCTCTTCAACGGTTCGGACGCGGAGCGCCGTTATCACGAAACCGGCAAGTTTGAATACGTCAACACGGGGGGATATTACCATTCCTTGGCGGGCGATCCGTTGCGGGCCTTCATTGACACCGCGGCAGAAGTGCAGCGCGCGATGGGGTTCCAGAACGAAAAGGACCACCCCGAAGTTGCTCCCTCGCAGTTCGAAATGAACTACAGCTATTGTGAAGTAGTGGGCGCTGCCGACCAGATCCAGCTCTACAAGTTGATCTGCCGCCAGGTGGCTAGGACCGTGGGTTGCACAGCCTCCTTTCTTCCGAAGCCGATCGTGGGCGTCAATGGCAGCGGCATGCACACCAACGTGTCGGTCAGCAAGGGTGGCAAGAACCTGTTTTGGGATCCCAAGGGCGAAGAGAAACTCAGCAAGTTCGGCTGGGCCTTTCTGGACAGGAACCTAACCCACGGCAACGACATCTGCTTGATGCTCAACTCCAGCGTCAACGCCTTCCGCCGCCTGGACCCTCACTTCGAAGCGCCGAATCAGCTCAAGGCGTCACCCGTGGACCGCGGTGCGATGATTCGCATCCCCATCGGGAACGAAAGAAGCATGCGCGTGGAAGTGCGCGCGGTCGCTCCGGATTCGAATCCTTATCTGGCCTTGTACGCGATCTTCCGAAGCGGTCTCGAAGGAGAGACGGCGAAGATCAAGAATCTCCGCCAGGCCGAGAGGTATCTGCCCGACAATATCTATGATGCGCTCGCGGGCTTCTTGGAAGCGGAGTGGACGACGCAGCTCTTGGGAGCAGATGTGAAAGGGCGGTACGCGGAACTAAAGAGAGCCTCCGCCGACCGCTGCCCGCGTTTGCTTGGCTCTTCCGTGAAGGCCCCTGAGGTGCAGTACCACCACGAGGTCTACAACCAATACCTGTGGAATATGTTTTAGCCGAGATCCAAGATTTGAAGGCGCAACTGTACCGATCGGCTGACCTCCAACGTCAATGTTGATGGGGGTTCCAGCGTCAATATGAATGTACACTTCCCAAGGAGGCTAAGGCGAACTCAATTGCCTTCCTGAGGAACAGCATAGCCTGATCTTCTAGTTCGGAGGGAAAAGTTCCTCCTGGGAGAGTGGCGCCCGCGGCCCGGAGCAGGATAAGGGAATTTTGCCGACGCTGTGCGGCAATAAACCCAAGTCGGCACAACCCCTTGCCCGAATTGCAGCGACTGGGGACCGCTATCGGGTTGGTTTCTTGGGCTGCGTTTCTTTGGGCTTCTTGGGAGCCTTGAGGGGGATGTTCATGCCTTCCGGTTCTTCCACCGCGACCACCCGTCCGGTTCGCTCGTTGGCGCCAGCGACCCAGACGGCGATCTCTTTCCCGAGCATTTCTTCGATTCGCTCGAAGGTCTCAAATGGAGGGCCATCTTGCTTCCAGAGCGCCGGGCGGCCCACGCGGAGGTCGCGCCGCCGTCCCCGGACTTCAATGGCCGCAATGTTCACGCCGGAGAAACCGCTCTCTTCGCTCAACTCCTCGAATCGGCCGCTCAGCCGCTCCAGCCTCTGGACAAAGCGGCTCCCTTCGCCGTCCGGACCGGAGTAGGATATCTTCCCTTTGCGCTCGTCAATCTCATACCGGTTTCCGCCGGCCCGAAATTCCGCCCCGTTCGCCGAGGCGCTGCCTCCTTCGATGGGGACAAATTTCTGGAGCCGGACCCATCCTTTCAAGGACCCTTCCGCAATCTCCAGGAGAACGACCGTGCCGATTGTCTTTTGCTTGAGGTCTACGACGCCCTCATAAACCCTGCGTTCCTGCCCGTAGGACTCGGCCGCAGCCAGAATCACAATTACCCCCAGCCGAATCGCCGATCGCTTCATTGCCGCGCTCCTGCTTTCTTGTGGGACTGCTCCCTTGGTTCCGCTTCGGCTATTGTAACCAAAACTGGCGGCTCTCTGCCTGCCCAAAATGAACCTTTTTTAAGACCTGCGAAATCACTGAACGCTTGCGCTGCCGCGCCTGGATGTTTGTTATGCTGAGGCCAGACAGAAGCGGAAGGAGAAGCTATGAGACAGTTTCGCATGATGGGAATGATGGGTTGGATTGTTGTAGCGTGTCTGGTGGCCGCCGCCGCGGGTCGGGCGGCCTCCATGACGATTCCGGCCGGGATGACGATCTCCGTGCGGATGCTCGATTCCATAGACTCGGGTAGGAACTACGCCGGCGAGACGTTCCGCGCCACCGTGGACACTCCTTTGGTGGTGGAAGGGAAAACATTGGTGCCCAAGGGCGCGGAAGCCATCGGCCGCCTGGTTTCGGTGGTGCAATCGGGCCGCCTCCAGGGGCGTCCGATGCTGGCCCTGGAACTGACGGCCTTGAACTTTGCGGGCAAATCGCTGGCCGTTCAGACCAGCGCCTATCAGGAGACCGGCCCATCGCAAACCAAGCGAACGGCGATCCTCGCGGGTGGCGGCGCGGTTCTGGGAACGGTGATCGGAGCCATCGCCGGAGGCGGGATTCTGCTCGGCTCCAACGTGGGAGCCGCCGCCGGAACCATTTATCAGGGTGTGCGCGGTGCGAAGCAAGTCAGCATCCCTGCGGAATCTCTTCTGATCTTTACCTTGCAGTCACCGATCTCCTTCGACGAAGGACTTTAGAAAACAACGGCGGGAAACTCCTTTCAGTAAACTACTCTCCTGGGAATGCGCCAAGACGACCTCCCGCCCGTCTTGGCGCCTCCTTTTCATCTTGACCCCATCTGGACG
>MEKR01000080.1 GCA_001767035.1 Acidobacteria bacterium RIFCSPLOWO2_02_FULL_61_28
GAGTCGCTCCTCCAGGACCCGCGGCACGGCTGTTGCTCTGTGGCCGAGTCGAACGGCACGGTCGTTGGTTTTGTCTGTTTCCGCGTGGCGGGCGATGAGGCGGAGTTGCTCAACCTGGCGGTCCTGCCTTCGTGTCGCCGCCAGGGGATCGGCTCGCGCTTACTGGAGCAGATGTTTCGGGAAGCCGCAACGCGCGGAGCCGCCAGAATCTTCCTGGAGGTTCGGGAGACCAATCAGTCCGCGATCGGACTTTACCAACGCTATGGCTTTGCAGTCTCGATGCGCCGCCGGGGGTACTATTCCGATCCTCCCGCCGACGCGCTGGTTTTGGTGAGAAATTTGACGAAAAGATGAGGCGGAGAGAACCAGACGGCGCTAGATCGTTTTCACCGTTGATTTATAGAGCCGTGCCGCCGATGACGTCATTCTGAGGGCCCCGGCTTGCCGGGGACCGAAGAATCTGCTTTTCTTGCTGGGGATCGAAACCCAAAGAAAAAGCAGATTCTTCGCGGAGTTTACCCTGAGCTTGCCGAAGGGCTCAGAATGACACCATCCTGAGCCTATACAGGAATGCTGAACATGCCATAGCTATGTAATGGCAACCATGCGATCAATTGCCCCCTTCGCTTTTCGGGCAATTTCCGGCGGCACCGTTACCTGGTAGACTTCCTCTTCGAGCGACCGGAGAACCTTCTCCAACGTGATTTTCTTCATGTACTGGCAGACCGCTTCTTCTCGCGCTGGGTAGAACGTCTTAAGGGGCGCTTCCTGCCTCATCCGATGCAAGATTCCCGTCTCGGTGGCCACGATGAATTCGGAGGCGGGGGACTGGGCCACGTGGCGGACCATCCCTTCCGTCGAGCAGATGTAGGTCTTGCCGGGCATGTCGCCGCAGGCCTGGTAGTAAAGGAACGAGGTCGTGCAGCCGCATTCCGGGTGCACCAGCATCTCGGCTTGCGGATGGGCCTCGCGCATGGCCGCAATCGTGTCCGGCCGGATGCCGGCGTGCACGTGGCATTCCCCGAGCCAGAGATGCACGTCTCTTCCCGTTACGCTCCGAACGTATGCGCCGAGATACATGTCCGGTAAAAATAAAATTTCCCGGTCCGGCGGGATCGCCTGGACGATCTTCACGGCGTTGCTCGATGTGCAGCAGTAATCGGACTCCGCCTTGACCTCCGCCGTGGTATTGACGTAGGAGACAACCACCGCGCCGGGATGTTTCGCCTTCCAGGCCCGAAGCTGCTCCGCCGTGGCCGTGTCGGCCAGCGAGCAACCCGCTTCCAGGTCCGGCAGCAACACTTTCTTGTCGGGGCAGAGAATCGCCGCTGTTTCCGCCATAAAGTGCACGCCGCAGAAAACAATGACCGGACAATCGGTCCGGGCCGCAGCCTGGGACAGTCCCAGGGAATCGCCGACAAAGTCCGCAATATCCTGCACCTCCGGCAACTGATAGTTATGCGCCAGAATGACTGCGTTCTTTTTCCGCTTCCGATCCCGGACACGTTCTTGCAGGTCTTCGGTCGTCAATCGGTCAATGGTTGTGTTCATACTCAAACTTCCATCTCACACTTCTATGGTTCGCGGCTCTCGATCCTTCTGAAAAACGATGTGCTTCTTCCAATTGGGGTCTTCGTGCGGGAAATCCTCTCGCCGGTGAGCCCCGCGCGATTCCGTGCGCAACAGCGCGGCCTGCGTGATCAGACGCGCCACCTGGAGGCGGTTCCGCCACTGCAAGGACTCGTTCTTGTAGACGCCCCAGAATTCCTCGATTTGGCGCTGGGCACACGCCAGTTCGGATTGGCTCCGGACGATTCCGACCGCTTTCGTCATCAGGTGGGCGAGGGGGCTGAAGTCCGACGGTTCTGACTCCAGGGGCGGCAGGCTCTCCCATTGCGTTGGAATGGCCGGAAGCGGCGTGGCGTCCTGCCGAGCGGCCTCGACCGCGCGGCGCGCAAACACCAGGCACTCGAGAAGAGAATTGCTGGCCAGACGGTTGGCTCCGTGAACGCCCGTGCAGGCCACTTCACCGCACGCCAGCAGCCCTTTCACGGAAGTCCTCCCATCCAGGTCCGTACGGACGCCTCCGATGGTGTAGTGGGCCGCCGGGGCCACCGGCAGCAAATCGCGGGTCATGTCGAAGCCGCGCTCCAAGCAGGCCGCGTAAATGTTCGGGAACCGCTCCTTCAGCAGCGCCGCCGGGAGGTGCTTCGCGCTCAACAGAACATACTCGGATCCGGTCTGGCGCATCTCCTGATGAATCGCCGAAGCCACAACGTCGCGCGGCGCCAGCTCGGCCATCTCGTGAACCGCCGGCATGAATCGCTTGCCCGCCGTATTGAACAGGTAAGCGCCTTCTCCTCGAACTGCTTCGCTGATGAGGAAGGTCCAGCCATTCTTGGAAACCAGAGCGGTGGGATGGAACTGCATGAATTCCATGTCCGCGATCTCGGCGCCCGCGCGATAGGCAAGCGCAATTCCGTCTCCGGTGGCCGTGGGCGGATTGGAGGTCCGCTCGAACAGGCTGGCCGCCCCGCCCGTAGCCAAGATGGTGACCGGCGCAAGAATCAGCCGTGGCGACCCGCCTCCGGCGGCATCGCTCCGAATCCCATAACACCGCTCCCCGTCCACCACCAATTCGGCAGCGATGGTATGCTCCACCAGTTGAATCGGGCTGGTTTCGCGGACTCTTTGGGTTAATGCGTCAATGAACGATTTCCCCGAGGCGCTTCCGCCGGAGTGCAGGATGCGCCGGCGACTGTGCCCCCCTTCCCGGCCCAGGTGAATGCCTTCTTCCCCGCGATCGAACAGGACGCCCATCTCCTCCAGCCATTTCACCGCCTCGGGCGCGTGATCCGTCAGAATCTCAACCGCCGCGCGATTGCAAAGCTCTCTCCCGGCCCGCAGGGTGTCCTCCAAATGGAGGCGGGGCGAGTCTTCCGGAGACACGGCCGCGGCAATGCCGCCTTGGGCCCACAAGGAGTTCCCCTCGCCTAGCGCCGAGTTCGTAACCAAGGCTACGGACCCGTGCCGGGAAGCGCAAAGCGCGGCACAAAGCCCTGCCAGGCCGCTTCCGATAACGAGGAAATCTGCTTCCAATGGCTTCAATTCCTGTCAATCCCCTTCCGCGGGAGGGTTTCCTGTGTTGCTGAACCCACTATCCTGATTTCCGTATGGGAGAAACGAGATAAGGGTTCGCTCCCCGAGGCCGTCCCGAATGGCTGAGGAGCGGACCGGTCTTCCGCATCCACGAGGCAACACTTTTACTATACATCGGCTTCGGAGCCGAAGCCAACTTCGGAGTCCCCCTTCGGAAACCTGTGCCATTTGCCTCCACCGAAAACCTCCACCGCAAACCTTGCAATTCCCCGATTGTGGTGCTAGCTTGAGCTTGTGTCAGCCCACTCAGGAGGTTTCCCGATCCATGGACAGAAGCCTTGAGGAACTGAAGCAGGAATTAATAGCAACCAATGAAGAATTTTCCCGGTTGGCCAAAGAACATTCCGAACACAAGCGAAGGTTGGAGGAGTTATACCAACACCCCCACCTCAGCACCGCGAATCGGGTTGAAGAGGTCAACCTGAAGAAACGAAAGTTGTATTTGAAAGACCAGATGGAGCGGATTCTCCAGAAGCATAAAAAAGAAATGGTCGCCTGACCCGATCGGCCCTACGGGCTGCCCGGAAGGTCCGCTCCCTTCCCGGGCAGAGTTGTCTGGACTCTCCCGCCGCCTTCCCAGCCGGCCTATCAAGACTTCTTTTTCCCACACCCTGCTACGGGGTTTATAATGAAGTGGGGTGTTGTTTTCAGAACATGCAGCCCAGAGTGACTCTTCGCGAGCGGATGAGAACATGGTCAGGGATGGATATATCTATAGCTCAGCACTGATCCTGCTCGGGATTCTGGCGGCCTGGCTCGCCGGATGGCCGTGGGCCGTTCCGGAGTGGTTTCTCGCCGGGTTTGTGCTGTACTTCTTCCGTGACCCGGAGCGGACGGTCCCGGCAGAGGACGTCGTGGTTTCTCCGGCCGATGGCAAAGTGGTGGATGTCCGGCAGGTGGACCTGGACGGCCAGAGAGCCTGGAAGATCAGTATTTTTCTCTCCCTGTTTGACGTGCATGTGAACCGCGCGCCGGTCTCCGGGACCATTCAGGGGCTGCGCTACCAGCCGGGCCGCTTTCGGATCGCCAGCCGTCCCGAGGCCTCGCTGGAGAACGAGCAGAATACCGTGACGATCCAGGGAGATCGCTGGACGGTGACGTTCCGGCAAATCGCAGGCTTGCTGGCCCGCCGGATCGTCTTTCGGAAGAAAGTCGGGGATCGGGTGGAGCGGGGCGAACGTGTCGGACTGATCAAGTTCGGCTCCCGCGTGGATGTGTTCCTCCCCCGGGAGATTTTGCCCCTGGTCCAAGTAGGGGATCGGGTCAAGGGCGGCTCCAGCGTCCTGGCGCACTTGAAAATTCCCGCGTCACCGGCACGCGAAGACAGGGACACGGGGGAGATGGATCGGCCCCAAGCCCAGCAGGTTCCGGCAGTGTCCAGCAAGAAAGGAATCCTATGAGTCCATGGCCGAGCCGTCCGAAGGCCCCTCGCCGCGGCGCCTATTTGCTCCCCAGCTTTTTTACCATGGCGAACATCTTTTGCGGCTACTTCGCGTTGACGGAAGCGTTCAAAGCCGGCCAGTTGGTCGCGCTTGATCCGGCGGCGGCGGCGCCTTTCTTTGATGCTGCCGCCAAGGCCATCGGATTCGCCGTGCTGTTCGATGGCATGGACGGGCGGATCGCGCGGCTGATGGGGACCAGCAGCGCCTTCGGAATGGAACTCGATTCCCTGGCTGACACTATCACCTTCGGCATCGCTCCGGCCTTTCTGGCCTTGACCTGGGGAGTCCAGGCGGTCCTGCCCGCGCCGGAGACGGGGCTGGTGAGGAATCTGGGGGCGGCCGGGTGGATCGTCAGTTTTCTGTTTGTGATTTGCAGCGTGGCGCGGTTGGCGCGGTTCAACATCCACAGCAACTCGCCCGCTCCACGCTCGGAGCGTCCGGAGCATAAGCATTTTGTCGGTCTTCCCACGCCGGCGGCCGCAGGTATGGTGGCTGCCATCGTGCATGTCTATTCGGGGAACCCGATGCAGGAATGGCTCTGGGTCCCGTTCTGGCTGCTGCTGGTGCTGGCGATTTCGCTTCTGATGGTCAGCACGTGGCGCTATTACAGCTTCAAGGAATTGGACTTGCGCCGGAAGCGGAAATTTGCCGTGGTGCTCGTGGCGGGCGTCATTGTCGCCGGGATTTGGTTCTATTCCGAGCCGGTCTTGCTCGTGATTGCCAGCGCCTACTTGCTCTCGGGCGTCTATACCAAACTATCCCATGCACTTCGCCGGGGCCATGCCAAGGAGCCGGCGCGCGCGGAGGGGCGAAGCAATTGACCCGTCCTGGAGACCGCGCATGAGCGATTCAGAAACTCCTCAATACAACCTGGCCCTGGTCGGGGCCGCGACACTCAAAGGGAAAGAAGTTAAGAGCCTCCTTGAAGAACGCGGCTTTCCGGTGGGCCGGCTGGCCTTGCTCGATGTCGAGGAAGCCAAAGGCCAACTCACCGAGTTCGCCGAAGAGCCGATGATCATCCAGCCCGTTTCGAGGGACAGCTTTGAAAACATGACGTTTGCCCTGTTTGCTTCTTCCCCTTCGGTTACCGAAGCGCACTGGCAGATGGCGGAGGAGTGCGGCTGCGA
>MEKR01000081.1 GCA_001767035.1 Acidobacteria bacterium RIFCSPLOWO2_02_FULL_61_28
GTGATCCCCAGCCCGCTTCAGCGGGCTTCCCAAGGCCGGCTTTAGCCAGAGGGTTTAACGAGGGCTAAAGCCGAAAACCGAAAGGCTGCTAAAGCAGCCTGTAAAATAAATTGCTCCGCCTACCCCGGTCCCGCCAAGCGGGACCGGGGCTAGAGAAAAGGGGAACGGCTACAGAAGCAGCTTGGTAACGCATGGACCAGCGCGTTTTGCGAAACCGTTATGAATAATTCAGGTTCGGCCATGCCGTAAATGGTGGCTCTCGAACGCGGCTTCAGCCGCTGAGGTTTGTCTTGCAACGCTCACGGAAGGACTCACCTCAGGCGCTGAAGCGCTCCGTAGCCGAACTCGGTCGGCACGACTCAAGTCGTGCCCTGACGACGGGACGATCCAGCCAAGGCCGCGTTCTTCTTGTTGTTTACACTTTGAGGAGGTTCGGAAATGGCACGGAAACAATTCGCCGGCTGTTCCTAGTAGAAGGCGACATCCTTCATGGGGTAATGCCGTCGGTTGCGCGTCCAGAGTTCCACATTGTGGATGGAAGCGGTGGCCGCGATCAATGCGTCGCCCAGTTTGACGTTATGGCTTTTCGAATACTGTTTAAGATAGGCTCCCGCCCGCCTCCCGACCTCGGCGTCAATCGGAATGCAGGTCATCGCGGCGAAGAGGTCGTTCAGACTGCTCTGCTCATGGGATAGAACTCCGCCCCAAAGTTCTGCCACATTCACAGGCGAACACAAGACCATCGTATCGCTCTGGCTCAGCTTGCCCCATCGGACCAGGATGGCACGATCCCGAGCCCGGAATACCTCGATGAGGATATCAGAGTCAACCAGAACCGCCTTCAAGACGCAATTCTCCTCAGCCGTCTCCCCTTCCGAAGCTGGCGTACGTAGGTTTCTGTGCTAGGCAGATCAGTTCGGTCCTTCCACATGCCTACCACTGCCTGCATCGCCTCCCTGCGCTTCGCCGACGAAATCCCATACTTATCGCGGACCGCCTGACGGACCAACTCGGAAACGGAGGTGCCGGATTGCCGGGACCGGATGTGCAGCACCTTCCAGATGTCCTCGTCCAGATATAGCTGGGTACGCTTCATGACATCTATTATACATCGGAGAGGACTGCTCAGGATCACGGAGCGCCGGCAGCGTCCTCTTCTGTTGGAGGTTCGTCCCGGAATCGGGTACAATTGCGCCCGATTGCTGGAGGGAATCCATGAAACTGCGGAACGCTTGGGGGAGTATTCTGACATGTTCACTCCTCGCCTTGGTCTCAGTCTGTTTGTATCCGGATGGCACAGAGGCGCGCATCACTCGAATCATCGTAGACCGCGCCGAGTCTCCCACCTTCAAGGGAGCGGCCCAAGGAAAAGTGGGGGCGTATGAGAAGATCGTCGGACGCGCGCAAGGCGAACTCGACCCCAACGAGCCGTTGAACGCCGTCATCACGGACATCCACCTGGCTCCGCGCAACAGCCGCGGCAAAGTCGAATACGAGACCGACTTCTATCTACTGAAGCCCGTGGACATGAAGCGCAGCAACGGTTTGCTCTACTACAATGTGGTCAACCGGGGCGGCAAGGGCGGTTTGAACGCGCTCGATTTCGGGGTTGGCGGCGGAAACGATCCCACCGATCCCGGTGACGGCCTCGCCCTCCGGCGCGGCTACAGCTTCCTGTGGAGCGGGTGGCAGGCGGACGTTCTGCCGGGCGAAGGCCGCATGACGATTCGCGTCCCGATCGCGCGCACCCAGGACGGATCGGAGATCACCGCGCCGGTCCGCGCCGAGTTCGTCGTCAACGAGCCGGCGAGCACGCTCCCCTTGGCCAGCGGCTTTTTCACCCGCACCGCCCATTCGAGCTACGAGACCGCGAGCCTCGACACCGCGGGGGCAACCCTGACGGTTCGATCCAAAGAGACCGACCCGCGCGAAACTGTGCCGAACACGAAGTGGGCGTTCGCCGACTGCGCTGCCGCCCCGTTTCCAGGCCAGCCCAGCCCCACGCAGATCTGCTTGCAGGGCGATTTCCAGGCCAATTTTCTCTATGAGCTGATTTATACCGCGAAGAATCCGGCGGTGCTCGGCATCGGATTCGCCGCCACCCGAGACCTGATTTCCTTTTTCCGCCACGCGCGCGCGGATGATTCCGGCACGCCCAACCCTCTCGTTGGCAGCATCCGCGCCGCCATCATGGAGGGCAGTTCGCAGAGCGGACGCTACATGCGCTCCTTCCTTGATCTGGGATTCAATCAGGACGAAGCCAGCCGCATGGTCGTTGAGGGGATGAACCCCCACATCGCCACCGGGCGCATCCCGGTGAATGTACGGTTCGGGCAGCCCGGGCGAGGATACCTCCAGCACGAAGAACACCTGTACCCGGCGCACGAATCGCCGTTCACCTGGGCGAGCGTTCCGGACGAGGTCGCCGGGCGAGCGGGCGGACTGCTGGATCGCTGCGAGAAAAACAAAACCTGTCCCAAGATCATCCAAACGGTCAGCTCGACCGAGTACTGGCAGGGGCGCATGTCGGTGAACACAACAGATTCGTACGGGCGGCAGGACGTCGAAATGCCGAGCCTGGTTCGCGTCTACCACTTTGCCGGGACCCAGCACGGCCCCGCCGGACAACCGAGCCGCGGGATTTGCCAGCAGTTGAGCAACCCAAACCAGTACCGCGAGACTCGGCGCGCGCTGCTGGTGGCCCTGGAGCGCTGGGTTCTGGAAGGCGTGGCGCCCCCGCCCAGCCAGTACCCCACCCTTCAGAAGCAGACGCTCGTCTCTTCCGACAAGCTCGGCTGGCCGGCGATTCCTGGAGTCAAGTATTCGGGACTTATCAACGAGTTAGCCCTGCTCGATTACGGACCCGAGTTTCACGCCCGCGATGAGTCCGGCATTCTCACCGAGCCGCCTGTCGCGACCGGCCGCCGCTACGTGGTGTTGATGCCCAAGGTGGACGCCGACGGCAACGAGGTGGACGGAGTCCGCTCGGCGACGCTGCAAGCGCCGCTCGGAACTTACACCGGATGGAACCTCCGCCGCCCCGGCCATGCCGAGGATGAATTGTGCGGCCTTCAGGGAAGCTTTATTCCGTTCGCAACCACGCGCGCCGAGCGGGAGAAGAACGGCGACCCGCGCCTCTCGCTCGAAGAACGCTACCGGGATCACGCCGGCTACGTGAATGCCGTGAAGGCCGCCACCAAGGACCTTGCCGCAAAGGGTTTCCTCTTGCCGGAGGACGCCGCGCGTCTGGTGAGCGCTGCAGAGCGGAGCGATGTCTTGCAGCGCGCCGCCGCGGGGAGATAATCACTGCTCCGGGTCTGCAACTTGACATCCGCTCCGACTTAGCGTATATACACTAATATGTTCTCCTGGGACGCCGACAAGGCCCTGAAGAACTTCGAGAAGCACGGCGTCCCGTTCGAGGAGGCAGCGACGATCTTCGGCGACCCGGATGGCTTGGACTGGGAGGATTTGAAGCACGGGCAAACAGAACGCCGCTCAAAGAGACTGGGGCGGTCCAGCCAACGCCGCGTTCTTCTGGTTGTTTACACTTTGAGGGGGGTGGGAAATGGCACGGAAACAATTCGCATCATCAGCGCGCGGCAGGCAAGCCGCAAAGAGCGGAAAGCGTATGCCAGCTAGCCGGCCGGATAGGCAGATTGATTTCTCCGACATTCCCGAATCCACCGACGCGGAACTCAAGCGCGCCCGGCGCGTCGGCCGCCCCAGGACAGGCCACGCCAAACAGCTCATTGCCATCCGCATCGCTCCGCGGCTGCTGGCGCAACTCCGCCGCCTCGCCGCCAAGCAGGACAAGCCCTACCAGACTCTCATCCACGAATTGCTGGAACGGGCCGCGAAGAAAAATGTTGCCTAATGAATCGTCCGCGTCTTGCGGTTCATGTAATCCATTAGCAGGTATTGGCCGAGGGTGTAGGGGGTGGTGAAGTAGGCTTTGCCGCGGCAGAGTTCGGTGACTTTCTGGACGAAGTTCACCAGGCCGTAGTCGCTCGCCAGCATAAACGTATTGATGAGGATGCCGGCGCGCTTGCACTTGGCGACTTCTTCGAGCGTCTGGCTGACGACGAGCGGATCGAGGCCGAAGGCGTTTTTATAAATCCGGCCGTCTTCGAGCGTCAGGGCCGAGGGCTTGCCATCGGTAATCATGATGATCTGACGCATGTCTTTGTGCTGGCGTTCGAGGATGCGGCGCGCCAGGCGCAGCCCCTCGCGCGTGTTGGTGTAATACGGCCCGACCATCACGCGCGCCAGCTCGCTTAAGGGGACTTCTTCGGCGGAATCGTGGAACAGGATCAAGTTCAGCGAGTCGCCGGGATACTGTGTGCGGATCAGGTGCGACAGCGCGAGCGCCACGCGCTTGGCCGGCGTAAAGCGGTCCTCGCCGTAGAGGATCATGCTGTGGCTGCAATCGAGCATCAGGACCGTGGCGCAGGAGCTTTGGTATTCGGACTGGTGCACCTGCAAGTCCTCATACTCGATCTCGATGGGCACCTTCAACCCATTGCGTTTGACGGCGCGAAAGAGCGTGCCGCTGATGTCGAGGTTCAGGGTGTCGCCGAATTCATATTTCTTCGACGCGCCGCTCGCTTCGATGCCGGTCGAGAGATCGCGCGTGTCATGGCGTCCGAAGCTCGACTTGCCGAGCGAGCCGAGCAGGTCCTTGAGCGTCTTGAAGCCCAAGAAATCCAGGCTCTTGTCGGTCAGCTCGAATTTCGCGTGCGTCTCCGGTCCCCAGGCGCCGCGCCCGCCGGGCTGCTGCTGCCGCTGCGTCGGCTGGGGCGCGTCCGTAATGCTGACGTAGCCTTCCTGTTCCATGCGCGCGATCAGCCGGTCGGCCAACTGTTCGCGCTGCTCCGGCGACATATTCTGCAACTTCTCGAGCATCTCCTTAATTTTTTCGTCCGAGAACATGCTCCCGTCCATGAGCGCGTCCAGCACGGCCTGGCGCAACTGGTCCATGGTGCGCTCGCCGTCCATTTCGGAGAAGCGGTAATACTCGGACTGGAAGCCGCTTTGCAGCAGGAAATCGGCGAGGCGGTCGAGCAGCCCCTCCATGTCGAGCGAGTCCCAATCGTCGCCCTCGTATTTTTTGTAGCGGATATATTTCATGGCGAATTCGTTCAACGCCCAGCCCCGTAGGGGCGCAAGATTCTAGCCCAGGGCGTCAGCCCTGGGAACAGGAGTTACAAGCTACCCGAGCCCCGGACGGGGCGACAGATAATCTCCTCCATCCCCATCTATGGAGCTCGGGCAAGATTCTTTCGCCCCTTCCGGGGCTAGCCTGCTGGTTGCGTTTCGTACCCACGGCTTGCGCCCTGGGCTAGAATCTTGCGCCCCTCCGGGGCTTCCAATGACCATTCTTCGATGGTCTACACCTTCGCGAGAACCGTTCTAACGCCAAGATTCTTTGCAACACGCGACGATTTTCCTGCCGCTATTATTTCGAGAATTTCCCTGTGTCTCCGTGCCTCTGTGGCTAAAACGTATCAATTATACGGGCGCTTGTGCGGGGGGCGGAATTCTTCCTTGAGCGGAGCAGACTGCTTTCGCTCTTCCGCCATGAAGCCGCGCTCCTCGGAGCGTCCAATCCGGCGATGGGCGTAGAGGCCTTCCAGAATAAACTCGCCGGCCGAAGCCGCGAGGCCAGGAGCGTCTTTCGCGCGGATGCCCAGGACGGCGGCCTTGTCGAGCAATCCCTGGATCTTCCGCAAGCCCGCCACCACTTCCGTTGCGGGAGCCGCTTCGGCAACCTTCAGCGACCCGCCCAGCTCGAACCACTGCACCACCGGCTGCAAATCCATCCCGTCGAAGTGCTTTTGAAAGACTTTTCCGATGGCCGCGCGAATCAACTCCTTGGCCACAAAGTCCGCTCCCTTGAGTTCGCCCTCATACTCGAGCTCGAACTTGCCGGTCAGGGCGGGCAGCGCGGCGTAGATGTCCGAGACCCGGGGCACGATCGCGTCTTCCCGGTTGCTGATGGCGCGCCGCTCGGCGTTCGACACCACGTTCTCCACGCAGGTGATCGGCATCCGCTGGCTGACCCCGGAGCGTTTGTCCACCTTCTTATCGGCGCGCGCCAGAAACGCAATCTCCTCGACGATCTCATGGATGAAGTGCGGCACGGTCAAGGGGCGCCCGCCGCCGCGCGCCAGCCAGGCTTCCTGCTGCGTGATCGCGACGGCTTCTTCGGTGGTAGCGGGGTAATGCGTGCGGATTTCCGACCCTACACGGTCTTTGAGCGGCGTGATGATCTTTCCCCGCGCCGTGTAATCCTCCGGGTTGGCCGTGAAGACCAGCGCCACGTCGAGCGGTAGGCGGACCGGGTAGCCTTTGATCTGCACGTCGCCTTCCTGCATGATGTTGAACAGCCCCACCTGAATTTTCCCCGCCAGGTCGGGCAGCTCGTTGATCGCAAAGATGCCGCGATTGGCGCGGGGGAGCAGGCCGAAGTGAATCGTCAGCTCGTTCGAGAGCTGGTGGCCGCCGCGCGCCGCCTTGATGGGATCAATGTCCCCGATCATGTCGGCGATGGTGACGTCGGGCGTGGCCAGCTTCTCGACGTAGCGGAACTCCCGCGTCAGGAAGTCAACCGGCGTGGCGTCGCCCTTCTCCTCGAGCAGCAGCTTGCAGCCGCGGCAGATGGGAGCGTAAGGATTGTCGTTGATCTCGCAGCCGGCGATCACCGGCAGCTCTTCATCGAGCAAGGTGACCAGGGCGCGCAGCAGGCGCGTCTTGGCCTGGCCTCGCAGCCCGAGCAGGATGAAGTTGTGGCGCGACAACAGGGCGTTCACCACCTGCGGCACCACGGTATCGTCGAATCCGATGATGCCCTCAAAGAGCGGCCCGCCGCGTTCCAGGCGCAGGGTCAGATTCTCCCGCAACTCATCCTTGACCGAGCGGCATTTGGTTCGTTCTTCCGACCAGGGGCTGCGGCGCAGTTCCCCCAGTGTTTTGGGTTTTGATTTCATTGCTGCGCATTCCGTCAAAAAAAGATTCCGGCCATTTCGCCTTTATTATAACAAAATCCGGGCCGGGCGTTGCTGCGGAGCAATGGAAGGGTAGTGGGTTATTTCGCCGCAGAAACGTCAGGGCACGACTTTAGTCGTGCCGTAACCAATGCCCTTCATGTGCGCTTTAGCGCCTGAGGTAAGTCCCCCGTCACCAGATAAGGCGCCGACATTACAAGACCCACCTCAGCGGCTGAAGCCGCTCTTAAGGAAAAGCGGAACGGCATGGCTGAAGCCATGCCCTGACGCGGACAAGACCCGGTTATGCAACCGCCTCTTCGCAATCACTGGATTCGAAGTCCGCCTGCGGGAGGCTTCTCGCTCACTTGGGACTGGTCTTGGCCGGAGCCGCTGCGGAAGCGGGGGATTTTTTCGCGCGGTGCTTTGCGGTGGATGGTCTGGCGGGGGCGGAGCCGGGCAACAGTTCGGCCACCAGGAGACTGGTGACGAACTTCTTGACGCCGTGGACATCGAAGTCTATGGTGGTGCGATCCGCATTCGATGTAGTGACGACACCGAGGCCGTACTGTTCATGCTTCAAATACTGCGCTTGCCGAAGAATTTGCACAAAACCTCCTTGACCGACCGGAACATGCATCGAGCGATGCCCGGTTTCTTCCCTCATCGGCATTCTGCAACGGTGGGGAAATCTCTTTAGGCAAAATTGCTTCCACAAAACATTATACCAGGAATGCGTCCAAAAGGGTATGGGAAAGGCGATCGGAAGCCCTTGCGCCCGGAACCGAGCGGTTGTGTTACCATCCGGGCCGCAGCCGCAGGATTTTCTCCCTCAAAAATATTTCCCCATTTCGCTTCGTGCCGTGTTATAGTAGGTTGTCTTTGAAGAAGTTGGTTGGCTCGAAACCATTCAGTTCCATCGTTTGCTTCCTGCGTAATTGACTCCGTCAAATTCAAGATAGCCGCTCCGAAGCAGTTTTCTGCGCGCCGGCTACCAAACCGCTTCGCCTACAGCGCGGCGGCAACTTTAAGGAGAAAAACAGAATGAAAAATTTGTTTATCGGCAACATGAGTTTCCAGACCACGGAAGGGGACCTGCGCGCGATGTTCGAACCCTACGGTGAGATCAATCGCGTCAATGTGGTGACGGACCGGGACACCGGCCGGGCCCGCGGCTTCGCTTTTGTGGAATTGGCCAATGACGCGGAAGCAGCCAAGGCCATCACGGCGTTGAATGGGAAAGAGGTGGACGGACGCGCCCTGAACGTCAACGAGGCGCGCCCCAAGCCGGAGCGCAGCAGCGGACCGCGCAACAGTGGCGGCTTCCGCGACCGCTACTAGCCCGGTTTTCCAGCTCCCATAGAGCGCAACCGTGGCCCCGCCAGGGGCGACAGAGAATCTAGTACATAGGTTGTCTGTCGCCCCTTTGGGGCTGCACCGAGCGTGCCGCCCGCAATCCTTCCCCGCAACTTTCCAGAATCCAGAAAACGCCCGTTAGCGGCGCCGCCCATTGCCGCCGGCCTTGGCGCGCGTATGAGTCACCAACTCGAGCCGTGCCGTGACTTTCCGCAAATAGCCGACGACCTGCGTCAACCGCTCGCTCTCCGAGCGAATCTCGAGCAGGCTCTGCTTGAAGCTCAAGTCCACCGGCAGCCGCGCCAGAATCCGATAGGAGAGCTGGAGATCGTCGGCGGCGAGCGGGTCGGACTCCTCGGACTCGAGCAGCCGCGTCACCTGCTGATACAGCTCGATGGCTTGCTTGCGCCGTCCATCGCCTTCCGCGACCGTTTCTCCTTCGTCCTCAAAGAATTGGGCGGCGCTGCGCAGGTAGGGTTTGGCGCGGTCGAGAAAGAGGACTTCAAACCGCCGCGTCCCCCGGACCACAATGTCCATGCGGCCGTCGTCATACTTGCGGACGACTTCCGAGATCGCGGCCGTGCAGCCGATGTTGGCGAGGGAATTTTCCTGCATCAGCACCACCCCAAACTCCCACTGATGCTCCAGGCAGTCCGCAATCATTTCCTTGTAGCGGTCTTCAAAGATGTGCAGCGCAAGGTCGGCGCGGGGAAACAGAACCACTTCAAGCGGAAAAAGCGGCAGCAGCAACTCTTGCATGGAGGTATTATACTCGCCTGGATAAAGAGAGGCAGTAGGGAACAGGGAATAGGGAATAGGGAACAGGTATCCGAGCCGCGCGCGTCAGCAAGCGGGCCAATCCGAGCCGCGCCTGTCCTGAGCAATGGTTCGACAAGCTCACCACCCTGAGCGAAAGTCGAAGGGAGTCGAAGGGACCTTGAGGGAGCGGGCAACCGTAATGGAGCGGCCAAACGCATGAACAAACTCGCCAACAAAGTCGTCCTGATCACCGGCGCGTCGAGCGGCATCGGCGAGGCGCTCGCCCGCGTGTTTGCCGGAGAAGGCGCGCGACTGGCGCTGGCCGCCCGGTCGGCGGAGAAGCTCCGGGCGCTGGCCGGCTCTTTGGGCGGCGGGGCGCTCGCGTTGCCGGCCGACATGACCGTTCCCGCGCAGGTCCGCCAAATGGTCGAGAGCACCGTGAAACACTTCGGCCGCCTCGACATCCTCATCAACAACGCCGGCGTCGGCATGTACGCGCCGGCCGCAAGCATGGCCCCGGAGCAGTTCGAGCAGGTGGTTGCCACCAACTGGCTGGGGCCGGTCCACGCCATCCAGAGCGTCGTGCCGCACATGCGCCGGCAGGGCGGAGGGCAGATCATCAACATCTCCTCGGTGGCGGGGAAGGTCGCGATTCCGTGGATGGGCGCTTACTGCGGCACCAAGTTCGCTTTGAACGCGCTCTCGGACAGCTTGCGGATGGAGCTGGCCGCGGACCGCATTCAGGTCCTCAGCGTCTGTCCCGGACGGATTCACACGCCGTTCGCCCGAAACGCCTTCCGCGACACCACCACGCGGCCGCTGTCGTCAGATGGCATCTCGGCGGAACGCGTGGCGCGAGCGGTTCTGCGCGCCTCGCTGCGGGGCAAGCGCGAGATTGTGGTTCCCGCCAGCAACTGGACGCTGGTCTGGCTGCACACGTTATTTCCACGCCTGATTGACTACGCCATGGTCCGCTACCTGCGCGGGCAGATGCGGAAGTGATCCGCGCCGCGCCAGTCAGAGCCCCGACCGCAAGGGAGAGGTGACTTGTTTCCGAGCCGCGCGCGTAAGCGAGCGGTCAAAGCAGTGGTTAGTGATTAGTGGTTAGTGAAAGCCAGAAGCCAGAATCTTTAATCCACAGATTTCGCAGATTTCACAGATTACGCAGTGGAGGTAGCCACGGCATCCCGGCTGGCCGGGGTGCCGTGGGTTTGTCAATTCCGGGAACGGGACAGGCAACAACCCACGGCATAAAAAGACATGCCGTGGCTACCCGCTCCCTGATTGGCGCGGGCGGGATGGGCGAAGTGTACAAGGCCCGCGATACCCGCCTGGACCGTAGCGCCGCCATCCTGGCGGCCCAATGGGCCAGCGGGGAGGCTCAACGAAACTGAGCATCTACACTACGACCAAGTATCCAGTCGAGGCATATCCTCTCAATGTCGCGATCGTCGATTTGAACAGCATCAGCTAACCGATTTTTGATCTGCTCAGCTAGCTGCATCACTTTTGAAGCTCTCGGAGGAGCAACTTGCTCCCACTTCAAATAGGCTGCTCGGAAAAAGACCGCCGCGAGCCTAAATTGTTCGCGCGCAACGAACAGCTCGCCAATCCAAGCTCGAATGAATCCTTGGTTAAGAACATGTTCTCTCTTGGGGTCTTTCTCAATCAGAAGAGCAGACTTTTGATAGCAAATGAGCGCTGAATCAATCTGTCCCATAAAGTGCAAACAACGGCCAATGTTTCCGTAATGAGCACCACCCCTTTGGTCATCGAGATCCTCAGGGTCTACTACTTCTGAAAGAGTTCTGCCACCCAGGAACACGGGGAGTGCGGACTCCGGTTGCCCAGCATCACGTTCAGCCAACGCTAGTGGATGAGCAATATCATATTGCGTATCGACGCCAGAATTCTTGAGCTTCTGACCGCTCTTCCCCCATTCTACTGCCGCAGAATTAGGTGCTCCCCAATCTTCGGACCATTTTTTGTCCAGAATAAGATAGATCTGGGAGTCGGGTTTTGGTTGTTGAAGCGGGGAGAGAG
>MEKR01000082.1 GCA_001767035.1 Acidobacteria bacterium RIFCSPLOWO2_02_FULL_61_28
CGAGCGTCTCGAAGCGCAGTCCTTTGAGCGGCGTCTTCTGCGCGTGGCCGACGCCGGCTTCGACCTTCCCTTTGCGATCGGGATCGCCGACCCGGCACCCACAAACCCATCCCGCACCATCAGCTCGTTGAAGCCATGGTCGAAAGCCTGGCCTATCGCAAGCTCCAAGTGGTGCAGGATGAGTACGCCGTCTCACCGGACGGCATGCGGCTCTTCGGATTCCTCGCGCTCAATCTCGAGCACCAAGGCATCCGGCTCGCCCTCGGGATTCGGAACTCGCACGACAAGAGCTTCAGCCTCGGCATCACCGTGGGCTACCGCGTCTTCGTCTGCGACAACCTCGCGTTCCACGGCGACTTCATGCCGGTGACGAAGAAGCACACGAAGCACCTGGACGTCATCGACACGGTGAACACGGCGGTCGATAAGGCCCAGCGCCACTTCGAGCCGATGAAAGTCCGCGTGGACGCCTGGCGCGATCACTCGCTGCCGGACATGAAGGCGAAGGAGATCATCTACAACGCCTTCATCATCGGCGACCTCGAAGCCCCGAAGCACCTCGCCGCGCGGGTCCACCAGAACTACTTCGAGCCGACCTACCCGGAATTCGAACCCAGGACCCTGTGGAGCCTTTCGAACGCGTTCACGAACTCGTTCAAGGCCCTTGACCCGATGCCGCAGTTCAGGGCAACGGCCGCCCTCGGCAAGTACCTCGCGGCCGTGAACTGACATGAAAACGTATGAAGTGCGTCTCGATGTGGCCGTTGAAGCGGAGTCTGAGGAAGCGGCCTTGATGAAGATCTACAGCCCGCAAGGTCTCGGCCTGGCCGACGCCTCGTTCCCGTGGCTAGTCAGCATCCAGACTGTCGAGTGTGAGGAAGTAGAGGACCTGACCATTACTTGAAAGGAGGCTGCCTATTGAGAGTGAAAGAACTGGCAATTATCTACCGCACCCGCCTCGACCTGCCTGCCTTCGACGCCTACCAGTCTCTCGCCACCCCCAGACAAGCCGCTTCGTTCCTCATCCCCATCCTCGGGCAAGAGGCAACCGAAGTCTTCGGCATCGTGTGCCTGAGCACGAAGCATCACTTCATCGCCTGGCACGAGGTATCGCGCGGCTCTCTGGACACGACCGTGGTCCACCCCCGGGACGTGTTCAAGGCGGCCCTTCTCGTGAACGCCGCGTGCATCCTCGGCACGCACAATCACCCGTCCGGCGATCCCATCCCCAGCCCGGACGACCTCGAACTTACCCGCAGGCTCGCCGCAGCCGGCGAACTCATGGGCATCCCGCTCATCGATCACCTGATCATCGGCGACGGCCGCTACTACTCGTTCAAGGAAGGAGGAAGGCTCTGATGCGATACGCAACGGTCGTCATGCTCGACACCGACGACGACCCGAAGGAACTCGCGAACGAAATCGTGTCCGGCCTGGAGTTCGAACATCGCACGACCGTCAGATCCGTTGTCGTGCTCACCGAAGACGGAGAAGAAGTCGCGGTCTACGACCGCAAGGAGGAAGAGAAGTGACCGTAAAAATCACGCCGAATGACAAGGGCAACCCGCCCGGAAAACTCGCCGACGCCGAACTGCATTTCACGGAGGGAGTACTCGAAGGCCTGAAGCTGATCGGCTTCGGGATCTGGGAACGTCGCACGGGCGGTGGCCGAAACGTCACCTTCCCGGCGCGGCAGTACTCCGTGAACGGCGAGCGCAGGAGCTTCGCGCTTTTGCGTCCCGTCGCTGATGCGACGGCCCAGGATCGCATCCGCGAGTTGATCCTGCAGGCGTACGCAGAGTACGAGGAACAGCTTCCGGCGGAAAGTTAGAACCCTCCCGTCCCTCCGGCGCATCTCGTTCCCGCGCCACGTTCTCCCACCGAACAAGTCAACGCCCACTCTCCGGCCATGCCCGGAGTCGGGTGCTCGTCACCCAACGAGGGTGTGACCGAGATCGTCAACCGGCACCTCCCCTGAGGCAATTCAAGCCGTCCTGGGAAGGTGCCGGCCTTCACATCTCCGACCCCCAACGTTCTGAACGCGTTTTGACCTATCCACACGTTCCGGCCGCACCATCGGCCGCTCTATTGGAGGTATTTGTATGCGCGAATTCCGTGAACTCCCGATCGACGCAATCAACGAAACGGTCAAAGACAACGTACGACAAAGCTTCTCGGAGGAGAAGCTGGAGGAACTTGAGGTAATACCATCGACAGCGTGAGTGCAGCACAACCGATCGTCTCGGCAGCTCGCATCCATATCCTTGGAAGAGGGATATCAAGACTGCCACCAGAGGCCCCACATGAGAGCGCACGAGCCTATCCTAGGCGGCCCCGCGAAGGGCTCTTGCGGCGAGGGCCTGTGAAATGACAAGAGATAACACCAGCTCTCACTTTTTGACAGGCCCGTGACGTCGTCTGTGTAGGTCAGTTCTCCCCATAGGACCGCGCGGCCCGACCACACGTAGACCTCCTTTGGGTCGATGAGGCTTTCCGTAACCTCCGGGATAACCTTAGTCGTGCCAACGTTTATCGAGGTGGATGCATTCGGAGCAAGACTCGAGCGAAGGACATGAACTTGGAAGGTCCCGAGGGGGCGCTCACCTAGGAGATCCCTGGGTGCCCGGTCCGTGGAAGGGTACGCTTCTTCGTAAAGAACCCGCAAATCACGAGCAACGGCCTGCCCGAAGTTGGTCAGCGTAAGCTGAACCGTTGCACTACTCTCCACAATTGACGCATCAGCAATCTGGACGCTAGCCTGAGATGTCAACAAGTTGACTCGCAGGGCCTCCCTGGCCTGCCAGCAACTGACAGCCGAGACTGCCAAAGCGGCAAGACTGGTCGCGACTGCTGCGAGTGCTACTCTGGTCGTCTTCGGGTGCGGACGGTCAGCCACTGTTTCAGTCGGCGGGAATCTGTCTTTCTGAACAAGGGCATTGTCGAGTACCCTCTCCTCGCCGGTTGCGCCTCGAAGCTTCGCCTGCTCCTCAACGCGATTGCCAGCGGCGGATTCCTTACGTAGATCTTCGCTCATCGGACAACCTCCACCGCAGATATCTTCAAAGCGAGGAAGACTGCCGCGTGCTGCCGACAGGCCATCTTGTGTCTATAGTCTATAGTCGTCTGAAGCCGCTTGAAACGTGCTTCACGACGCAGCGGTGGTTTGCGGCCGTTCTGCTGGCCTCTCGCTCTGCGGTCAACCGTAGTTGTCCTTGGACGGTGCTTGGCGTGACCCGCCGCGCGCGTAGCACTAGACATCAGTCCTGCCGTTGCGGCGGCGGCAGGTCTGAAGACCTACTCCACTGTCATCAGTTCGATGGCCGTCAGGGACTAAACGCGCGCGCTGGGCGCCGGCCACGCCCGCATCCTGGCGTGCCACCCCGGTTCCCTTCAATCCTTTTGATCGAAGATCGATCTTACGGACGGCGTCGCCTTCGGCCCGCGAGGACGTCGCAACGGTAGTATTCAAGGGTCCCGAGTGAGTGCCGCGCGGGCCTCTGCTTCCCATTGTCGCAGGACGGCTCGAAAGACATCGAGCTCCGCAATCAGGGCCTCAACATAGGCAGCTCCGTCTGGCGCGCGGAGGCAATGTGCTTGCTCATGCCAGATCGCGGCGTCATTGTCACTCGTCCAGATGAGACGCGTCAGCGTGTTCATCAACGATTGATACCACGGCTGTGTGAGGGTCTCTCGAACGCTGGGCCTGAACTCGTTCATGAACTTCACTACGAACCGTGACATCAATTGCAGCCTTACAGGTTGCGGCGGATGCGTCTCCCAATAGACCTTGTTCTTGTCGATGGGCTCCGGATGACGAAGGACGAAGGCTGCGTGGGCAACTACGAAGCACGCGAACGCGACCGCGTCTTGAGCAGACGGTGGGGCGTTCTCGAGACTCAGGAGCTTCAGAAGCACGGGACGTGCGTCAGCCAAGCCCCACAGATTCAGTACCAAGTAGGCCGCCCAGCCGTCGGCATCGGCTTCACGTGCCTGTAACCACAGTCGGCCGACTATCGGACGGCTGTCTTTGGGATGAACCAAGTGACCGTGCGTGTGATGAGCGTATTCGTGTGAGGCGACAAAGCCCAGCAGCATCGAGAACAGCACTCCCTTGAGCGTGTCTCGGTCGACGGTCAGTGGCATCCCCATAAGCGACACGACCGCATCGGAGTCTACGACCCGCTGTGTGATGCTCGATATCTCAATGACGAGAGGAAGCGTGACGCCGATGAACGAGTGGAGGTCGTCCCTGAATGCCCATGCATTACAGGTATCGGAATCGAGGTAGTCGAGATAGAAGGGCGCGTGCGGTGCATCCCCGACGATGTTCTGTCCTTCGACAGCCAGTGCCGCGTTGAATGAGTCGCGAAGTTGACTCAGTTGGTCAAGCTGCGGACCGCGTGCCGGGTCACGTTCTCGAAGCTCTGCGAGGTCAGCGATACCTCGGTAGTCGAAATTCCTCCGCGCCTTGACGGCAGCATCGAAGGCGACCTGTTTCGGCGTAAGTCTTGCTGGCATGTGATAGGACTTGGCGCCCTCATACGCTGACTGCAGCGTTCACGGGCACAGATTACTCCCGACTGGTCGCCATATGCCGAGGAATTCGCGGGCGCGAATCACTCGGCTGATGGGCGTTACTCGTTATCAACTAACGCTCCGCCTGAGCCGCGCGCCGCGGTGACATGATCGCACCATACAGTTGGCGCGTCAGCTCCGGCCTGTTAGGCCGATCCGTTCGAAACGTCCGGTCTTGTCTTGCCGTTCAGCCTGACCTCGAAGGATCTAAAGGCCAAGCGAGCCTTGAACGCCACAGCGTTTGGGACGGTTTCGCCTACCCCCGTTCGAACCGTCTGGAGATCGAGATCACAGCGATGACCGAGGATGACTTCCCTCAACATGAGTTCCTCATCAAACGGCCGAAAGAACAAAGGCGACACTGTCACGGCCGACGCTAGCTCGATGAACAGGCGGAGCTCTTCCTCGTACTTCCAGTGGTGAGACTTTGTGCGAGCGAGAAGATCCAGAAGGCCGTCGTCGATCGCGGACGTTTCTGGATCGTCAGGCAGCCTTCTCCGCAATGGTTTGTCGGCGTAATCGATTTCGCTGACCAGCGAGCGTCGCACGTCAAAGCCCAGGCAGACGCCTTTGTGACGATCCCCATAGTGACTCCAGAGAAGCGGACTGGCCCAGTTCCTCGTGAAGCACAACAGCCCCTTCTTGTCGTTGTAATCGTCCCTCAGCTGGGCTGCCAAGTGGCGAATCGCTCGATCATGCCGGTTCAACGCGAGAAGTTCGAAGGGATCGTTGGCATCGCCGAATCGGGCAACCTTCAGTCGCTTCAGACGCACAGCGGCTTGACCGTGCTGGCTCGACGTGAAGTGATAAACGCGGATGAACTCAGCCGGTGGTGGCGCGAGAAACTCCGCGCTCGCCATCTTCTTCGAATAGCCGAGGGCCAGCCATTCCGCCAGGTGGTTGGGAAGTTTTCTCATCGGCTGTGGATTCGGCCTAACGTTCGCGATGAGCCGCGGCACACCAGCGTCAGGTCTGTGCCGTCGGCTCCATCGCGGGGTTAGCCGGCCCGTAGGTGCGGTCCGGGGACAAGGGTAACAGAACAGTCCAGGGACATGGGTAACACATTCAGCCACACTCGAGTCGAGGTGCTCG
>MEKR01000083.1 GCA_001767035.1 Acidobacteria bacterium RIFCSPLOWO2_02_FULL_61_28
CCTCTACACCGGGATGGACCTGCGCAAGTTCTTCTAGTGCTTGTCTGGCTGCATCCGCCGTCGCCATGAAGCAGGCGCAGCCGCGGGCGCGTTCGCTCGCGATCCTTTCACCACGGGTATTTGCCTGGACGAAGGCGGTCATATTCGTGCTGTGTCTGGGCCCGCTCGCCCGCCTTGTGATCGGCGCACCGCTTGATCTCCTGGGTGTCAATCCGGTCGAAACGATTCGGCGCTCCACGGGAACCTGGACGCTGGTATTCGTGCTCGCCACACTGTCGGTGACGCCACTGCGCCGGTTCACCGGCTGGTACCGGCTCGCGCGGTTGAGGCGCATGCTCGGGCTATACGGCTTTTTCTACGCGATGCTGCATCTGATTAGCTACGTGTGGCTCGAACAGTTCTTCGACGGCGCGGCGATCGTCAAGGACATCGTGAAACGCCCCTTCATCACCATCGGATTCGCCGCCTTTGCCATGATGGTTCCGCTCGCGGTGACCTCAACCGACGCGATGGCGCAGCGCATGGGCGGAAAGAACTGGACCGCGCTGCACCGGCTGGTCTACGTGCTTGCCGTCTGCGGAGTCATCCACTACTGGTGGCTGGTCAAGCGCGACATCACCCAGCCGGCCATCTATGCGCTGGTCCTGGCGCTGCTGCTGGGCTTTCGCGCCGTCTCGGCGTTCAGGAAGCGGGCGGCGTAGCCGCGCTTGTCTTCGATCGGCTCGGTCAGCCTTCCACAGGTGTGCCGGCGGGCAGCGCCGCGCCGGTTCCGGGTCGCCGCCGCAGCCGCTGCTGCAGGTGCTCGAAGTAGATGTAGATCACCGGGGTGATGTAGAGGGTCAGGAACTGCGATACCACCAGCCCGCCCACCACCGCAAGGCCCAGGGGTTGGCGCGCGTCGCCGCCCGTGCCGATGGCCAGCGCGATCGGCAGCGTGCCCATCAGCGCGGCGAAGGTGGTCATCATGATCGGACGGAAGCGGATGATGCAGGCCTCGTGGATCGCTTCCCTCGCCGCCTTGCCCTCGTTGCGCTGGGCCCCGATGGCGAAGTCGATCATGATGATGGCGTTTTTCTTCACGATGCCGATCAGCATGATGATGCCGACGAAGGCATACATGTTGAGCTCCATGTTGAACGCCCACAGCGTCACCAATGCCCCCAGGCCGGCGGTGGGCAGCCCGGAAAGGATGGTGACCGGGTGGATGAAGCTTTCGTACAGCATGCCGAGTACGAGGTAAATCACGAAGATGGCGACCACCAGCAAAATGCCCATGCCGGCGAGCGAGCTCTGGAACGCCTGTGCCGTGCCCTGGTAGCTGCCGGTCAGCGTCGCCGGCACCTGCAGTTCCAGCACGGCCTTGTTGATGACGGTGATGGCCTCCGACAGGGCCAGGCCCGGCCGCAGGTCGAAGGCCAGGGTGACCGAGGGCAACTGGCCCAGGTGGGTGACGGAAAGGGGGCCGACGCCGAAGCTCAGCTTGGCAACTGAAGTGAGCGGTACCAGCACGCCGGTCGTGGAGCGGATGTAGAGCATGTTCAGCGCCGAGGGGTCGCGCTGGTATTTGGGGTCGAGCTCCAGGATGACCCAGTAGTTGTTGGTTGCGGTGTAAATGCTCGATACCTGCTTGGACCCGAAGGCGCTGTTCAGGGCCGATTCGATCTGCTGGGGGGTGACGCCAACCGACGAGGCCTTCTCGCGGTCGATTTCCACGGTCACCTGCGGCCGCGTGATCTGCAGGTCGCTGGTGACGTCGATGAGTTCCGGCAGGGTCTTCAGTTTCGCCTCGATGATCGGCGCCCAGCGGTAGAGCTGCTCGGTGCTCGCACCCTGCAGCACGTACTGGTAGGGGCTCTTGGTGAGCTGGCCGCCGATGCGGATAATCGGTATGTTTTGCACGAACACCTTCACGCCGACGACGTTCTGCAGTTTCGGGCGCAGCCCCCTCACCACCTCGTCGGCCGGCTTGCGCTGCTTGAAAGGTTTGAGCGCGATGATGGCGCGGCCGATGTTGAGCGAGGGGTTGAAGCCGCTCGCGCCGATGAAACCCATCGCCGCCTCGACATTGGGATCAGCGCGGATGATGTCGAGTACCTGGCGCTCGGCAGCCGACATGGCCTCGAAGGAGATGTCCTGCGGTCCTTCGATGAAGACGAACAGCTGGCCGCTGTCGTCGCTTGGCAGGAAACCCTTGGGCATGCGCGCGAACAGCACCCCGGTCGCAATGACGATGACGAGGAACACCACCATCGTCAGGCGCGCATGATTGATCGCCCAGCTCAGGCTGCGGTCGTAGGCGCTTTTCGTCGCCTCGAACACCCGTTCACTCAGCATGAACACCCGGCCATGCTTTATCTCGCTGTGCGGCCTGAGGATGCGGCTGCACATCATCGGCGTGAGCGTGAGGGAAACGACACAGGAAATCAGCACCGCGACGATGATGACCACCGCGAATTCGTGCAGCAGGCGGCCCAGGATCCCGCTCATGAACATCACGGGAATGAACACCGCGATCAGCGAAATCGTCATGGACACGATAGTGAAGGAAATTTCCTTGGAGCCGTCCAGCGTCGCCTGCATCGGGTTTTTGCCCATTTCGATATGGCGCGAGATGTTCTCCAGCATCACGATGGCGTCATCCACCACGAAGCCCACGCACAGAGTCAACGCCATCAGCGACAGGTTGTCGAGACTGTAGTCGAACACGTACATCAGGGCGAACGTGCCGATGACGGAGATCGGCAGCGCCACGCTCGGGATGACGGTGGCGCGCACGTTGCGCAGGAAAACGAAAATCACCATCACCACCAGCGCCAGTGCGAGCATCAGGGTGAATTCCACGTCCTCCACCGAATTGCGAATGGTGATGGAGCGGTCGTAGAGTATGTTGATGTCGATGCCCGCAGGAACTTCGGTGCGGAAGGTGGGCAGCAGCTTGCGGATCTTGTCGACAACCTCGATGGTATTGGTGCCGGGCTGGCGCTGGATGGAGAGCACGATGCCGCGCTTGTCCTTGTACCAGGCGGCGACCTTGTTGTTTTGCACGCTGTCGATGACGCGCCCGATTTCGCTCAGACGTATGGGCGCGCCGTTGCGGTAGGCGACGATGATTGGCCGGTAGGCTTCTGCGGTGTAGAGCTGGCCCGTGGCCTGCACCGCGAACACCTGGTCCTTGCCGTAGAGCGTGCCGGTGGGCAGGTTGACGTTGGCGTTGGCCACCGCCTGCTCGACTTCGTTGATGCCCACGCCGCGCGAAGCGAGCGCGCTAGGGTCGACCTGCACCCGCACCGCGTATTTCTGCTGGCCGTTAACCTGTACCTGCGCCACGCCGTTGATGGTCGAGATGCGCTGGGCGAGCACGGTTTCGGCGTATTCGTTCACGGTCGACAGCGGCAGGGTGTCGGAGGTGAGGGTCAGGAAGAAAATCGGGGCGTCGGCCGGGTTCACCTTGCGAAACGACGGCGGCGAGGCCATGTTCGTGGGCAGCTGGCGCGCCGTGGCTGCGATCGCCGAATTCACATCCTGAGCGGCGGCGTCGATATCGCGCTCGAGCGAGAACTGGATCGTGATCGAGGTGATCCCCTGGCTGCTGATCGAGGTCATGGAATCGATGCCGGCGATGGTCGAGAACTGCTTCTCGAGCACGGTCGCGACGGCCGCTGCCATGGTCTCCGGGTTGGCGCCGGACAGTTCGGCGGTGACCTGGATGGTGGGGAAATCGACGTTCGGCAGCGAGGAAACCGGAAGCTTCTTGAAACCGGCCAGTCCGAAAATCACGATGCCGAGCATGACCAGGATGGTCATGACCGGTCGGCGGATGAACAGTTCGGAGAGGTTTGCGCCCATTGGGAACGAGGAACGATCAGGACTTGACGGGGGTGACCTTCACACCCGGGGCGAGCCGCAGCTGGCCCCGGGTGACGACCTGCTCTCCGCCCTTCAGGCCGGTGGCGATGATGGCGTTGTCCCCGTCGGAACGGTCCACGGTCACCTTGCGCACTTCGGTGGTCATGTCGGGCTTGACCACGAACACGTACTGCCCGTCGGGCCCGGTCTGCACCGCCTGCGTCGGCACCAGGACGGCGTTCTTCTGCTCGTAGAGCTTGACGCTGACGTTGACGAACTGGCCCGGCCAGAGCGCGTTGTCCTTGTTCTGGAACAGCCCCCTCAGCTTGATCGTGCCGGTCGTCTGGTCGACCGCGTTGTCGACGAATATGAGCGTCCCCGATACCGCGCGCTTGTCAGTGCCGGTCGGCGCCGCTTCCACCACGAGCGAACCTTTAGCCATGTAACTGCGGATGGCAGCCAGACGCTGCTCGGGCACCGCGAAACTGACATAGATCGGATGCACCTGGTTGAGCACCAAGAGAGGGTTGGTGTCGTTGGCCTTCACCAGGTTGCCTTTTGCGATCTGGATCTTGCCGGTAAAGCCCTCGATGGGCGCAAGGATGGTGCAGTATTCGAGATTGAGCTTGGCGTTGTCGAGCCCAGCGCGGCTGGCCTGGGCCACCGCCTCGGCCGTATCGGCATTGGTGCGGATCTGGGCGTAGGCCTCCTTGGAGACGAAATTCTTCTGCAGCAGTTCCTGGTAGCGGCGCTCCTGAGACCGCGCCTGGTCCTTCTGTGCCGTATCTTTCAGGAAATTGGCCTCGGCCTGCCGCAGCGCCGCCTCGAACGGCCGCGGATCGATCTTGAACAGTACGCTTCCCTGGCGGACCTCCTGGCCTTCCTTGAAATTCACCTCGACGATCTGCCCGTCGACCCGCGCTTTCACGGCGACCGTCGCAAACGGCTCGACGTTTCCGATTGACTGCAGCCGGACCGGGACGTCCTGCCGCACGACGGTGGCGACGGAGACCGGCACCGCCGCGGGGCCTCGTGCGGCCTTCGATTCCTGCGCCGACGTGCCGGCGGCGAAATGCACCAGGAGCGCACCGCCGAACACCGCCAGACCGGCGAATCCAATTAGCGTGCGGCGGCCCGGCGCGCCGGAGGCGATGAAGGAATGGAGGCTTGGCTTCATATGACGGTTTGCCCGTCGTGCTAGTGCGAACAGGCCCGCACTGTATGAAATTCCACAGTTTCCAACATAGGTTCAAGAAAACGCAAAGCCCCCTCCTAGGGGGCGGGCGGGTTCCAGGCCGGGACGCCGCTCTGATGGGCGACTCGGGCCCGGGAACCGCTGAAATTTACGGCAAAATGCGCTCTAAAGCAAAGAGACTCTCGACTGCTTCCCTGGCGCGCACAAGATGGGCGGCCGCGCCATCGACCATGACTTCCGCGGCGCGCGGCCGTGAGTTGTAGTTCGAGCTCATGCTCATGCCATAGGCCCCTGCCGAAAGGATTGCGAGCAGGTCGCCCGGCTGTACCGTCAGGCTGCGCCCATGGCCCAGAAAGTCGCCTGATTCGCACACGGGTCCGACCACGTCGTAGATGGCCGGGGTGCCCGCGCGAGGTCGCACCGGAATGATGTCGTGCCAGGCCTCGTAGAGTGCCGGGCGCAGGAGGTCGTTCATGGCAGCATCCACGACGGCGAAGTTCTTTACCGGTCCGTGCTTGACGTACTCGACCCGTGTGAGCAGTACGCCCGCGTTGCCCACCATCGCGCGCCC
>MEKR01000084.1 GCA_001767035.1 Acidobacteria bacterium RIFCSPLOWO2_02_FULL_61_28
AGAGTCCGAGGAGGCGGTGCGCCACGTGTTCAAGCTGGCGCGCGAGCTCGCGCCCTGCGTGATTTTCTTCGATCAGCTGGATGCGCTGGCGCCGGTGCGTGGCCGCGGCAGCGGGAGCTGGACCACCGAGCGCGTGGTGCATCAGTTGCTGGCGGAACTCGACGATCTGGAGCAAAGCGGTTCGGTAGGCGTCATCGCCGCCACCAACCGGCTCGACCTTGTCGATGATGCGCTGTTGCAGCCCGGGCGCTTCGGCACGCTGATTGCCCTTGCCTTGCCCGATGCGGCCGAACGCGAAGAGATTCTGCGCCTCTACTTGGGCAAGTATGCGCCCGCCGGGAAGGCGCTCGCCCAACTGGCGTCACGGACCGAAGGATCGGGCAGTGCACACTTGCGGGCGCTGGCCGAATTCCTGCTGCGCGAAGGAACCGGTTCGGACGGCACCGCGTCCTGGGAGGCGCTGTTCAAGCGCTGGGAGAGCCGTGCCCTGCGCGGTGCGCTTGCGCTGCGCAGCGGCCAGATTTCAGATTAAGGATGTACGTTTCGAATGAGTCACTGGGGGTCCGGTTATTTTTTGAGATGGAGGGAGACCTGCAATGTTTAACAGCCAGCTGCCCGAACACCGATCCATGCGCCGATCCACGCACATCGGCGCCGTGCTCCTCGCCGCGGGCATCGCGCTCGGCGGCCTGCTCGCCCCGCTTTCCGGGCACGCGCAGTATCCGTCCAAGCCGATCAAGCTGATAGCATCGTCCGCACCGGGCACCGCGCCCGACACCATCGCCCGGGTGGTCGGCGAGCGGCTCTCGCCGCTGTTCAGGCAGCCGATCATCGTCGAGAACCGCGCCGGGTCGAACGGCAACATCGCGATGGACCTGGTCGCGAAATCGGCGCCCGATGGCTATACGCTGATAATCTGCACCGACAGCAACGTCGTCATCAATCCCCACCTATACGCGAAGATGCTGGTGGATACGCTGAAGGACCTCGTGCCGGTTGCCACGGTCGCGTCCAACACCCTTTTTCTGTCCGTACACCCTTCGGTACCGGTAACGAACTTCCAGGAGTTCATCGAGTACGCGAAGAAAGCGAATCCGCCGCTCGCCTACGCCTCCGCCGGCAGCGGCAGCCTGTTCCAGATGGCGATGGAGATGCTGAAAGTACGCGCGGGCATCGACCTCGTGCACGTTCCCTACAAGGGCGCCGCCGCCGCCGCGATCGCAACCATCGCCGGCGAAGTGCCGGCGATGTTCAGCGGCGGCACTTCGACCGTGCCCTATATCCGCGCTGGAAGGCTGCGCGGCCTGGCGGTGACCGGGCACAATCGCTCGCCGCTGTTTCCGGAATTGCCGACGCTCAGCGAGTTCTATCCCAGCTACCACATGTCCACCTGGCTTGGCATCTTTGCCCCGGCTGGTCTGCCCGATGCCGTGATTGCGCGACTGCGCGCCGACATCAACCGCGTGCTCGCGATGCCGGAAGTGAAGGAGCGCCTCTATGCGGTGGGCGGACTCGAACCCTACGTCACCACGCCGCAGGAATTCGCCGCGCTGATCCGCGCCGACTACGAAAAATACGGCAAGCTCGTCAAGCAGATCGGCGCGAAGGCCGACTGACGCGGGGATGGAGCATTGGTGGAGTCACCGATCCATGCGCATGCGCGCCGTGCTCCTTGCCGCGGGCATCGCGCTCGGCGGCCTGCTCGCCCCGCTTTCCGGGCACGCGCAGTATCCGTCCAGGCCGGTCAAGCTGTTGGTGCCGGTTTCGGCGGGTGGCGGGCCCGACATCCTCGCCCGGGTGATCGGCGAGAGGCTCTCGCCACTGCTCGGCCAGCCGATCGTGGTAGAGAACCGCGCCGGTGCAAACGGCAACATCGCGATGGAAGCGGTTGCCAAATCGGCGCCCGACGGCCACACGCTGCTGGTCGCCATGGACAGCCTGATCGTCATCAATCCCCACGTGTACGCGAAAATGCCGGTAGATACGCTGAAGGACCTCCTGCCGGTTGCCCCGCTCATCGCGCAGAACGGCTACGTCCTGTCGGTGCACCCGTCGGTGCCGGTGAAGAACTTCCAGGAATTCATCGAGTACGCGAAGAACGCGAATCCGCCGCTCGCCTACGCCTCCGCCGGCAGCGGCAGCCAGCACCAGATGGGGATGGAGATGCTGAAACTGCGCGCGGGCATCAACCTCGTGCACGTTCCCTACAAGGGCGGCGCCAAGGCGAATGCGGCGGCGATCGCCGGCGAGGTGTCGGCGATGTTCGCCGGTCCCTCTTCGATCGAACCCCAGATCCGCGCGGGCAGGCTGCGCGGACTCGCGACGACGGGGAGCAGCCGCCATTCGCTGTTTCCTGACAAGCCGACGATCGGCGAGTTCTATCCCGGCTACCTTCTGACCACCTGGATCGGCCTGTTCGCCCCGGCCGGTCTGCCCGATGCCGTGATTGCGAGACTGCGCGCAGATATCAACAAGGTCATTGCAATGCCAGAAGTAAAGGAGCGCTTCAATGCGGGTGGATTTGAACCCGACGCAGCCACGCCAGAGGAATTCGCCAACCGGATCCGCTCCGATTTCGAAAAATACGGCAAGCTCGTCAAGCAGATCGGCGCGAAGGCCGACTGACGAGGGAATAGAGCATTATATGTCTCCCGATTTTGTGCAGTTGCGAAGTTGCAACTGCACAAAATCGGGAGATTATGGATGACAAAGCGAGGCAACCCGTTTGGTTGCGGCTATGCCGGCTCAGGGATGTACGATTTGAGTAAGTAATGGGAGACCCCGTTCTCCCCCAACGAGGAGACCCGCCATGCGTACCAACCAGCGACCCGAACGTCGATCCATGCGCATCCGCGCCGTGCTGCTTGCCGCGGGCATCGCGCTCGCCGGCCTGCTCGCCCCGAATCTCGGGCAGGCGCAGTATCCCTCCAGGCCGGTCAAGCTGGTGGTGCCGGTTTCGCCGGGGGGAGCGCCCGACATCATCGCCCGGATGGTCGGCGAGAAGCTCTCGCCGCTGCTCGGCCAGCCGATCGTCGTCGAAAACCGCGCCGGGTCGAACGGCAACATCGCGATGGAAGCGGTTGCCAAATCGGCGCCGGACGGCTACACGCTGCTGCTCGCCATGGACAGCCTGATCGTCCTCAATCCCCACGTGTACGCGAAGATGCCGGTGGACACGCTGAAAGACCTCGTGCCGGTTTCGCCGCTCGCCGCGCAGCCCAACTTCTTCTTGACGGTGCACCCGTCGGTGCCGGTGAAGAACTTCCAGGAATTCATCGAGTACGCGAAGACCGCGAATCCGCCGCTCGCCTACGCCTCCGCCGGCAGCGGCAGCCAGCACCAGATGGCGATGGAGATGCTGAAATTGCGCGCCGGCATCAACCTCGTGCACGTTCCCTACAAGGGCGGCGCCCCGGCGACGACAGCGGCGATGGCCGGCGAGGTGCCGGCGATGTTCATCGGCGGCTCGAGCGGGCACCAGATCCGCGCCGGCAGGCTGCGCGGAATCGCGGCGACGGGGCGCAGCCGCTCGCCGCTGTTCCCGGAGCTGCCGACGATCGGCGAGTTCTATCCCGGCTACCAGCTTTCCACCTGGCTCGGCCTGTTTGCCCCGGCCGGCGTGCCCGATGCCGTCATGGCGAAGCTGCGCGCGGACATCAACCGCCTGCTCGCGACGCCGGAAATGAAGCAGCGCCTCAATACGGCGGGCGGGCTCGAACCCTACGCCATCGCGCCCGAGGAATTCGCCGCGCTGATCCGCGCCGACTACGAAAAATACGGCGCGCTGGTCAAGCAGATCGGCGCGAAGGCCGACTGACGAGGGAATGGAGCATTGGTGGAGCATGGGGGACCACGATTTCCAGCGCTTTCACATGCACTTAACCCCGACCAGCGCATCCTGGTTCAACATGGTGGAGTGCTTCTTTCGCGATCTGTCCGAGCACCAGCTTCCTCGCGGGGTCTTCACAACGTCGCTGAAGCCGCTTAGTCTCTGATCATTGAAGTGTTGACAGACCCGGCGAAGACTTTGGGTTTATTCAGGAAACGGGTATCCGGGGCGACTGATGGCGACTGCGACTGAGCCACGCGGGCGCGGCTGCCCGGATGATTTTCTCGCCCGCGAAGCTTGCGCTCCGGCTTGAGACGGCCACTTGAGGGGAGTCTGTATCGGCCGTTCGTTCTTCCAAACGCTTGCGACACGATTCCGCTAGGGTCGCTTCTTGCCCGCGACGCCAAGCTGACCGATGGCGTATCTCACCAGCCGCTCGTCGATGATGTCGTCGATATTGACCTTCTTGGGAATCGTTCCCTGCTTTGCGTGCCACTCCTGCTGTTCGCGCAGGCTTTCGCGCTCCACGCTGCCATTGGGATCCATGTAGCTCCACTGCATGCGGTCGAAGATCGCCTTGTCCTTCACTCCCGTATACTGCGAGACGATATCGACCACTTCGGACCGGTTCTTGCCGCCCACCAGCGCATCGTGGACGTCACGCAGCCCTTTGAAATAGGCCACTGTAAAATCGGTCGCGAGCTTGAAATTCCTGTCCATCCACTCCTTGTTGACCAGCATCACGGAAATCTCCAACGGCGGCTTCCTGAATTGGTCGGCGGCGCGCTTGAACGGGAACGCCTGGCCGCGCTCTTGGTACTGCGCGACGAACGGCTCGACCATCGTGCCGGCGTCGATGGCCTTCCTGTCGAACGCGGGCCCCATGTTGGGCCAGGGCATGTAGACCACCTCCACGTCCTTGAGACTGAGCTTCTCGGCCTCGAGCATGCTGCCGAGTATGTAGAGCAGACCGGCGGCCGGAGCGTTGACCGCGATTTTTCTGCCCTTCAGATCCGCGATGGAGCGGATCTGATCCTTGAGATCGCCGCGCACGACCAGCGTATTGCTGGAGAATCCGGGCGTGTCCCGCGTGCGCGACATCGCGATCCTGACGGGCCACCCTCGCGCGAACGCGTTGAACAATCCTGCGCCGACGGCTCCCCCGGAGAACTGGAGTTCGCCCGTGGAGAGCGCCGCCGTCGTCTCGGCGGCAGAGGCGAATTTCATCCGCTTCGCCTCGACGCCATGCTGCTTGAAGTACCCCTTGTCGATGGCGACGTAGACCGGGGCGTCGGCGACGATGCCCAGATCGCTGATCGCCACGGTCTCGGCCGCGAACGATGATTTTGTCAGCCACGACTACCCGCGGACAAATCGCCGACTCGGCGCAGATACGATGTGCCTTGACAACGAGGGGTTGGGGCATAAAAATAAATAGCATTCATTTTTACACACTATTCCAACGATAGTCACCCCGCCAGAAGAACCCTTGCAAAAAAGGAAATAAAGATGGCTTTTGCGGACATTCGGGAGTTCATCGCGGCGCTGGACAAGGCGGGAGAGTTGTGCCGGGTGCGCAAGCAGGTGAGCCCGCAATACGAGTTGGCGGCCGTGATCGAGCGCAATCTCGCGGCCCGGGGCCCGGTGCTACTGTTCGATAACGTGGAAGGCAGCTCGATGCCTCTTTTCAACAATCCCTTCATCAGCCGGCGCCACGTCGCGTTTGCTCTGGGATGGGAGGAAAAGGATCTGTTGAAGCGATGGCTCGCGTGCCTGGAGAAACCGCTGCCTCCGGTCACGGTCCAGACCGGGGCGTGCAAGGAGGTGCGGGTGGCCGCGCCTGACCTGACGCGATTTCCGGTGCCCATCCTGTGGCACGACGGCGATCACGGTCCGTACATCACCTTCGCGCAGTGCGTCACCAAGGATCCGGAGACCGGACGACGCAACGTGGGCATCTACCGGATCGAGATCATGGGGCCGCGGCGTCTGGGCGTCTCGATCGCATTCACCCACCATGGCGCGGTGAACCAGCGCAAGAGCGAGCGGCTGGGCAAGGATTGCGAGTTCGCGCTGGTCATCGGCACGGAGCCCGCCTGCTATCTGGCCTCGCAGGCCACCGTCGGGCACGGCGAGGACGAGTACGGGCTCGCCGGAGCCTTGCGCGGCAAACCGCTCGAACTGGTCCGCTGCGAAACCGTCGATATCGAGGTCCCCGCGCATGCCGAGATCGTCATCGAAGGCAGGATTCTGGCCAACGTCCGCGAGGACGAGGGCCCGTTCGGTGAGTGGACCGGATTCGTGTCCGGCC
>MEKR01000085.1 GCA_001767035.1 Acidobacteria bacterium RIFCSPLOWO2_02_FULL_61_28
GCCAAAAACCGAGGAAAAAACAAGAGAGAAAAAACCAAAGACCAAAAGCGGAACTTCCTACTTTGCTCAGAACAGGAACTTTCTACTTTGCCTTGACATCCGCTCTGCGACACAGGCGATTTATGCTTGACTCCGCAGCGGGGTTGACGTAGGCTTGCAGGCGTAGGGTGGGACAAGTCAGAAATTTCGGATAAGACAAGAAACATCAATCCCGGCAGGAGATCAAACTTCCTGCTGAGGCGAGGGAGGGTTCAAATGCAGAGAGGAAGGTTGGGAGGTCAAGTCTCGCTGCGCGGGGCAGGGAGAATTCTGGTTGCCGTGTTGCTGGCGCTGATGCCGTTCACGATCTCCTGGGGGCAGTTGACCGGCGGGACGATCTCGGGAGCGGTTTCCGATTCGTCCGGGGCGGTGATTCCGGGCGCGACCGTGGTCGTCCGGAACGTCGAGACGGGAGCGGACCGCACCATTACTTCCGATGCCGCGGGCCGGTACTCGGCGCAGCAGTTGACCTCTGGCAGCTACGAATTGGAGGTTACGGCCGCAGGCTTCCAGACGACGGTCCGCAGTGGGATCACCTTGACGGTCGGCCAGGAAGCGGTCGTGAATTTTTCTCTCCAAGTGGGAGCGACCACCGAACGGATTGAAGTCACGGGAGAGGCCCCGCTGGTCGAGACCACGAATTCGACGGTCTCCGGCCTGGTGAGTGAGAGGACGGTGCGGGAACTGCCCCTGAATGGCCGGAGCTTCACCGACCTGATGGATTTGCAGGCCAACGTCAAAAACATCGCCTCGGCGGCCCCGCCCCCTTTCTCAGCGGCGGAGCGGTTTCATGGTAATGCCTCCAAGTTCAGCGTGGCGGGGGCGCACCCGTCGCAGAACAACTACGTGGTGGACGGCCTGATCATCAACGACACCCTGGTGCAAACCCCCAGCAGCGCCGGCGGAGGCTTACTGGGGACTGACACCATTCGGGAATACCGGGTGCTGACGTCCAATTACCCCGCCGAGTACGGCCAGGTCGCCGGAGGGGTCATGATCGCGGTCACCCGCGGCGGAACGAATACGATTCATGGTTCCGTGTACGAGTTTCTCCGCAACAACGTATTGGACACGCGCGAGTTTTTCGACGATGTAGTTCCGCCGTTCAAGCGGAACCAGTTCGGATTCACCCTGGGAGGCCCCATCAAGCAAGACCGCACCTTCTACTTCGGCAGTTACGAAGGACTGCGGCAACGGCTCGGCTCGACGTTATTCATGCGAGTGCCGACTCCGGAGGCGCGCCGGGGGATTTTGCCCAGCGGGCCCTGCGCCACCGGCTGTCAGGTCGGGCCGATCGCCCAAAGCATATTGAACCTCTATCCCCTGCCCTCGCCCGGCAGGAGGAATTTCGGCGACGGCACGGCAGAGTTCACGACGGCGCCCTCCGATCCGACCACCGAAAACTACTTCACGGTCCGGCTCGACCATACTTTTAACGACAAACACTTTATGTTTGGCCGCTATACCTTCTCGGACGGCAATGCCGACCGCTCCCGCTTCGACGAGCTGTTCATAGATGCCAAAGATACTCGTTACCAGCACCTGATGCTGAACTTCACCTCCCTGTTGACCGCGAGTTTGCTGAATAACTTTCGCGCCGGCGTGGGTCGCTCGATCACCCTCCTGACGTTTCGACAGTCCACGGAGAAGGACCTTTCGGCGCTGATCCACGTTCCGGGGAGAAGACCCGGACAGGTGAACGTCCTCCCCATGGACGCGATTGGGTCCAACGGAGGGCAAACCAGACTTTTATGGTGGACCTCCTACCAGTACGCCGATGACATGACCTTGACCAAGGGGAATCACTCCGTGAAGCTCGGGGCCTCTCTGCAACGCAACCATGACAACCAGGATTTCCCCTTCTCTTTTGAGGGGACCTGGACTTTCAATTCGCTGCAAGATTTTTACTCCCAAACGCCGCGGCAACTACTGGGTTCGGGTCCGACGGGGGATGCCAACCGGGGCTGGCGCTCGTGGATCATCGGGACCTATCTCCAGGACGACTGGAGGGTGCGTCCCAACCTGACGTTGAACTTGGGAGTGCGCCTCGAGTGGGCCACCGTGCCCACGGAAGTCAACGGCCGAATCGCCACGCTCGCGAACATCTTCACCGATACGGCTACCAAGGTGGGCGGCCCGTTCTGGGAGCAAGCCTCCGCCTTTGCCCATTTTGCGCCCCGATTTGGCTTCGCTTGGGACCCGTTTAACAATGGCAAGACCTCCATCCGTGGCGGATTCGGGATTTTCCAGCAGGCCATCCGCAACTCCGACTTCATTCTGCCCGGGAACCGGATGCCTCCCATCTGGGATGGCATCCAGATCACGACCACTCCGGGCCAGCCGCTGGTCTATCCGTTGATCTTACCCAACCTCCCGCCGGGCCGCGTGTCCCCGTCCAGCGGAGGCGCCCTCCGACTGGATACGATTGACTTCCACCTGGCGCAGCCCTACAACATGAACTACAGTTTCAACCTGCAGCAGGAGGTTTTGCCCAACACGACGGTGAATGTAGGTTACATGGGATCCCGCGGCGTGAACCTGTTGGGTGTGAACTCGGAGGCCAACGGGCGAGCGGATATCGCCGGCGCCGATGGAAGGAGATACATCCCCTTAGTACCAACGACGCGCCGCAATCCCAACTTCGGAATCATCCGTTGGGCCACCGCCGAAAACGATTCCTATTACAACTCGTTGCAGCTTTCAATAGAAAAGCGGTTCAGCGCCGGGCTCCAGATCCGGAGTTCTTACCACTGGTCGAAGGCCATTGATACCAATTCGAACCGATACCACGGGGGGAACTTCGACGGGCCGAGCAGCGCTGACGTGAACATACCGTTTGATACCAAGGCCAACCGGGCTCTCTCGGCCTGGGACCTGCGGCACTACTGGTCCCTGAATTATCTTTACGAACTGCCTTTGGGACCGGGAAAAGCTCTGGGCGGTAGCCTGACCGGCGTGGCGGGCAAACTCATTGGCGGTTGGAGCCTGAGCGGTGTGGTCACGGCAAGTACCGGACCTCCTTTTACGGTCACAAGCGGCGGAGATTTTGCCGGGAGACTTCCCCAGGGCGCGGGCACCCAGAGGCCGGACCTGGTGGGCAAGCCGACCGTGGCGGAAAGAGGCACGCCACAATACGTGGATCAGTACTTCAGTCCCACGGCCTTTGCGCTGCCTCCGCTGACTCCGCAGTGTGCGCCGGGAGTTACTACCGGCGGTTGCCCGCGTCGCATCCTTGGGAACGCGGGGAGGAACATCCTGACGGGACCGGGGTTGGCGACCTGGAATTTCAACATGTCGAAAACGACCTCGTTGACGGAACGATTCAGCCTGCAATTCCGGGCCGAGTTTTTCAACCTCTTCAACCGGGCGAACTTCCGACTTCCCAGTAACGCGACCTTTCTGCCGCAGACAACCAACCCCAACCCTCCCCGGAACGCGGCGGCGGGGCGGATCACCGACGTCGCCACGACCGGGCGGCAGATTCAGTTTGGCCTGAAGTTGATTTTCTGAAGCGGGAATTTGTTGAGGATCGCATAATAGTGACTGCTGGATCGTAAGGGCACAAAGTTACTTGGCTTATTCATGAGGGATTGCCCTTTTTTCTAGCCCAGGCGTTTACGCCTGGGTCCACGAGAGCCACCGATTTTCTTAGCCCCCTTTAGGGGGCTTTCCTAGGGTGCCTTTAACCAGAGGGGCCGACGAGGGCTGAAGCCGAAACGGAGGGAAGGCCGTTAAAACGGCCTGTGGAATGAACTCTCCGCTAACCCCGGTCCCGCTTGGCGGGACCGGCGCTAGAGAAAAGGGGTACAAGCCATGGCTGACAAGAAGTACGATGTAGCCATCATCGGAGCCGGCTTTTCCGGCCCGATTCTGGCGGCGAAGATCGCGGAGCACGGAGTGAACTCCCGGAACGGTGAACGGCTCACGATTGCGCTGCTCGACGCCGGACCTTACTTTCCGGGCACGCATCGCGCCGGCTATGGCTCTCCGCTGCGGCGGAGGGTGTTTACGAACCTCGAGGACGGCTACGAGCGGAACTACGAATGGGATGACCCCTACCTGGCCAAGATGGTGGGCGGCAGCTCGTTGCACTGGGGGGCCGTCGCGATCCTTCCCACTCCGGCCGACTATCTCCACTGGCAAAAAGAAACGGGCGTGGATTGGACCGAGGAGAATCTCCGGGCAGGGGTTGCGGAGATTCGGCGGGAATTTAACATCCATCCGTTTCCGGAGCAGATCAACACGCGCGGCAACCGGCTTTTCTTCGAGGTCGCCAAACAGATGGGCTACAACCCGTACCGGGGCGAAACGGCGCGCCGCAATTGCATCTATTGCGGGTACTGCATGGACCGCATGATGTGCAAGTACGATTCCCGCTCGAGCACCTTGGGACACTACCTCCCGACGGCCGAGAAATTTGGCGTGGAGATTATCCCGGAAACCTACGTCGAGAAGATCAACATTGAAGCCAGAGCAGGAAGGGGAATCGCCCGCAGCCTGGCCTGCCGGACGGGCGGCTCGAACTACGAGATTCAGGCCGACAAGATCATCGTTTGCGCCGGATTCACGAATACTCCGCTGCTTCTAATGCGTTCCGGCTACGGTCCACGGGAATGGCGAGGGAATCCCATCCTGGTCGAGAACGCCAATATCGGGAAACACATTGATGGGCAGCCGCCGACGCCGGGTGTCAGCGGGTGGTTTGACGAGCCGCTGGGGGACGGGGATCTGGGGAGCGTCGGGGGATACACCATGATCCATGACAGCCGTCCCGACGCAGAAGGAAGGCTCCGTCTGAATGCCAGCTTCGGAACCGCCCAGTTGCCGAGCCAGGCGGCGATGAGTCCCTTTGCTCCCGCTTACGGCCGGGCGCACAAGCAGTTCATGAGAGAGAAGGGAATTCTGCGTGCGGGGAATATCGGATTATTGGTGACGAAGCCCTCGGGACGCTGGCAGATTGGTCCGGACGGAAAACTGGTTTACGGGGGAGACCATCGTCTGACCCTCCAGCGATTCCAAGAGGGACGGGAGATGGCGCGGGGCATTCTGGAAAAGATGGGCGCCCGCAAGATCGTGGGGATGGACACCCCCGTCAACCTGACGCCTCAGACGCGCGGGCAGCATCGGGTCGGTTCCTGCCGGGCGGGAGTGGATCCGAAAACTTCGGTGGTGAACCTCCACTTTGAGTCGCATGACGTGGACAATCTGTTGATTGGCGACGCCAGCGTGATTCCTCGAGTGAACTCAGGAAATTCGGGGACTCCGCAGGCCTCGGTCACCGTGTTTGCGGCGGGCCGCATCATCGAGCGCCACTTCAAACGCTAAAGCATTTGGAGCGATGTTCCTCGCAAGTCAAACCGATTCCGAGCCACGAGCGTAAGCGAGTGGGCCCGCTCTCCCGCTCGGCGGGATCGCGGCTCGGATGGGCGCAAAAGGAGAACCGTATGTCGGAAAACAACGTAACCCGGAGAGATTTTTTGAAGACCACCGGCTTGGGGACGGCAGCGGCGGCCGCAACGCTCGGAGTGGCGGAGCGGGCGAGCGGGCAGTCAGCGGCTCCCGCAGCAGACCGTGCGGCGGTGCTGGCGGCCATGGGGGATACACTGATTCCTTCGGACCCCGGAGACCCCGGATACAAGACTTTGGAGCCGTTCAACATAACCGCCGAGGTCATGAAGAACCTGTCCGTGACCGATGCGGAGTTGGCCCTCTTCAACAGTCAGGCGGCGGTAATCTATTCCGGGAAGAATTTTGTGCAGTTGAGCGAAAAGGACCGGGAGGGGTATTTCGACGCCGTACTCTCCGGAGAGAAGTTTGACAAAGAGACTGCGCAGAAACTCCAGCGGACGATGAGGCAGGTCCGGGAGAGGGTATTTCAGGTTTTTTACAGGAACTATCCGGAGCATACCCTCCAGCGCGACAGCAAGGGGATTCCCATCCTGCCGGATGGCGAGCTGCACCAAATCACGAATCCGAATACGAAGACGCTGGTAACGGGGTGGGATGTGGCCGGATATATCGGCCCGCTGACCTGGGCCGAAGAAGAACGCCGCCGCGAACTCCTTAAGAAGATTGACTGGAAGGAGTAGCGGTTGGAGTCAGGTCCCGCGCTCCTGGCTCTACGATACGCCGATCGCAAATGCGATGATGAGGATGATGAGAAGGGGCAGATAGGCCAGCGACGCCACCAGAAGCGCTCGTGGTTCTTGCGTCAAAATCGACGGGGATAATTGTACCTCCTACTCCGCCGATGCCTTTGATTCCTAAAACGGTTTGGCGCAGAGACCAGAGTTGCCACGTAAGAAGCATCTCGAAAGTCGTCGCTCGCAAAGAAGAACTCATTGTCCTCGCAAACGACTATCTTTCGAGTTCGTAGAGGGGAAAGCGCATCTTCGAGAGATAGTCGAATCTGAGGTCCCAACCTTGATCGTCCGAGAAATTCCCTTGCCCTTTTGAACAAATCATCTTTATCTCTAGCCCCTTCCTTCAGTGCCCGAATCACTGCTGATTCGAAAGCGTCCACGTTAAAAGATCTGGTCTGTCCGAGGCTCTGAGGCTCGGGCTCTGTCGTAGGAGTAGGAGTCTGATCGTTGTTGAGTGCGTTCATGATACGATTTAATTGAGTCTCTGCATTCAATAGCCAACTACGGTATGGAACGCGCGTCACTTTCCAACCCGCTCGTTCCAAGATCTCCTGCCGCAGAATATCCTCAACTTTTAGTTTCCCGTGTTCATCGAGGTGCCAGAGTTCACCATCACACTCGATGGCAATTCTTCTTCCCTCAATTTCGGCAACGATATCTATGAAGTAACCACAACTCGGATACTGCGGTTTGACTCTCACACCCCGCTCGGATAGGCGCCGGATTACTTGGGCTTCAAACTCCGACTGCGCTTGGGTAACCGGCGGAGGCGTTAACGACGAAGCGGTACTCCGCCGCTTGCAGTGTTCGAGCCACTCGCGGATTGCACCGGCACCAGTCGCCATACCGAACTGATCAATTTCTGCCGTGTGAAATATATGCATCTCATCACGAGGTCTTGTGAATGCAACATTCAGCATCCCTTGTATGTGCTCCCGTTCCGCTTGCCGAGCCGACAAAGCAGCTTGCTGCATACCCTTTGCGTCGTATGAGAGTGAGTAGTAAATCACGTCCCACTCGTCTCCCTGGAAGCCGTCTGGGTTAACAACAACAAGGTCGTGGCGTGCCCGAGTCTCCTCTGGAACATGCTCGGCCACAAGATCGTTGGCTAGCAGTCCGTGGTAGAAATGCTGTTTTTCAAGCGGCGTTCAGCAGCTGACCC